>CAMOOV010000075.1 GCA_946621745.1 uncultured Ruminococcus sp.
CTGTATCAATGGTGTTGATAGAGCCGACACCGACTGCATCCTCCACATACTGCGGAGCGACCTTTGTCAGGTCGTTGCAGATCGCTGCTGCGATTTCGGCATTTTTCGCCGTCGCTTTTACCTTAACAGCGGAGGTGTCGGTTACTGATGAAATGGTAAGGCAGGAGCGAATAGATGCAGGAGTGATCTTGCCGGTATCAGTCATTTTGAAATTCTGAGAGAGCGTATTGTCATCAAACTGTTTGGATAACTGCTCACCTACAGCATTCATGACAGCATCGTCCTTCAGCACCTCCATGTAGGTATTCACAAGCTGCTTGGAATTGCTGATGTTGTTCACATTATTTGCATTCTCAGAAATGCCGGCATAGCTCTGCACATACATCGTGATATGTGAGGAATATTGCAGCGGCAGCAGAAATTTTGAAACACTGAATCCGGCAGCCGCTCCAAGCAACGCGATTACGAGAATCAGCCAGATATGATTCAGTATGAGACGGATGATGTCTTTGATATAGTAGCCTTCATTCATAATAAAGATTTCCTTTCGTTGTATACAGCTTGTTGTTATAATCTTCACTGCTGCATCTGAGATTTGCGGAAACGAACCGCTTGCTGAATGTGAATCCGTTGATAGCAGTCAGCGGCGGATTTGCGTACATTCGTACATTCATACTCACAAAGATAATTTTATCATACTTTATATTAAATGTCAAGTGCAGTGATGTGTTTTTACAAAGGCACTCATGAACCCCTCAAGAAGATTTGTGCAGTTATACATACAGAAGCAGTGCTCTCAGGGTATAGAATTATCTCATTACTGTTATGATTGATGTACCAATTAAATCTTGAAGAATAGATGCGCAGGTTTTTTGTCGTGAGACAAGGCAGAAAGCCGCCGCCTTGCTGACGCACGTTTGCGGGCAAACTGCGCAGTTTCGCGCCCGCGAAACATGCGCAAGGCAAGGATTTCTAACGCAGTATCACGGCAAATAGACAAGCAGATATCTTCAAGAGATAGTTGGGACATCAATATCACAGCAGCTTATTCCGGTTTTAGCAGATTATTCACAGCATAACAGAAACGCCATGGTACTTCTGACCGTAAGTCAAAAATACCATGGCATTAAACGGCTGTATCAGTGCTGTTATCAACGAACGGTTCTCAATATCTGCGTATTGGCGTGAATTAAGCCATGCCTGCGGTAATGATCGCCATTGCATAGACCTCATCTGCATTGCAGCCGCGGGAGAGATCGTTAATCGGCGCATTCAGTCCCTGAAGGATCGGACCGTATGCAGCATAGCCGCCGAGACGCTGTGCGATCTTGTAGCCGATGTTGCCTGCTTCGATCAGCGGGAAGATGAAAGTATTTGCCTGACCTGCGACCTTGGAATCCGGGCACTTCGTCTTTGCGACTTCTGCGGAAACAGCAGCGTCAAACTGGAACTCACCGTCGATGACAAGCTCCGGATCAATCTTGCGCGCCTCAATCACGGCATCATGGCTGAGCTGAACAGTGCCGCCCTTGCCGGAGCCGTAGGTGGAGAAGCTCAGAACCGCAACCTTCGGATCAATGCCGAAGAATGCAGCTGTGCGTGCGGTTTCAACTGCGACCTCGCCGAGCTGCTGCGCAGCGCTCAGGACAACATTGCCGTCCTTGTCAAGTCTGTCGGAATAACCGAGATTGATTGCGCAGTCGCCCATTGCGATCTTTTCCTCAACGCCGTCCTTCTCGCGGAACAGGATGAAGCTGGAGCTGACAAGATTTGCCCCTTTCTTGGTTTTGATGATTTGGAGCGCCGGTCTGACGGTATCGGCAGTGGAATAGGTAGCGCCGCCGAGAAGAGCATCTGCCTTGCCCATTTTGACGAGCATTGTGCCGAAGTAGTTGGATTTTTTCAGCGCTGCGCGGACTTCGTCCTCGGTCATCTTGCCCTTGCGGAGCGCGACCATTTCAGCGATCATTGCATCAATTTCCGGATAGGTCAGCGGGTCAATCACCGTTGCAGCGGAAACATCAAATCCGCCTGCTGCCGCCGCAGCCTTGACCTCATCAGCATTGCCGCAGAGGATGACACCCATGAGATTCTCTTTCATCAGGCGTTCTGCCGCAGAGAGAATACGGGGATCGGTACCCTCAGTAAATACGATCGTCTTCCGGCTTGCCTTGAGATTTGCAAGCAGCTTGTCAAACATTGCCATTTCAAAAGCCTCCGTTTTCATCATTGTGGAGCATCCGTGCTGAATGCTCCTGTATTTTCCATTATACCACATCATGCCGGAAAATGCAATGGGTAAACTAAAAAATCTGTTGCCGCCCGGATTGACAGATGCGCGGGTATGTGGTAGAATGATGAGGGAGGAGAAACGATGAACAATGCATATGTGATTGAGCTGAGCCATTCTTACGCCGGTGACAGTTCGTATTATCTGGTATGGTGTGCGGATGCAGACGGCGTGAATCGGCTGCGGACACGGAACGGAAAGCTGCTGTGCTACGGCACCGAACAGGATGCGATTGCAGCAGCCGGAATACATGATTGCGAAACAGTTTTCTTTGATGCGGAACGGCTCGACTATTGGCTGTTCACCGGCAGCCGTTCACAGATCTATGTGGATGACATACTGGATGCGGGGTTCCTGCTGAATTTCTGGAATCTGTTTACGGATATCGCGGATTCGCTCGGTATGGATCTCACCGAGCCGGATGAAGCAGAGGATTGTTACCGGAAGCTGTTCCGTGCGACGCAAGCCTCTGAACAAATATACAAAAGTGCTGCTGAGTCTGCCGTGCTGACGGATGCGGAAACGGAGATGATCCGGCGTGTCCTGCAAAGCGGCATGGATATGCTGATGCAGAATCTCACCTATGCAGACGGAGGATGACATGGAAACGAAATGTATGTGCTGTCCGCGCAGATGCGGGGCAGTCCGCAGCAGAGAGCGCGGGCGCTGCGGTGAGACTGATACGATCCGCATTGCGCGCGCAGCACCGCATATGTGGGAGGAGCCGCCGGTCAGCGGACAGAACGGCTCCGGCACGGTTTTTTTCAGCGGATGCAGTCTGCGCTGTATCTTCTGCCAGAATCACGAGATCGCTGTCTCGCATATCGGCCGCGATGTTTCTGCGGAGGAGCTGACGGAGATTATGCTGCGGCTCCAGTCGGACGGCGTTCACAATATCAATCTCGTGACGGCATCACATTTTACCGTGCAGCTTGTTCCTGTTTTGCAGCGTGCAAAGCAGTCGGGGCTTCATATCCCGATCCTGTGGAACAGCAGCGGCTATGAGCTGCCGGAAACACTGCGCATGCTTGACGGACTGATCGACATTTATCTGCCGGATTTCAAATACCTGAATGCGCAGACAGCAGCGGAATACTCGGCTGCGCCGGATTATCCGGAGACTGCAAAGGCTGCGCTCGCGGAAATGGTGCGTCAGTGCGGTGCGCCGCAGCTTGATCCGCAAACCGGACTGATGCAGCGCGGCGTGCAGGTGCGGCATCTGGTTCTGCCCGGCCATGCACAGGAGTCGCGGCAGGTTTTATGGTATCTGTATCAGACCTACGGAAACGACATCGGCTACAGCATCATGAATCAGTACACGCCGATGCCGCAGATGAAGGAGCATCCGCTGCTCTCGCGCAGAGTGACCGAACAGGAATACGGTCATGTTGTGCAGTATGCGCGGCGGATCGGCATAGAAAACGCGTTTACGCAGGAGGGGGAATCGGCTTGCGAATCATTTATTCCGGAATTTTCGGGACAGTCCTGAGACCGATTTCAGCGGGCGGATTCTGGTTAGGCTTTTTCAGCTTATTGATGCTGATTCCGTTTATTTTCGGCATCCGGCAGCTGATCCGGTATATCCGGTTCAGGCGGAGCGGCATCAGAACCTATGCGCGTATCACAAAATCTGAACGGATCTGGCACGGCAGAAGCAGGGCATGGAAAACCACATACAGCTATGATAAAGCGGACGGCAGCTACGGCGGCTGCGGCTTTATTACAGTCGGCTTTCGGACAAAGAAATACCGTCCGGGCGGCAGACTGGAGATCCGCTATCTGGAGGACAATCCGGGTGAACATATCATCGTGCCGGATGCGCTCTGGGAAGCGATCGGTGTGCTGTTTATCTCCGGACTGATTTTTGTGTCACTGCTGGTGCTGTTCATCAGCGAGGCACGGAAGATGTTCTGATTGTGATGTATGCAGCTGATGATAATGAAGACAGGATTCCGATAAAATGCATCATTTTCCGCTTGTCTAATTCTTATGAAATAATTCCCCTAACCCCTTGTCATTTCCATTAAATTGTGGTATGGTTAAAATGTAAAAGAAAAATAAATCTTCGCCGTAGTTTTGCAGCTCCTTCTGTAAATGGAGGTGACACGGTTATGTTCGGATGCTCCGCTGTCTGTAATCAGATCAGGCACAACTGTGCAGTTTCCGTCATTTTATACGGCTATACGGGCGTACTCTATGGGATAAGTCAGTCCTGTGGAGTGCGCTTTTATGCGTAAGGGAGGAGTTTATATGAAAGGAAGATTATTCCGGAAACTATTTTCGGCTTCATTGGCGCTGCTGATCGCATCGGGAATTGTGCCGCTGCATCCTGCTGCTGATCTGTTGGCTCATTTGACGATCACGGCAGCGGCTGGGGATACAGTGGGCGGTGCGTGCGGAGCCGATGCGAACTGGGAGCTTGACATGGAAACAGGCAAGCTGGTGATCTACGGCACAGAAAAAAAGGCCGATTACGGCAATGAGCCTGCGCCATGGGAAGATTATTTGCACAATATAATCTCGATAGAAATAGAGCAGGGCATCACCTCTGTCGGTTCCTTTGTGTTTCAGCGGATCGAAAACCTGAAATCGTCACGATAGCGGAAGGCGTTACAAGCATCGGCTCCGGTGCATATTCGCAGAAATATTTCTTCGTATTGGGAACACTTGCAAACGCTGGGCTTGATGCTGCTGACAAGGTTCTCAGCGATGCGGCTATGCCTGATAAATTTAGGTATAACGCTGCGAAAACGGTTCTTCCAGAAGGCGTAATCTTTGAGGGCGCAACGCTCTCGCTGCAGTCGGAGACAACGCTTTCACTCTACTTCAAGGGACTTCCTGATGATACAGCGTTCTCTTGTGGCGCCAAGGAAGTGGAAACTGCACCGAACGGCGACTCTGTCATAGTTCGTATCAGAGGCATCACAGCAAATGAGCTTGAAAAGGACTTCACTGTGACATTCGGGAGCGGCAGTGTGTCATACAATCCAATGACCTACTGCTATAATGTCCTGAACGGCGGCTCTGATGATCCGGCTTTGCAGAATGTCTGCCGTGCGCTGTATCTGTATGCCCAGTCTGCAAAAAAACTATATTGCGCCGGAGATAATCAGAATCCCGCATGAGAAATCATTATTTCAAATAAGAGGTGACGGACTATGGATACGGATAAATACATTACACCTGAAATGAAAATCGTGGAGTTCTGGGCGGAGGATGTTATCACAACAAGCCTTGAAGCTGATGAGTTGCCTGTTATCCCACATAAACCGTAGATTAAAACATCGGCGAATACAGACTGCCGCTCGTATCATGTATTGCAGAAAAGAACCAGCCTCGCTTATCCGGCGAGGCTGGCTGTTTTAATCAAGCTGCAATATGAGCGATCAGGCTGGGCAATAATCCCGTCAGATATCGCTCCGCAATTCATTTTGATGCGGCATCCAGCGCGGCTTCGGCGGTCTGGAGCAGCAGTTCTGACTGGTCGTCTCCGCCCATGATGCGGGCGATCTCACGGATCCGCGCATCGCGGTCCAGCACTGTGACAGCGGTGCTGGTTGCGGTGTCGGTGCTGTGCTTCTCGATCAGCAGATGATGCGTTGCCTGCGTCGCGAGCTGTGCAAGATGCGTCACGCAGATGACCTGATGATGCTGCGAAAGCTGCCGGAGCTTCAGGCCGATCTTCTGTGCGGCCTTGCCGCTGACACCCGTGTCGATCTCGTCAAAGATCAGCGTCGGGATGTCATCGCGCTCGGCGAGAACGGCTTTCAGCGCGAGCATCATGCGTGAAAGCTCACCGCCGGATGCGATCTGTGCGATCGGTTTCGGCGGTTCACCGGGATTCGCAGAGATCAGAAATTCCGCATGATCCATGCCGGTCGGGGTGAGCTTGCCCTGTGTCAGCGCAACACTGAGCTGCACACGCGGCATATTGAGATAGGCAAGCTCTTCGCCGACTCTGCGTGAAAAATCGGCAGCGAGCTGCTGCCGATGCGCGGTCAGCTTTTTGGCAAGCTCCGTGACGCGGTGCAGACGCTCCGAACGCTCAGCGCTCAGGTCATGCAGCCGGTTGGAATCGGATTCGATCGCACTGACCTCTTTCAGCGCATCCTCATAGATCTGCCGCAGTCCGTCCGCATCGGTATGATAGCGGAGCGCGGCAGTATTGACTGCATTCCGGCGGTCATTGAGCTTTGCAAATTCGGCAGGGGAGAGCTGCACACCGGCATAGGCATTGATCTCATCGGAAATATCGCGCAGCTCAATATTCAGCGTCCGAAGGCGCTCCCGCAGGCTGTCAGCCTCCGGTGCAGCATCAGTCAGACGGGACAGCTGTTCACAGGCTGCCGCGATTGCATCGGAGATGTTTTCGTCGCCGTCCGTCAGCATCCGGCAGACCGTTCCGGCGATTTCTGCGGTATCCTCTGCGCGTGCGGCAATGCGGTATTGCTCATCGAGCAGCACATCCTCCTGCGGCTGCGGATCCAGCTCACCGATCTCAGTAATTGTTTCCTGCAATGCTTTGAGACGGAGCATTTTCTCCTGTTCGGATTTTTTCAGCTGATTGAGTGTTCTTGCGCAGGCCTGCAAGGCATGGAACTCTCTCTGATATTCCTCCAGCAGAGACAGATCATCGCCGAAGCGATCCAGAACATCCAGATGCCGTTCCGGACGAAGCAAAATCTGGTTGTCATGCTGACCGTGGATATTGACGAGCGATTCGCCGAGCGCACGGAGCAGAGCGACCGGCGCCGTTCTGCCGTTGACTCTGCCGATGCTGCCGCCGTCCGCCGAGATCTCACGCGTCAGCAGCAATTCGTCATCCTCCGTCTCGTGGCCGTATTCTGCGAGGATCGCGTGCGCCGTATCGGAGACCGGCGAAAAGACAGCGGTGATGACAGCTTTTTTGCAGCCGGTACGAACGAGGTCGCGGCTGGTGCGCTGTCCGAGGACGGCCTGTATGCCGTGGATCAGGATCGACTTTCCGGCACCGGTCTCACCGGTGAACGCATTGAAGCCCTGCTCCAGCGGGATGACAGCGGATTCGATGACGGCGAGGTTTTCGATTGAGAGTTCCCTTAACATATTTTACCCCCAGATTTGGGATTCCAGTGATGTAATAAGCTGCTTGGCATTCTGCTCAGAGCGTGTGAGAATGAAGATCGTATCGTCTCCGGCAATTGTTCCGACGACTTCCGGGAGCTGCATCCTGTCGATGACCGCGCAGGCTGCTTGGGCGGATCCTGCATGACAGCTCACGACGACCGTATTGATCGCATAGTCAATGCGAACCACCACATCTGCAAGCAGATTATTCGGAGCAATCGCAGCAGCAGGCGCTTTGGAATAGCAGCTTACGCCGGCCGCAGTACGGCGCTTCCGTAGCTTGAGCTGACGGATATCGCGGGAGATCGTCGCCTGTGTGACGGAAAAACCGTTTTCCTCCAGCAGATCGCGCAGCATTTCCTGTGTGCTGACCTCATGGGTCTGGATGAGCTTCAGAATCATGTTATGCCTTGCATTGGGCATTTTTTCGTCCTCCTTATCTGTCAATAAAAGTCTGTTTATTGTTACATTCCCTTGAGCGGCTGCATGAGCTTGCCGTGCAGTGCATCATAAAAAGCGTGACCCTTGCAGTTGACAAACGGAATGGAATGCTCGGAGACAGTCAGCGTGAACGATTCGGCGTTCCGCAGCTCCGCAGCTTTTTTGCCGTCTGCATGAACGCAGAGTCCGCCGTTTCCGACACCGCGGTATGTGACTGTGATCCGCCGCTGCGGTGCAAACAGCATCGGCCTTGCAAAGAGCGAATGCGGACAGATCAGATTCATTTCTATCAGGCTGAGATCCGGCTCCATCACAGGTCCGCCGGCGGAAAGTGCGTAGGCCGTCGAGCCGGTCGGTGTTGAGAAGATGATGCCGTCTGCGCGGTAGCTGCCGATCTGTCTATCATCGACCGAAACAGAAAAATCACAGATTTTTCCGTTCAGGCGGGAAGCATAAATATCGTTCAGTGCATGGAGCGGGGTGCTTTCGCCGGCGGCAGTCTGCATCTGTGTGCGAAGCATCATACGGCTGCTGATCTCGTATTCGCCGGTTTGCAGGCGGCTGAGCATTTCCAGCTCATCTGCTTCGATCGCAGCGAGAAATCCGAGTGTGCCGGTGTTGATGCCGACCAGCCTGACCGGCGGCGTACAGGTCGCGGCAGCATAGCGGAGCAGGCGTTCGGCACAGCGCAGGATCGTTCCGTCGCCGCCGACAGCGACGGCAAAATCAGCATCTGCAAAGAGCTGCTCCTGCGCAGCCACTCTGACAAACGGCAGGTCGCGGAAGTGTGCAGCGAGCTTCTCTGCAACCACGACCTCCGATGAGAGTCCGTGCAGGATCTCAGCAGCTTGCTTTGCAGTATGGAGCGCATTCAGTTTGGAGATATTCGGATCAAGAACACATTTCATTGCTTGCCCTCATTCAGTCCGGTATTTTTTGAGCCGGAGCAGATATTCGGTATTGCCGCTGCCGCCCTTGATCGGCGATTCGCATTCGCCGCAGGGAATGAATCCGGAGGCGGCTGCAAAATCACGGATATTGCGCAGCACACGCTGTCGGACTTTTTCATCGCGGACGATGCCGTTTTTATTCAGAGCAGCTTTGCCGGCTTCAAACTGCGGCTTAACGAGCAGAACAGCCTCCGCATCATCAGTCAGCAGCGGCGGAAGATACGGGATGATCTGCTTCAGTGAAATGAATGAAACATCGCAGGCGGCGAACTGTGCAGGCAGTCCCTCGGTATCCGGCGGAAGCTGCCGCAGATCGGTTCCCTCGCGCACAATGACACGCGGATCATTGCGGAGTGATTCTGCGATCTGATCCCGGCCGACATCAACGGCCAGCACAGATTTTGCGCCGTTCTGGAGCATACAGTCCGTGAAGCCGCCGGTCGATGCGCCGATATCGAGACAGCGCAGTCCGTCGAGCGGAATGCCGAATTCTGCGAGCGCATACCGCAGCTTATAGCCGCCCCTGCCGACAAAGGGCAGCGGCTCTGTTAATACGAGAATATCCGTATCTGCAACCTTTTGCGATGCCTTCATGCAGACGGTGCCGTTGACAGTCACATTGCCCTCGGCGATTGAGGCCTGTGCGCGGTTCCGTGTCTCGCAGATGCCGCGCATCACAAGTTCTGCGTCAAGCCTTGCCATGCCAGATATCCTCTGCATACTGTGTCATCTGCGGTGCAGTCAGGCCCAGCCGTTCCATACATTCGCTGACGCTTCCCTGCGCGACAAATCCTTCAATCGCACGGCAGCGCCATGTGCCGTTCCAGTCGGTGCGCAGCATCTGCATCGCGAAAATCTCGCCGATGCCGCCTATTGCATAGCTTTCTTCAAAAAATACGATTTTCCTGTATTTTTGCGCGATAGCAAAGATCTCACCCGGCAGCGGGAAAATCGTTGTCAGCTTGAGCAGTCCGCAGGGGATGCCCTTTTCGCGGAGCGCCTGCATCGCTTCATATGCCTGTTCACTGATCCGCCCGTAGGAGACGAGCAGCATTCCTTCACCGGCGATGTGCGTAAACAGGACATCCGGCTCCATTGGGAAATGCTCGGACTCCTTGCCGCGCGGATAGCGAATTGCGGTCAGTGCGGTGTCGGTATAAAGCGCTTCATGCAGACATCGTGTCAGCTCTTCGTAGGTCGCCGGGGCATAGATCTTGCAGTGCGGAATTGCGGTCAGCATCGGGATATCGAAAACGCCCTGATGCGTTTCACCGTCCGCGCCGACGATACCGGCGCGGTCTACGCCGAGCACGACATGATAATTTGCGATCGCGGTATCATGAATCAGCTGATCGAATGCACGCTGCAAAAATGTCGAATATACAGCAAAAACAGGCTTTTTCCCCATAGATGCGAGCGCCGCGCTGAATGTGACCGCGTGCTGTTCTGCGATGCCGACATCATAGAATCTGTCCGGATGAGCGCCGTAGAAAAACTGCAAGCCGGTTCCGTATTTCATCGCAGCCGTCACAGCGATGATGTCCGGATCTGTATTTGCATACTCAGAAAGTGCCTTTCCGAAGACAGTCGAGAAACATTCGTCGATCGAGATTTCCGGATCACCGGATTCCATGTCGATGCGCAGCAGCTCCGGATGCTCCGGCGGGACACCGTGAAATTCTCCGGGATTCTCCTCAGCCGGACGGAAGCCTTTGCCTTTGATCGTTTTCACATGGACGAGCACCGGACGGTGATAGCTTTTCGCAACCTCCAATGCCTCATCAAGCTCCTCAATATCATGTCCGTTGACAGGGCCGAGATACACAAATCCGAGGTCATCGAAAATGGTGGACTGCACAAGATTCTGACGGATCCTGTCCTTGGTTTTTTTCAGGCCGATTGCCATTTTATCACCGATAGCCGGCGCTTTTCTGACAACGCTCTCAAATTTCCATTTCGCACGGACATAGTTCGGCGAGCTGCGGATCTTGGCGAGATATTTTGCGATCGCACCGACATTTTTTGAGATTGCCTGATTGTTGTCATTGAGAATCACGATCAGATTGACCTTTGATTTTCCGGCATTGTTGAGGCCTTCATAGACCATGCCGCCGGTCATTGCACCGTCACCGACGACAGCGACCGCATAGTGCTGCCTGTCACCGGAAAGACGCATCGCCTCAGCCATGCCGAAGGCTGCGGAGACAGCAGTGCTGCTGTGACCGGTAATGAAAGTATCATGCTCCGATTCACTCGGCTTCGGAAATCCTGCAAGACCGTTTTGCTGCCGAAGCTGCGGCAGGCTGTCTGCGCGTCCGGTCAGGATTTTGTGAACATATGCCTGATGACCGACATCCCAGACGATGCGGTCCTGCGGTGAATCGAAATTCCGGTGAAGCGATAGTGTCAGTTCAACGACGCCGAGATTAGAGGCCAGATGACCGCCGGTTTTGAGTACGGTATGAATCAGCATTTTCCGGATAT
The DNA here is from genome assembly GCA_946621745.1 of uncultured Ruminococcus sp. GTDB lineage: Bacteria > Bacillota > Clostridia > Oscillospirales > Ruminococcaceae > Firm-04. The sequence continues at coordinate 11,272 of CAMOOV010000075.1, forward strand.
CATTGCATAGCTCCGTACACTGTGCCGTATTCAGTTTTTTCAGATCACCGGGCAGATTCAGTTCATTCAGCCTGACCTTCAGCGGCGAAAATTGATGTTCTTTGTTCATTCTAATCTCCCGGACAGCAATGCGCCGCCCTGTCAGTTTTCTGTTTCTGTATGCGGATCAGACGGCTGCTGACTGAATTCACTGACAGTCAGCTTTGCCTGATCGAGTTCCTTTTTACACGCATCCGCGAGCTTTGCACCCTCACCGTAAAGCGAGACAGCCTCCTCCAGCGAAAGGCCGCCGGCTTCGAGCTTCGCAGTGATCGCAAGCAGCTGCTTCATGCTTTCTTCAAATGTCATTTAATTCTCCTTTCGGATCTCTCTGACCTCAGCGGTCAGTACACCGTGCGCGAGCTGAACAGTCAGCGTATCGCCGGGCTTTGTATCGGCAGCGTCACGGACAAGTGTATCCTCATGATAAACAAGCGCATAGCCCCGCTGAAGGATTGCGACCGGACTGATGCTTTCCAGCCGGCTGAGCAGCAGTGCGAGCGACTGCTCTTTCGTCATCACCAAATGCGCAATGCTTCGATGCAGACGATCCGAGACAGCGGAAAGCTCAGCGGTGAGCAGCTTCAGACGGGCATCCGGCGCATACTGCATGAGGATCTGCCTGCAATCGTGAAGCTGCTGCGATTTTTCATCGAGAATCGCG
>CAMOOV010000076.1 GCA_946621745.1 uncultured Ruminococcus sp.
GAGCCATGACCGCAGGAAGACTCTGCGTGCCTCGGCATACGCAGCAGATTCCGAAGGAAAATCGTCAATCTCCGCGGAATCCCAGAGCTCATTTTTTTCAAGCCATGTGCCGTCCAAAAAGATGATCGCTTCGACCTCGTCCGGATACTTCATCTGCCACCACAGCGCATAGAAGTCGCCGTAGGAATGCCCCATCAGCACATAGGGCGCTGTAAAGCCTGCGTTTTTCAGACCGGTGCGGTAATCCTCGACGACCTGTTCAAGCGTCTGTTTTTTGTAGGAATCATCGCTGAAGCCATAGCCTGCGCGGTCGGGATAGACCAGCGTATTCTCTTTGCCGAGCCGTTTATTCAGCTCATCTGTGACGATTGGGAAGCTGTTGACGGCCATGCCCGCAAGCCCGACAATGGTATGCTTTCCCTTTCCGTTTTCTGCACCGGTGGAGTAGACATTCATTTTGAATCCGTTTGACTCCACGAGATTGAGATAGCCCGCCTTTGCATATTCGCCCCGGTCGTGCCGGAAAGCGGAAACGCTGTAAATGCGCAGTCCCGCAATGACAAGAACAAATACACCGGCAACTGCGATCACGCTTTTTCTGAGAATATGCGATTCCTTCATGTCGAGCTTCATCTCCGAACCGCGGATCTGATCGGAAAGGCTCTCGTTACGCTGCACGCGCAGCATCACGAGCGATGTGACACAGCCTGCCGCGAATGCCGCCAGTGCCGCCAGACCGATGCGCACGAACGGCGTCACACGGTCCAAGTGGATCAGACCGAGCAGCATTTTTTTCGATTCCTCGGGTTCATCGACAAAGGAAACATTGATGAGCGCAGTCAGACCGGCTTCCACGACGAAGATCATGATCGCGCAGATGATTGCGGAAAAAATCGCCGCTGCGCCCGCAAATTGCAGGCATTCAATGATCGCCATGCGGTCAAGCTGCCGGTCGGTCATGCCGACGCATTGCAGCGATGCCAGCTCACTGCGGCGGTTCGCAATGCCCGTTGAGATAATGTTCAGCAGATTGATGAGCGCTGCCAGTGCGATCACGAGATTGAAGATCAGCACGGCGGCGCGCACCGTCGCCAGAATACTGTGCATTTTCCATTTTACACTGTAAATGCAGTCATATTCCGTATCCTCCGGATCGAGTGAGCGGATGAGATCCGAATGCTCCCTGAACCAGTCCTGCGCCTTTTGATAATCCGCAGCGTTGTACTGATAATTCTCTGCGCTGCTCCCTGCAAAGTTAAAGTCCGCAGATGCCCATCCGGAATGCTCGCCGAACCATTCTGCTTCGATCTTTTCATGTGTTTCAATTGCACCGTACAAACAAAAGCCGTCATTCTCCTTCTCCGAGACCGAACCGAGGATATTCAGTGTATGTTCCCTTTTTTCGAATTCCGAATTCCTGTAAAGATCACCGCGGCTCATATTCTCTGTGTCCGCATCCTCCGGCAGCCGCCTGTAAACGCTGAAGACCGGAAGCGAACCGCTTTGCAGCTGCTCTGCATAATTTTCGTTCGCCGCGCCGTTCGCATTGTATACATATCCGCCGGAGCTGACCAGCTCGTCATAACTGACCGCCGCGTCCGCTCCGAAAAGCCGCGTGTAAGCTGCCCTGTTGCAATAATAAACAATGATTCTGCCTTCGCTGTCTGCTGACAAAAGCTCTCCCCACACGCTCACAGCGATATTCTCAAACAGCCCGCTGTCTGCAAGCGCCTTTTCCGCATCGGCTATGCTGATGCCTTTTTCGGCGTTGCCGATCTCGAATTCAAAATCGGGAGCTTCTTTGCCGCTGAAAATCTGATAATCTGCTGAGATATAGCCGTTGATGCTGCGCTCAATGGTTTCTGACAGTGTGGAAAACAGCGCGAACAGCGTGATCGAAACGGTCAGTGTCAGAACCGTGATGACAAAGCGCTTTTTCTGCCGTCTTGCATTGCGCGAGGCGATGCTGCCGGAGATACCGAACAGCAGGCCGGAAAGCGTGCGTCTGCGCACCTTCTGCACATCGTCCGCCCGCGCCGTGATCGCTTCCATCGGCGCTTTTTTGATGATGCGCATTCCGACGCCGTATGCCGAGAGAAATACCCAGACAACCCCGACCGCCGCCGCGATCAGCAGCATCCTCCAGTCAACGGAAAACGGCAGGCTGACCTTTGCTGCCGTCATGCCGTGAAAGAGATCGGCAATGCCCGCTTTCAGCAGCACCTTATACATCAGATAGGCAAATCCGATGCCGGCGATCAGGCCGAACGGAATCGCGATCACACAGAGCCGCATTCCCTCCAGTGTGATGATGCGGACGATCTGCTCCGGCGTTGCGCCGATCGACTGCAAAACGCCGTAATGCCGCTCGCGCTCCTTTGATGACACCTCAAAGGCCGTGTCAACGATCAGCCGCAGCGCGAATGCGAACAGTACCGCGAAAATGAAGAAGATACAGAAGATCCGCAGCTTGACCAGATGTGCGCCGTCATAGACGCCGTCCATCCGCATGAGATTGTCGTTCCATTCATAGGCGCCGTGCATACTGCTGTATTTGCTGCGCTCGTACTTGTCAAATGCGCCGATCTTCCTTGATGCATTCATCAGCCAGATCTCGCGGTCGCCGATGTCGCTGCCGAACAGCACATATGCCGATACGCCGTCCGGTGTGCGCTCGAGCTTCACGGAGCGAACCTCCGCAAAGCCGGCCATTGCTTCGCCCTGTTCCTCGGTCAGCTCACTGAAAACCAGATGATACGGTGCTTCGCTGTAATAAGTGTTTTCCATGCAGTTCATGCAAACGCTGTAAAGCACAAAGATCATGGTCATGACCGCGACGGCGGCGATGATGCTGACACAGGTAAACACCGACTGCCGCTTCTGCGCCTTGATATAGCGGGATGCAAGCAGATTTTCATATCTCATTGCGTTCAGCCTCCTCCGGCGCATTTTTCGTGACATCGGAAATGATCTTTCCGTCGCGCAGGGTGATGACGCGGTCGCACTGCTCCGCAATATCCTCGTCGTGCGTGATAATGAGGATCGTCTGCTTCAGCTCGCGGTTCGACCGGCGGAACAGCTCCATGATCTCCGCAGTGTTTTTGCTGTCGAGATTGCCGGTCGGCTCGTCCGCGAGGATGACCTGCGGCGAGGTGAAGATCGCTCTGCCGATCGAGACACGCTGCTGCTGACCGCCGGACATCTGCGAGGGCAGATGATCGCGGCGCTTCGTCAGTCCGAGCATTTCGAGGATCTCGTCGAGATGCTTCTGATCGGGCTTTCTGCCGTCCATGAGCAGCGGCAGCATGATGTTTTCCTCCGCCGTCAGAACGGGGATCAGGTTGTAGAACTGATAGATCAGCCCGACCTGCCGGCGGCGGAAGATCGCAAGCTCTCTGTTATTCTGCTGAAAGACATCCTGTCCGTCCAGAAGGATCCTGCCAGAGGTCGGGCGGTCAACTGCGCCGATCATATGCAGCAGCGTCGATTTGCCCGAACCGCTGGAGCCGATGATCGCGGCCATTTGCCCCTGCGGGACGCTGAATGACACATCGTCCACCGCTCTGACCTCATTCTCGCCCTTGCCGTAGATCTTGCAAAGGTGTTCCACTGTCAGTAATTCCATACCGATCCCTCCCTGATTTTGTTGTCTCCATTATAGCACAGCATTCTGACATTTTCATTATCTGAATCTTACAGTTTTGTCACCTTTCTCAATATACCGGTATTTACGGAATGAATAAAAAGAGATCCCCGTTTTCGCAGATACCTCTTTGGGGGCTAATAATGATTGGGGAGGATTCCCTGACAAAATGGAAAAGTTAGAATGGTTAAAAAAGGTATCGCTTCGCGGATGCTATATATTGATGGCCCAACTATCCTCCGACTTGCAATTTTGTGATTCAACGCGTTAAAGGGTTGACAAATTGCCGGATTCGTGATATAATGTCAGCGGAGTGACAACAGGCTGCGGCAGAGAAACTATAATAAAAGGAGAAATGCCACTATGATGAACATGGAATTTGAACGAAAGCTGACGATTCCGAAGGAAACGAAAGAAATGTATCCGGTCACGCCGGAAATGGAACAGATCGTCGCAGAGCGCGCTGAGATCATCCGCAATATCTTCACCGGAAAGGATGACCGTCTGCTGCTCATCATCGGCCCCTGCTCGGCCGATAACCCCGACGCGGTGCTGGATTATATCAGCCGTCTACGCGAGGTGCAGGAGAAGGTCAAGGACGAAATTTTCATCATCCCGCGCATCTACACCAACAAGCCCCGCACAACCGGTGCAGGCTACAAAGGTCTGCTGCATCAGCCCGATCCCCACGCTAAGCCGGATATGTTCAAGGGCATCATCGCGACCAGAGAGCTGCATATGCGTGCGCTCAAGGAGACCGGTTTCTCCTGCGCCGATGAGATGCTCTATCCCGAAAATCACCGCTATCTCGACGACCTGCTGGCCTATGTCGCAGTCGGTGCGCGTTCGGTCGAAAACCAGCAGCACCGTCTTGTTTCGAGCGGCCTGCCGGTTCCGGTCGGCATGAAGAATCCGACCTCCGGCGATCTTTCCGTCATGATGAATGCGATCACCGCCGCACAGCACGGACACACCTTCATCTACCGCGGCTGGGAGGTGCATTCCGCCGGCAATCCGCTTGCACACGCAATCCTGCGCGGCTACATGAATAAGCACGGGCAGTCGCTCCCGAACTATCACTACGAGGATCTCGTGCATCTTGCAGCACTTTATGCGGAGGGCAATTTTGAAAATCCCGCAGCAATTATTGATACCAACCACGCAAACTCCGGAAAGAATCCGCTGGAGCAGCCGCGTATCTGCAAGGAGGTTCTCGCAGCCCGCAGATACAATCCGGAAATCAAAAAGCTCGTCAAGGGCTTCATGATTGAAAGCTATATTGAGGACGGCGCACAGAAGATCGACGGCGGCTGCTACGGCAAGTCGATCACCGATCCCTGCCTCGGCTGGGACAAGAGCGAGCGCCTGATTCTTGAAATCGCGGAGCTGCTGTAAACCGGCTGTCTGCAATGAAGCTGACAAAAGAGGAAGCGGAAGCCGTCCGGTTTTATGAGGGTGACCTGACCGGCTTTGACCTGCGCGATCCGTTCCTGAACGATGCGCGTGCTTATGTGACGCTGAATGCGCTGCTCTTTGACGGCGTGCGGACGGAATATCTGCGCGTGCGGGAGGGCAAGCGGCTGAATCCCGCGATGCTCGCAGATCTGCCGCGGCTGACTGCGCTTTACTGCGCACTGCTCTCGGCATCGCAAAAAGGAGCGGTCACGGAGCCGGTCTGCGGCTATCGCGTTGAGCGCGCCGGAGATTTCACCGTATGCCGGGCAGCCGGAAAGACGCTGGCATTCACATCAACCAGTCTGCGCGGATTTCTGCCTGCCTACGGCGACAAACAGAAAATCGTGCTGCTGACCTATCATGTCCCGCCGAAGACACCTGCAATCATTTTCTCACAGCTGCTCGACTGTTATCTGAAGGCAAATGAGGACGAGCTGCTGCTGCCGCCCTATTTGCATTTTGAATGCGCGGAGCGGCCGCTGACGGCATCAGACTTTGAGATTCGCGATATGAACGGAGATCCGCCCTGCGCGGCCTTTGATCTGACGGTTTGCGGCAGACAGCAGGTGCATCTGCCTGCTGCGCCGGCGATGCAGGATTGCGCTGCCGGAATCCGGATTTTTGCGCAGATCCATGCCGGTGTGCCGGAGGATCAGCTTGATCCCGATGATCTCGCAGCCTATCTTCGCTGCAAGGAAACCGTTCAGCGGGGTATGCATGAATAACAAAGCGCGCCTGTACGAGGAGTACGGGCGCGTTTTTTGCGGCTTTGACAACCGGTTTGTGCGGCAGCTTCAGCCCATCACCGGCGCAGTCTCTGGACTTAGGGCGTGTTGACACCAAGCCTAACACGCCCTAATCAGCAGTGATATCGCCGTAGCAATGCGGACGGCGGTCGCGGAAGAGTCCCCAGTCGAGCTTCATCTGCGCGATTGCGTCGAGATCGTAGGTCTGCATCAGCACCGCTTCTGACGTGCGGTCTGCCTGTGCGATGATCTGCCCTGTCTCATTCGTCATGAACGAGGAGCCGTAGAACCGCAGCGCAGATTCCTGCATCCCGTTCTCCGGGCAGGGTGTCACGCGCTCCAGTCCGATGCGGTTCGCCGCAATGACCGGCGTGATATTGCAGGCGGAATGCCCCTGCATACAGGTGCGCCAATGCGGTTCGCTGTCGGTTTCCAGAATCGGTTCGGAGCCGATCGCCGTCGGATAAAACAGCAGTTCCGCGCCGTTCAGCACGAGCGAGCGCGCCGTCTCCGGAAACCACTGATCCCAGCAGATGCCGATGCCGATCACGCCGAACTGCGTTTTCCATGTCCGGAAGCCTGTGTTGCCGGGCGTGAAATAAAATTTCTCCTGATAATAATGGTCATCCGGGATATGCGTTTTGCGGTAGACACCGAGCAGCGTGCCGTCCGCATCAATGACCGCAGCCGAATTGAACAGCCGGCTGCCGTCCCGCTCATAGAAGCTGACCGGCAGCACAACGCCAAGCTCACGGCTCAGCTCCATGCAGCGCCGGACAGCGGGATTCTCCTCTGTTTTCTTCGCAAATGCGTAGTATTCATAGCGGCGCTCCTGACAGAAATACTGCCGCTCGAACAGCTCCGGCAGCAGGATGATCTGTGCGCCGTCCGCGGCCGCCTGACGGATCAGACGCTCGGCGGTCGCCATGCTTTCTGCCGGATCGGTGCTGCACTGCATCTGCACGGCAGCAGCGGTGACAAGTCTGCTCATATCATGTACTCCTTTGTGAATCAGTAGATCAGACGGCGATCCGAAAGAGCTGCTCGGTTAGGCCGTAGACCGTTTCATAATCGCCGATTTTTTCAAATCCGTATTTTTCGTATAAGCCGTGCTCGCCGCTCACGATATATACGGAATGATATCCGCGCTCCTTTGCATAGCCGAGCGCAGACCGGATCATGCGCTCCGAGAGCCTGTTTCCGCGGTACGGCTCATCCACGAATACAAAACCGATGTACGGCGTAAACGGGACATCATCCGGCAGCGCATCCCTTTCGGTGAGCGTGCAGAATCCGGCGATCTTTTCGCCGTCAAGCGCGACGATCACGCGCTCCTGCGGCTGAAACTCATTATCCCGCATCCGCTCCGCGAGAAATACTCCCGCAAGCCATGAGCAGCATTCGGCAAAGCGCGCAGTCTTCTCCCAGAGCGGATGGCTGTTCTGAATCCGTAAAATTTCCATTTTTCCTCCGCCGTCTCTGTATTCAAAGCAGCGCGCCGCCGGTGAACTGCTCACGGAAAGCGGCGCGCTGCGCAGACGGGATCAGCCCGTCATTTTTCATATCTTACTTCTTGGTCGCCTTGATGATCTTCATGCGGGTGAATTCCTCGCGCTCCTTGTCCTCCAGCGCATCCGAGATCATGCGGATGATCTCCGAATAGCGCGGGATCAGCACATTTTTCAGCGCGTTGGCGCGGCGCTGTGTCGCCTGTATCGCCGTCGCGAGCCGGAATACACCGCTGTCCACCTCCGCGAGCAGCAGCGTCATCGTCTTGACCTTGCAGAATGCTGCGTAGGCTTCATCGAGCTGCACATTCGTATCCAGAAAGCCGTAGGGCACCTCCGGCCGGATTTCCTCCGGATAGCTGACCATCGGAATCTCCACGCCCATGACCGAGCGCGTGCTGATCGCAATGCGGTCGTCGATCGGCACCGTATACGCAAAGCGGTCAACCACGCCGAGCGTGATATTCGCCTCCTCCAGTGCGCGGTAGGCGGCGCGGTAGGTCTCCTCGATCGAGCCGCGGAGCTGCTTTGCACGCTCCACAAGCTGCATCAGCTCGCGGATCAGCACATTGCGCTTGCGGTCCATGAGGTCATAGCCGAGCTTTGCCAGCTTCAGCGAGCGCTTCGCCGCGATCAGATTGCCCTTGGTCGGAAATACCTGATTTGCCACTTCACGCCTCCGTCTTTTCGATCAGCGCCTGCGCCGCCTCCGGATCATAATGCGCATTCAGCATCTGATCGTCCACGCGGTCGAGCGCGGATTTCGGCAGCAGCGAAAGCAGTGTCCAGCCCAGATCCAGCGTTTCCTCCATCGAGCGGTTCTCGTCGAAGCGCTGTGTCAGGAAGCATTTCTCGAAGTACCGGCCGAAGGTGAGATACTGCTTATCCAGCGCGGAAAGCTCCTCCTCACCGATGACCGATGCGAGCGAACGCGCATCCTGCACCTGCGCATAGGACGCGAAAAGCTGATTCGCACAGGCGGAGTGATCCGCCCGCGTATAGCCCTCGCCGATGCCGTCCTTCATCAGACGGGAGAGCGACGGCAGCACCGAGATCGGCGGATAGACACCGCCCTGCTCCAGACCTCTGTCCAGAACGATCTGTCCCTCGGTGATATAGCCGGTCAGGTCGGGGACAGGGTGTGTGATATCGTCATTCGGCATCGTCAGGATCGGGAGCTGCGTCACGCTGCCCTCAATGCCCTCGATGATGCCCGCACGCTCATAGAGCGAGGCCAGATCGGAATAGAGATAGCCCGGAAAGCCCTTTCTGCCGGGGATCTCGCCCTTGGAGGACGAAAATTCGCGCAGCGCTTCCGCATAGGCGGTCATATCCGTCATGACGACAAGGATATGCATATGCTTTTCATAGGCGAGATACTCCGCGGCGGTCAGTGCGCAGCGCGGAGTGATGATGCGCTCGACGATCGGATCATTTGCGAGATTGAGGAACATCACGACATTCTGCAAAACGCCGCTTTCCGCAAAGCTGCGGCGGAAGAAATCCGCGACGTCATTCTGAATGCCCATTGCCGCAAATACAACCGCGAACTCCGAGCCGGAATCCTTCGCGATCCGCGCCTGCTGCACGATCTGCACAGCGAGCTTGTTATGCGAAAGGCCGGTGCCGGAGAAGATCGGCAGCTTCTGTCCGCGGATCAGCGTCATCAGGCAGTCGATCGAGGAAATGCCGGTCTGGATGAAGTTGCGCGGATACTGCCGCGCGACCGGATTCAGCGGTGCGCCGTTGATATCCCCGAATTTCTCCGCCATGACCTCGCCGAGACCGTCCGCCGGTCTGCCTGCGCCGGTAAAGACGCGGCCGAGCAGGTCGCCCGAAAGCGGCATCTCCATCGGTCTGCCGGTGAACTGTGTACGGGTATTGGTCAGCGAAAGGCCGTGCGTGCCCTCAAAGACCTGCAAAACTGCCTTGTCGCCCTCGAGCATCGCCACTCTGCCGGTACGCTCGGTGCCGTCATCGAGCACGATGCGCGCCATTTCGTCAAACTGTGCGCCCTCGACATGATCGAGAATGACCAGCGAGCCGCTGATGCTGTGAAGCCCGAAATACTGTAGGCTCATCGGTTACAGCACCTCCTTTTTCTTCCGGCGCAGGCCGTCGAGGATTCCGTCGATCTGCTGCGTCAGCGTATCAAAGCGCTCAAGCTGCCGGTTCGGGATATCGTATTTCACCTTGATGACGGTCTCAAAAATGCCGCTCTCCCGGATCGCGTCCAGCGGGATATGCTCCGCGATCAGCTCCTTTGTCCGGTGGTAGACATGGAGGATCAGCTCCATCATCCGGAACTGCTTGTCGAGCGGGACATAGGTATCCTCCGCGTGATAGGCATTCTGCTGAAGGAAGCCGACGCGGATCAGCCTTGCGATCTCAATGACGAGCTTCTGATCCTCCGGCAGAACATCCGATCCGATCAGACGCACGATATCCATGAGCGACTGCTCCTCTTTCAGCAGTGCGCTGATCTCTGTGCGGTATTCGTTGAACTTCGGATCGACCTTCGACTCATAATAGCGGGCGAGATCGTCGAGATACTCGCTGTAGCTCATCGTCCAGTTGATCGCCGGATAGTGACGCGCATAGGCGAGCGCCTTGTCCAGTCCCCAGAAGCAGCGCACGAAGCGGCGCGTATTCTGCGTGACCGGCTCCGAGAAATCCGAGCCCTGCGGCGAGACAGCGCCGATAACGGTCACGCTGCCCTCTCTGCCGTTGAGTGTCTCATAGGCGCCGGTGCGCTCATAGAATTCCGAAAGGCGCGAGGGCAGGTAGGCCGGATAGCCCTCCTCTGCCGGCATCTCCTCCAGACGGCCGGAGATCTCACGCAGCGCCTCCGCCCAGCGCGAGGTCGAATCCGCCATGATCGCGATATGATAGCCCATATCGCGGTAATATTCCGCAAGCGTGATGCCGGTATAGATCGACGCCTCACGCGCCGCGACCGGCATATTCGAGGTATTGGCGATCAGCACGGTGCGCTCCATCAGGGATTTGCCCGTCCGCGGATCCTTCAGCGCCGTGAATTCCTCCAGCACCTGTGTCATCTCATTGCCGCGCTCGCCGCAGCCGATATAGACGATGATATCCGCATCGCACCACTTCGCGATCTGGTGCTGCGTCATGGTCTTGCCCGTACCGAAGCCGCCGGGGATCGCCGCCGTGCCGCCTCTTGCGATCGGGAACAGCGTATCGAGGACACGCTGTCCGGTGATCATCGGGCGCGAGGGCGCAAGCCGCTTCGCTGCCGGTCTTGCACGGCGGATCGGCCACTTCTGGCAGAGCGTCAGCGAATGCTCCTTTCCGGCTGCATCCTCAATGCGGATGATCTCGTCATGGAGCCGGTATTTCCCGTCCGGCGCCGCATAAGTCACCCTGCCGGAGAGATTCGGCGGCACCATGCACAGATGCAGGATTGCCGACGTCTCCTGACAGGAGGCATAGGCCTCGCCGGGCTGAAGCACCGTCCCCTTTTTCGCCTTGATATCGACATCGTATTCTTTTTCCTCATCCAGCACCGGCACGGCAAGTCCGTCCCCGATGAATGCGCCGGATGCCTGCTCAAGCGCCCGCAGCGGACGCTCAATGCCGTCAAAAATATTCGTCAGGATGCCGGGGCCGAGCGTGACCGACATCGGTGCGCCCGTCGGCTCGACCGGCTCGCCGGTTTGCAGGCCGGATGTGCTTTCGTATACCTGTATCGTCGTTTCCAGATCAGTCAGGCCGATGACCTCGCCGATCAGACGGCGGTGTCCGACATAGACCATTTCCATCATCGAAAAGACATTGGTATTGCGTACCTTGACGACAGGGCCGTTGACGCTGTAGATCACAGGCTGCTGATTTTGCGTCTGCATCACTTGTCACCCCCGCCGATTTTATGATTGCGATAGAAATTGCGCAGCTGCGACGCATAAGCCTCGTCGAGCGTATGGTTCCGGCAGCGTCTGCCGTCCGCCGACAGCACGGAAAGTCCGCCGAGCCGGATCGCCGGATCCGCACGGAAGCTGATCTTTGCCGAAACGGTCTTTTCCAGCTCCGGCTTCAGTGCAAGGTCACTCTCCCTCAGCAGGATCTCCGCCCCGTCCTCCGGCGCCGCATCCGCCAGCAGCTTTTTCATCCACGGCAGATAGTCCGCCGAGGCGGTGAATGCCGTGAGCTTTTCACGCAGCTCTCCGAAAAGCTGCATCAGGAGCATCTGCCGGCGGCTGAGGAACGCTGTCCGTCCCTCATAGCCGATCTGCGACATCCGCTTCTGATAGGTCGCGGCGATCCGCGCTTTTGCGGCAGCAAGCGTCTTTTCGGAATCGGCTCTGCATTTCCTGTCTGCTTCCAGCAGGATCTGCTCCGCCTCCTCCTCAGCCGTCTGCTCCGCCTTCAGAACCTTTGCGTCCGTGCTGCGGCTGACCGCCTCCATAAACTGCATGAGTCTCTGATTTGCATCCATGTTTCATACTCCAATCGGGCAGCTCTCTGCGCCGCCCAGCAGTTGTCAATAAACCGGGGTTTAGCGATACTTCTAACGGAGCTATGTGGGGGCGCTGCCCCCACACCCCTGCCAGAGGGATACTATCCC
>CAMOOV010000077.1 GCA_946621745.1 uncultured Ruminococcus sp.
GCTGAACCCTCCGTCCCCTTGCTCGAAGCAATGGAAACAATGTGACGAGTAAAAAGGAGGACTGACCTATGTTGTATCCCAGCATTTTCGGTGAAAACTTATTTGATGATTTCTTCCGGTTCCCTGATTTCGGCAGAGATGCGGAGAAGAAGCTGTACGGCAAACACGCTGCGCAGGTCATGAAGACGGATGTCCATGAGCATGACGACCGCTATGAGATTGTGATTGACCTGCCGGGCTTCAAGAAAGATCAAATCAATCTTGAGCTCCAGAACGGTTATCTGACTGTCAGTGCGGCAAAAGGCCTTGACAAGGATGAAAAGACCACCGAAGGCAAGCTGATTCGTCAGGAGCGCTACGCAGGCGCAATGCAGAGGAGCTTCTATATCGGTGATGCCGTGACGGAAGCCGATGTAAAGGCAAAGTTTGAGGACGGTGTTCTGAATATCTGCGTTCCGAAGACAGCGCCTAAGAAGCTGGAGGATCACAAGTATATCGCCATTGAGGGATAATCCCTCGCTATACTGATATTCAAATAGTATACGCCCCGGAGCTGTTTGTCATAAGCAGTTCCGGGGCGTTTTTTATTTCATATTGTATCGCGGCAGCTGCAACGGCTCCCGCTTCTGATTGTATCAGCACTTTTCCAGACGGTTCGTTATCAGCGGATTCAGCATAATATTCAGCGGTTCATACTGCGTATAGGTCAGTCCCGGCTTTTCAAGCGGCCTGCGGTACTGCCGCACAACCTGTGATTCTATTATATATTAACGCCGCACAGATTTCAATACAGAATCATGCGAAATCGTATACAAATGAGAGAAAATAACGGAATTCTCTCATTTGCACACCGTATATACTCCTGCTGTGCGATCAGGCATCCGCGCAGCCATTCGCAGTTTCCGTGAAATAATGGGGAAATACCCGTCATCCCGCCCGAAAGTGCCTGATGCTGCGGCTGTTTTTGCGTCCGGGCGACAAATATACATCTCAGACAAAAGCATTGCGCAATGTCGCGGCAGGATTGCGCGGAATGCTGAAAATCAGAAAAAGCCCTGTGAATCGTTGACAAATTGCGCAAATAATGATAAAATATAGATGGAATTAGATTAAGCTAACCTGAACAGAATGATACAGGTACGGAAAGGAAGTGACAGAATGATGCCGCTCAGTATTGCAGAACCGAATGTCCCGCTTACAATCCGGAAGGTCGGCGGAAATCAGGAGCTCCGGCAGCATCTCGAAACGCTCGGCTTTACGGTCGGCGCGACGGTAACGCTGATCAATGTCCTCGGCGGAAATGTGATCGTCAAGGTCAAGGAATCCCGCATCGCTATCGGCGAGGATATGGCAAGAAGGATCATGGTCTGATTATGCTCCCGCAGAACGCTGCGGAGAAAGTGAGGAAAAGAGATATGAAAACACTGCGTGAAGTGCCGGTCGGCGGCAGCGCAAAGGTGAAGAAGCTGCACGGTGAGGGCGCGATCAAGCGCCGCATCATGGACATGGGGCTGACCAAGGGCGTCGAGGTCTATGTGCGCAAGGTCGCACCGCTCGGCGATCCGCTGGAGCTGACCGTCCGCGGCTATGAGCTTTCGATCCGCAAGGCGGATGCAGAGCTGATCGAGGTCGAATAATGCAGCATCAGACGGGAGAAATATCTCCCTGCTGTATGATTAGCTTAGATTAACTGAAAGGAAGATATGTGAATGGAACTCCGAATCGCCCTTGCCGGAAACCCCAATGCCGGTAAAACGACACTGTTCAATGCCCTGACCGGCTCAAATCAGTTCGTCGGAAACTGGCCGGGTGTTACCGTCGAAAAGAAAGAGGGCAAGCTGAAAAAGCATGATGATGTCATCATCACCGACCTGCCCGGCATCTACTCGCTCTCGCCGTATACGCTGGAGGAGGTCGTTGCGCGTAACTATCTGATCGGCGAGCGCCCGAATGCAATCCTCAATATCATCGACGGCACGAATCTGGAGCGCAACCTCTACCTGACCACACAGCTCGTTGAGCTGGGCATTCCGGTCGTCATTGCAATCAACATGATGGATGTCGTTGAGAAGAACGGCGACAAGATCAATGTGCAGGAGCTGTCCCGTCAGCTCGGCTGCGAGATCGTTGAGATCTCCGCACTGAAGGGCACCGGCATTGACAAGGCGGCCGAGGCCGCGATCGCAGCGGCAAAGGGCAGAAAGACCATTCCGCAGCACAATTTCTCCGGCCCCGTCGAGCACGCGATCGCGCATATCGAGGAGGCAGTCATCCACGATATGCCGGAGGAGGAGCAGCGCTGGTATGCGATCAAGATCTTTGAGCGCGACGAAAAGGTGCTGGAAAAGCTGAATATCCCCGCTGACAAGAGAGAGCATATCGAGGGCGACATTGCGGCAGCGGAAGCAGAGCTCGATGACGATGCGGAGAGCATCATCACGAATGAGCGCTACAATTACATCGCGGAGGTCATCAAGGCCTGCTACAAGAAAAAGAGTGCCGGACAGCTCTCGTCCTCCGATAAGATCGACAAGATTGTTACACACCGTATTCTCGGCCTGCCGATCTTTGCGGCGGTCATGTTCCTCGTTTATCTGATCGCAATGATGGGGCCGGGCGCATGGGCGACCGACTGGACAAATGACAATCTCTTCGGCGACGGCTTCCACCTCTTCGGCATGGGTACGAAGGAATATGAGGAAAAGGCCGGCGAATATGACGATGCTGCAAATGCTGTCAGCGCCTACTATGAGCTGGATACCGAGGCGGAGGATTTTGATGCGGATACTGCGCTTGCCGAGATGAAGGAAGTGACCGGCGAGGCCTCCGCAGTCATCACGCTGGAGGATGAGGAAACCCTCGAAACGCTCGAAAAGACGGTGTATTTCGATTCTGTTCCGGAGGATGCGAACGAAGATGAAGTGATCGGCGTTTCCTACAAGGAGGCTGTCGAATACTTCGAGAAGAACGGCTTCGATGCACCGGATCCCGCGGATTACGGCACATTCGTACCGAGCATCCCGTCGCTGGTCGAGCGCGGTCTTGACAAGGCGGGCGCGGCCGACTGGCTGAAAGGGCTGATCCTGGACGGCATCGTGGCCGGTGTCGGCGCGGTGCTGGGCTTTGTCCCGCAGATGCTCGTGCTCTTCCTGCTGCTCGCATTCCTCGAAGCCTGCGGCTATATGGCGCGTATCGCATTCGTGCTGGACAGAGTATTCCGCAAATTCGGTCTTTCCGGTAAGTCGTTCATCCCGATGCTTGTCGGCACGGGCTGCGGCGTTCCGGGCATCATGGCGAGCCGCACGATCGAAAACGAGCGCGACCGCCGCATGACGATCATCACCACGACATTCATCCCCTGCGGCGCAAAGGTGCCGTTCATCGCCATGATCGCCGGTGCGATCTTCGGCAAATCCCCGTGGATCGCGGTCTCTGCATATTTCATCGGCATGGCTGCGATCATCGTTTCCGGCATCATGCTGAAAAAGACGAAGCTCTTTGCCGGTGATCCGGCACCGTTCGTCATGGAGCTGCCGGCGTATCATATGCCGACGCTCAGCAATGTTCTGCGCTCGATGTGGGAGCGCGGCTGGTCGTTCATCAAGAAGGCCGGCTCGATCATCCTGATCTCGACAGTCGTGATCTGGTTCCTCTCCCGCTTCGGCACTGTGGACGGCAGCTTTACGATGCTGGCGGAGGATCAGCTTGACAGCTCGATCCTTGCAAAGATCGGCAGCGCAGTCGCATGGATCTTCGCACCGCTCGGCTGGGGCAACTGGCAGGCTGCCGTTGCATCTGTCACCGGTCTTGTCGCAAAGGAGAACATCGTCGGCACGATGGGCGTTCTCTACGGCGGCGGCGAGCTGACCGTCTGGCAGGCACTTGCACAGACATTCACCCGCGTCACCGGCTTCTCGTTCCTCGTATTCAACCTGCTCTGCGCACCCTGCTTTGCTGCAATCGGCGCGATCAAGCGTGAGATGAACAATGCAAAGTGGACCTGCTTCGCGATCCTGTATCAGTGCGGATTTGCCTATGCGATCGCGCTCATCGTCACGCAGATCGGCAATCTCTTTACCGGCAATGTCAATGTGATCGGTCTGATCGCTGCGGTCGCACTGATCGCGCTGATGGTCTATATGCTGTTCATCAAGAAGTACACGGAAGCATCCAAGCTGACGGCACAGGTCAAGGTCTGATCTGCGCTGCAAGATCAAGGAGGTGTATGCACAATGCTGACATGGCTTTCGGCAAATCTCGGAACGATCCTGATTACGGCCGGTCTGGTCATTCTGCTTGCGCTGGCGGTGCTTTCGCTGATCCGCGACAGGAAAAAGGGAAAGTCCGGCTGCGGATGCGGCTGCGCGCATTGTGCGATGCACGGCGCGTGTCATAAGAAATAACGAAAAAGGGCAGCACCGAAAACGGCGCTGCCCTTTGCTGTATTGGTGTGACTGATCGGTTCTCAGAGAAGCGGCTCCGATCAGTAGTTCTCGGCACGGAGCTTGAAATATGCCTGCGGATGTGCGCAGACCGGGCACATCTTCGGCGCGCTCTTGCCGATGACGATGTGGCCGCAGTTGGAACATTCCCAGATCATATCGCCGTCGCGGGAGAAGACCAGACCGCCCTCGACATTCGCCAGCAGCTTGCGGTAGCGCTCCTCATGTGCCTTCTCGATTTTGCCGACCATCTCAAAGAGCGCGGCGATGCGGGTGAAGCCCTCCTCTTTCGCGACCTTCGCGAATTCGACATACATATCCGTCCACTCATAGTTCTCGCCGTCCGCAGCAGCCTTGAGGTTCTCGATCGTATCCGGCACCTCGCCGCCGTGCAGCTCCTTGAACCAGAGCTTGGCGTGTTCCTTTTCGTTGTTCGCGGTCTCCTCGAAGATCTCCGCGATCTGGACATAGCCCTCCTTGCGTGCCTTGGATGCAAAGTAGGTATACTTGTTTCTTGCCTGCGATTCGCCTGCGAAGGCTGCCTGCAGATTCGCTTCGGTTCTTGAGCCCTTCAGTTCCATCATGTGTTCCTCCTTAGATAATAGTATGGTTTGGTCAGATGCCCGCGCATTGCATTCGGCACATCTTCCTATTATTATAGCATAAAATCAGAAAAAGTCAATGGATATTTTGTGAAAATCGGAAAATTTGACCGGGGAAAATTTCGCACGCGAAAATCCGCTTGACAAATCCCGCAAAATCGAATAAAATAGAAAGCAGGAGACCCGACGCCCCACGGAAATCCGGTCAGAGAGTATGCGCCGCAGGCTGAAAGCGCATTCCGGAGAGTATCGGCACCGGCAACACTCCTGCGCTCATGACAGAGCGCCCATTTCGCCCCAAAAAGAGTGAATCCGTTTCCGGACGGGTTAAATCGGGTGGCACCGCGGGTTTTCGTATACGGAATTCTCGTCCCGAAGCAGTCTGTATGAACAGGCCGCTTTGGGGCGTTTTTATGTCAGGCAGTCCTGCGGGACTGCAAATCATGCAAGGAGGAAATGTCAATGTACCGTACTGTCATGTGCAATGATCTGCGCCCTGAAAACATCGGGCAGACCGTTTCGCTCGCCGGCTGGGTCGATACGATCCGCGACCACGGCGGCGTGCTGTTTCTCGCCCTGCGCGACGAGACCGGCATCACACAGGTTGTCTTTCACGACGATTCGATGCTCAAAGGTATCGGCAGAGAGTGTGTGATCTCCGTGACCGGCAAGGTCGTCGAGCGCGATGCCGAGACCGTCGATCCGAAGCTCGCGACCGGTCTGGTCGAGGTGCTGGTCGAGAAAATGGAGCTGCTCGGCCCGTCGAAGTCGATGCTGCCGTTCATTCCGGCAGAGTCGCTCGATACCCGCGAGGAGGTTCGCCTCAAGTACCGCTATCTCGACCTCAGAAATCCGAAGATCCACGAGAACATCATCCTGCGCTCAAAGGTCATCACCTATCTGCGCCGCAAGATGGAGGATCTCGGCTTCCTCGATATCCAGACACCGATCCTGACCGCAAGCTCGCCGGAGGGCGCACGCGACTTCCTTGTCCCCAGCAGAAAGCATAAGGGCAAGTTCTATGCGCTCCCGCAGGCACCGCAGCAGTTCAAGCAGCTGCTCATGGTCTCCGGCTTCAACAAGTATTATCAGATCGCGCCCTGCTTCCGCGATGAGGATGCCCGTCAGGACAGATCGCCCGGAGAATTCTATCAGCTTGACTTTGAAATGGCATTCGCAACGCAGGATGAAGTCCTCGCTGTCTGCGAAAAGGTCATCTCCGAGACCTTCCGGGAATTCAAGCCGGATGCCGTCATCTCGGATGCACCGTTTGAGCGCATCACCTACCGCGATGCAATGCTGAAATACGGCTCGGATAAGCCCGATCTCCGCAATCCGCTGACGATCATTGATCTGACGGATTTCTTTGCAAATGTCGATTTCCCGATCTTCAAGGGTAAGCCGGTGCGCGGCATCGTCGCAGACTGTGCCGGATGCTCGAAGAAATTCTTTGAGGATTCGCTGAAATTCGCGACCTCGATCGGCATGAAGGGCCTCGGCTATCTGACCGCCGTCGAAGGACAGGCGAATTTCAAGGGCCCGATCGACAAATTCCTCTCCGACGAACAGCGTGACGAGATCCGCAAAATTTCCGGCATCAGGGACGGCGAGACCGTGTTCTTCATCTCCGACAAGAAGGGCATTGTGGACAATTACGCCGGACAGATCCGGAACTGGCTCGGCGAGCGGCTCGATCTGCTGGAGAAGAACGCATTCCGCTTCTGCTTCGTCGTCGATTTCCCGATGTACGAGATCAACGAGGAAACGCATAAGCTCGACTTTACGCACAATCCGTTCTCTATGCCGCAGGGCGGTCTGGATGCGCTCGAACATCAGGATCCGCTGGAGATCCTCGCATATCAGTATGACCTCGTTTGCAACGGCATTGAGCTGGCCTCCGGCGCTGTCCGCAACCACAGCGTTGACATCATGAAGAAGGCGTTCGCGCTGGCCGGCTACACCGAGGAGGAGCTGGCCGCACGGTTCTCCGCACTCTATACCGCATTCCAGTACGGCGCACCGCCCCACGCCGGTATGGCGCCCGGCATCGACCGCATGATCATGCTGCTGGCCGATACCGAGACGATCCGTAATGTCATCGCATTCCCGCTCAACGGCAATGCACAGGATCTTCTGCTCGGCGCACCGTCGCAGGTCACAGAGCAGCAGCTCAGAGAAGCGAATATCCAGATCCGCGAGGAAGCGTGACCGGAAAAACACAATACGCGGGATCCCTCTGCGTACAGCGCGGAGGGATCTGCATTTTGAGAGGATGATACAGCGTGCAGGATGAACCGAAGAAAATACCGGAGGATCCGGGCGAAAAGCACCGGACGACCGAAAGCTCCGCGCTGCGCAATGCATGGGAGATCGAAGCGAAGGCACGCCGCGAGGCCGAGCTGAAGGAGCGTGAACGGCAGGCTGCCGAGGCAGAGGCCGCTTATCAGGCGCGTGAGGAATATGCCAAGGAGCTTGCAGAGGAAAAGGTCGATCTGATCCGCTTAAAGCAGGGCGTCATCTCGGACAGCGACAAGATCTTCCGCGGGGAAGAACCCGAAAAGCATTATACCGTCTGGCAGAAGATCGGCAACTGGTTTTATCATGCGAAATGGTGGCTGGGCATCGCGACATTCATCGGACTGGTCGCCGCATTTCTGATCTATGACTTCGTGACGCGTGTCGATCCGGATGTGCGCGTGCTGCTGCTCACGGACTGTCCGGCGCTCTATGCGCAGACCGAGCAGCTCAATGCGTGGCTGAGTGACAAATGCATCGACTATAACGGCGACAAAAAGGTCATCGCGGAAACGGTCTATATCCCGGTCTCAAAGGAGTCGATGGAGAACAGCGGCAACTATTCCGCGGCGTATAATTCGCAGCTGCTCGTGCAGTTCCAGACCAGCACCTGTATGCTCGTTCTGGTCGATCCGGAGGCGGAGAAATATTTGCAGCCGGAGGATATGTTCCTCGATATGACGAAGATCTATCCGGACTGCCCCTATGCAGAGGGACGCCGGCTGCTGATCGACGGCACGAATTTCGCAGAGCTGATCGGCATGACGGAGCCGCTGCACAAGGGAACCTATCTGACGCTGCGCATCCCTGCGGAGAATATGAATACGCAGGAAGAGAATCAGGAGGCCTATGACCGCGCAAAGGCGCTGCTCGACAGCATCCTCGAAGAACTGGAACCCGTTTCATAACGCGAAAGCCCGGAAGCGTCTTGCTTTCGGGCTTTCTTTCCGCCGAAAAATGACACAGACAAAGTTTTTTTCAGAAAACCCCTTGTAAAATCCGGCGGAATCATGTATAATAAAAGGGTATGCATTTTGTTCGGTACCGAACAAGCAAAAAGGAGGTATTTCATGGCAAACAAATCGTCAAAACCGGCTGCGGCCGCAGCTGCCCCTGCTGCCGGGGGCGGGATCGCCGGCTGGTTTTCACGCAACTGGTGTTATGTGCTCGCATTTTTCCTGCCGGTTGCACTCATCTACATTGCATACCTGATATTCGGATTGTATCCTGCGGGTGAGCACTCGGTGCTCTGTCTCGACCTCAACGGACAGTATGTCTATTATTTCGAGACGCTCCGCGATGCGTTCCACGGCGACGGCAGCATTCTCTACAACTGGTCGCGCAATCTGTCCGGCGGCTTCCAGGGCGTCATCGGCTACTATCTGGCCTCGCCCTTTACGCTGATCGTGATTCTGCTGCCGCGGACGATGATCCTCGGCGCGCTGCTCATCATGATCCTTGCAAAGCTCGGTACGGCTTCGCTGGCGTTCTGCTACTATGCGCGGAAATCGAAGCATGTCACCCCGCTGATGGGCGTCATGCTCGGCACGATGTTCGGTATGTGTGCCTACGGCATCATTCAGACGATCGACCCGATGTGGCTGGACGGACTTGTGTTCCTGCCGTTCATCGCGCTCGGCGTGGAGTATCTGATCGACGACGGCAGAAAGCTCAATTATATCATCCCGCTGGCACTGATGTGCGTTGCGAACTTCTATATCGGCTTCATGTGCTGCATCTTCACCGGCCTCTATTTCATCTACTATTTCTTCTTCGGCTCGGACAAGATCAAATTCAAGACAGGCAAGGACAGAAAGGCCGCGCTCATGGCATTCCTGCGCATGGCCTATGCGACCGCCGTTGCGCTCTGCTGTGCAGCGTTCATGATCCTGCCGGTCTACAATGCGCTGGCGCTCGGTAAATTCGACTTCACCAAGCCGGACTGGAGCTATAAGAGCCAGTTCAATGTGCTGGACTTCATTGCGCAGTTCACCTGTGTCAATCAGTACAGCTCGGTCAATGTGCAGGGTAAGCCGGAGATCTACTGCGGTGCGCTCGCAGCGCTCTGTATGCCGCTCTACTTCCTGAACAAGCGTGTTCCGCTGAAGAAGAAGCTCGGCTATGCGTTCCTTTTGGTATCGCTGTTCATCTGCATGATGGTGCGTCCGATTGATATGCTCTGGCACGGCGGACAGATGCCGAACTGGCTGCCCTTCCGCTATTCCTTCGTATTCTCCTTCGTGATGCTGAGCATGGCGGCCAATGTCCTGCACTATGCGACGAATATCAAGAGCTGGCATATTGCGGCGAGCTACGGCGGCTTCTTCGTCTTCCTCATGATCGTCAATCATTATGTCGGTCTGGGCGCGGACAAGCTCATCAATGAGCATAACCGGATGCTCGTTGACCAGAAGGGCGCTGTTTATCTCGATGCGTTCAAATCCGTCTGGCTGACGCTGCTGTTCCTTGCGATCTATTGCTTCTTCGTCTATCTGCTGACGAAAAAGAACCCCACAAAGGGAATGTCGGTCGCGGTCATGGTCAGTCTGCTGGCGGTCGTCAGCGTCGAGCTGACCTACAATGCAAAATGCGAATTCACCGCGATTCACAAGGAAGTATCGTATTCCTCCAGAAAATCCTACCGCGAATATGTCACATCCGGACGCGAAATGGTAGACAGGCTCTATGAATACGACGGCGGCTTCTACCGCGCCGAGAAGACCTATACGCGCACCGTCAACGACGACGCGGGCTTTAAGCTGCGCGGCATCACACATTCCAGCTCGGTCATGAACGCGAAGATCCTGACCTATATCGAAACAATGGGCTACGCAGCCAGCACCTATTATTCCCGCTATGACGGCTGCACACCGATTGCAGACTCGGTGCTGGGCATCAAGTATGTCTTTGACAAGGGCGATACCTCCAATCTTCTCCGTGCGGATAAGCTTGCGGAGGACGGCCTTGAGGTCGGCGCGGCATATCAGAAGGTCTACTCTGACAAAGCGAAATCGCAGTCCGAGGAGGAATTCGATGTCGGCGTCTACAAGAACCCGAATGCGCTCGGTATCGGCTATATGGTCAGCGAGGATATTCTCCGCGTCAATGCGTTCGGCAATGACAATCCGTTCAACAGCCAGAATATCCTGATGAGTACGATCAGCGGCAATACCACCTTTACGCAGGGCGGCGGCTTTGATGACTGGCACAAGTATTACAAGCCGCTCACCGTCACAAAGGAAATGCGGCTGAATCAGGTCTATACGGAGCCCTACGGCAACCAGACCAACTACCGCGAGATCAAGAAGGAGGACGGCAGTCACGCAGATGATCCGACCGTCGATATCTTCCTTGAAACGGAAACGGCCGAACCGCTCTATATGTTCTTCAAAACGGAGAACCAGAGCAAGGTCAATCTCTGGCTGACCGATCAGTGGAATGAGGAAGTCCAGCCGATGAACAATGTGGACGGCTCTCCTGCGAAGTCGCTCGGCGCATACTTCGAGACTGATAACTACAAGATCGTCTATCTCGGCACCTATCCGCAGGGACAGCAGCTCCAGCTCCGTATGACGCTGCTGACCGATGCGGCCGGTACGAAGGAAAAATATACGATCATCAAGGATTTCTTCTTCATGCACTTCGACTCCGATCTCTTTGAACAGGATATCCAGACGCTCAAGGCAGAGGAGCAGCAGTGGAATCTGACCAAGTGCGGCGGCAGAACGCTGGAGGGTACGATCACTGCGAAGGAAGGCCAAGTCATGATGACCTCGATCCCGGCGGAACCGGGCTGGAAGGTCTGGGTGGACGGCCAGCCCTACACCTATGAGGAGGTCATTGACGGCAAGCAGGTGCAGTCCAATTATGTGACGCTGTTCAAGGCGATGATCGGTGTCAAGCTCACACCGGGCGAGCATACGGTCAAGATGCGCTATACGCCGCCCGGATTTACGACCGGACTCTTTGCGCTGGCCTGCGGCATCTTCTGTCTGGTGATGTTCTATATCCACGACAGAGATAACAATGCGGTGCTGGCGAAGATGCGTGCGAACCGCAAGAAGGGTATCTATGAGCTTGAATATGAGGACGATCCGGATCCGTCTGTGCTGGAAAGAGCAAAGAAGGCGGAGCAGGAGAAGAGAGCCAAGCAGATCGAGGAGATATCCGAGAACATGGTCGCCGATGAGCTGCGGAAGCTGAAAGCGCTGATGGATGAAGGCGTCCTGACGAAAGAGGAGTTTGACGAACAGAAGAAGAAGCTCCTGAACAAGAAACAATAAACAGACCGTTTTACCGATCTCATAAAAAGCAGCATCCCGGCCGTTTCACAGCGGCCGGGATGCTTTTCTGTTCGTACAAACCGGAGTTTAGCGGTGTCTCCGACGGATTTATATTGGGGCTCCGCCCCAAACCCCGCCCAAGGGAC
>CAMOOV010000078.1 GCA_946621745.1 uncultured Ruminococcus sp.
TGGGGCGGAGCCCCAATATAAATCCGTCGGAGACACCACTAAACTCCGGTTTATGGATAATTCGCTGACGAAGTAATGGATGAAAATTCCGTTCAGAGATAATCCTTTGTCCGCTCCATATCCGTTTCCAGATCGGGGTAATCCTTTTTCAGATTCTCCAGCAGGACAGGGATCAGGGAGCGGTCGTCCATGACCGCCTTCAGCTCATTCGTTGTGATGCCGACAAGCTGCAAAAAGGCAAGCTCGCCGTAGATCGTCTGTCTGGTCGGGATCTCCGTATCATTGACAATGAGCAGCGAGGTGATCCGGCTTTCGGGCTTGCCGAGATTGAGCGACTGCGGATTATTCGCCGAGCCGACATACTGCCCCGGCTCAAACCAGCGTTCGCTCTGAAATGTATATCGTGCGAGATTGCCGAGCATATTCATCGCCCAGATGCAGTCCTGCGGCGCTTCGTTCCGGAGCTTGATTGTCATTTCATAGCCCCATTTGCTGTACTCCTTGCCAAGCCGCTCCTCGTCTGCATAAAGCTCGCTCATGCCGAAGGTCACGATATGACTGTAGCCCTTGCCGGACTGATAGGCGCTGTAGCCGTCGAGATATTCATTGCCGCCGAACATCGCCCTGCTGGTGATGACAGTGCCGAAATGCTCCGGCTGCTGATCGCCGTAGACCGCTTTGAACGCATCCTCGATCTCGTCCCAGCCGGGCGCCCATTCCTTATCCTGTGCCTTTTCCCTGAATTCCTCCGGTGTCATTGCCGATCCCCCTTTCAAACGGTCAGTGCAGCATTGCCGTCAGATCGAGCAGCAGCTCACGGCATTCTGCATCGGTCAGTTCATTGACATTTGTTTTGGCAAGCTGCGAGATCACCTGCGCATCCGCATCCGCAGAAAAGCTCATCTGCCCCGCAGATTCCGCCGCGAGCTTTGCCGCATAGGATTCCTTTTCCGCCTTTGACTGCGCTTCCATTTCAGAGAGCAGCGCCCGCGCACGGTTCGTCACCTGCGAGGGCAGTCCCGCGAGCTTCGCGACCTCGATGCCGTAGCTGTCATCGGCGGCGCCGTCCACGATCTTGCGCAGGAAGCGGATCGTATCGCCGTGCTTTTTCACGGCAATGCTGAGATTCCGCACGCCGTCGCACTGGCCTTCGAGCATCGTCAGCTCATGGTAATGCGTCGCAAAGAGCGTCTTGCAGCCGATCTTTTTGCCGGAGATGAATTCCGCGACTGCCCGCGCAATGCTGATGCCGTCAAAGGTCGAGGTACCTCTGCCGACCTCGTCGAGAATGACAAGGCTGTTTGCAGTTGCGCGCTTCAGGATCGTCGAGACCTCGTGCATTTCGACCATAAATGTCGATTCGCCCGCAGTCAGGTCATCCGATGCGCCGACACGCGTGAAGATCTGATCGACGACGGAGATCTTCGCATAGGAGGCCGGCACAAAGCTGCCCATCTGCGCCATCAGCACGATCAGCGCCGTCTGCCGCATATAGGTCGATTTACCGCTCATATTCGGGCCGGTGATGATCGCGAGCCGGTTCGATTTCTGGTCGAGCAGCACATCATTCGGCACAAAGACCGTATCGGTCAGCATCTGCTCCACGACCGGATGCCGTCCGTCATGGATTTCAATGCGCCCGTCAACGGCGATCTCCGGCTTGCAGTATTCATTTTCAAGCGCCGTCAGCGCGAGCGAGCAGAGCACATCGACCTGTGCCACGGCCGCGGCCGTTTCCTGCACCGCCTTGAGCTGCTGTGCGAGAAATTCGCGCAGCTCCGAGAAGATCACGCCCTCCAGCGCGATCGCCTTATCCTTTGCGCCGACGATCATATTTTCCGCATCGCGCAGCTCCTGCGTGATGAAGCGTTCGTTGTTTGCAAGCGTCTGCTTGCGGATCCACTCCGGCGGCACCTGCTCGTAGTAGGAGCGGGAGACCTCCAGATAATAGCCGAACACGCGGTTATAGCCGGTTTTCAGATTCTTGATGCCGGTGCGCTCGCGTTCCTTTTCGACGATCTCATTGATCAGCTCCGTGCCGCTGTTCATCGCATGGCGCAGCGTATCCAGCTCCTGATGAAAGCCCTCGCGGATCACGCCGCCGTCCTTGATGACCAGCGGCGGCTCGTCGATGATTGCCCGTTCGATCAGATCGGAGATTTCGTTCAGCGGAGAGATCTCGGATTCGAGCCGGCTGAGCAGCTTGGACTGCGGCAGGGCGCGGAGCTGCTCCTTGATCGCGGGCAGCTGCAAAGCCGTCTGCGAGAGCGCCTTCATATCGCGCGGCGTCGCCTTCTGGAACATGACGCGGGACATCAGACGCTCCAGATCAAAGACCTGATCGAGCAGCGAGCGCAGCTCCGTCATTGCAACGCTGTTTTTCATCAGCAGCTCAACGGCATTCAGCCTGTCCATGATGCGGACAGGCGCCGTCAGCGGCTGCTCCATCCATGTGCGCAGCATACGCCGCCCCATTGCGGTCTCGGTCTGATCGAGCACACCGAGCAGCGAGCCCTTTTTCTCATGACTGCGCAGCGTTTCGGTCAGCTCCAGATTGCGCCGCGCATTGGAATCCAGCCCCATGACGCCGTCCTTGCCGTGAATTGTGATCTCGGTAAAGCGGCCGACCAGTGCGCGCTGTGTCTCTGCGATATACTGGAACAGGCCGCAGCAGACACAGGCATCCGCGCCGTTCTCGGAGAGTCCGAGCGTTTGCAGCGAATCCGCCGCACACTGCTTCAATACAAGCTCGCGCTGCTTTTCCACGGAGAAGCAGGCATCGTCGCGCAGCGTGACCATACAGTTCGTCCGCGTTTTCAGGAAATCCGCTACGGGCTTATAATCGAGAAAATCCTTCACGATCAGCAGCTCCGAGGGGTGATAGCGGTCGATCAGACCGATCAGCTCATCGGTGCGCGTTTTGCCCTCCAGCCTGTGCAGATTGACAGCGCCGGTCGAGATATCGGCGGCGCAGAATGCGATCTCCTCATCCTTGCTCCAGACCGCTGCGAGATAGTTGCAATTCGATTCATCGAGCATACTGGATTCGATCAGCGTACCCGGCGTGACGACGCGGATAACGCCGCGCTCGACCAGTCCCTTTGCGAGCGCCGGATCCTCCATCTGCTCGCAGATCGCAACACGGTAGCCGAGACCTACGAGCCGTTTCAGATACTGCTCCACGGAATGATAGGGGACGCCGCACATCGGCGCCCGTGTCGGCAGACCGCAGTCTCTGCCTGTCAGTGTCAGCTCCAGCAGCTTCGAGACAAGGATCGCATCGTCGAAGAACATCTCATAGAAGTCGCCCAGACGGAAAAATACGATCGCATCTCCGGATGCATCCTTCACAGCAAGATACTGCTGCATCATCGGCGAAAGCTTGGAGCGGTCGATCTCCATGCCCATCAGTGACAGCCCGCGCAGCCTGCGCAGTTTCCGCTGCATGAAGCGGCAGCGGCGGGATCGAAGTCATCCGGATCCTGTCCGGCGGCGCTGTATGCGATCACGCGGTTGATGCCGTCAAGCAGCTGCTCAAATTCGGCGCGTGCCGCCTGATATTTCTGCATGGACTTATGCGCCATGATCTGCGAATAGATCGTGCGCACCTCCTCGCCGAGTGCCTTGACGCGGGCCTCGTCATGCTCTGCCTTGTCCTCCTCATTGCCGAGGTCGAGGCGCTTGAGGTTGAATTCGCCGATGAGGTTTTGCAGCTCCTCGTCCTTGTCATTCTCCGCGGATGCCGCACGGAACGCCAGATAGCGCTCGTCCTTTTGCAGCTCTCTGCCGAGCTGCTTTGCCATTTCCATAAGATCTGCCATGATAATTCTCCTTTATATCAATTAAATTTTCAGCATTTATGATTCGCCGCGCAGTGCCGCCCTTGCGGTATGCG
The DNA here is from genome assembly GCA_946621745.1 of uncultured Ruminococcus sp. Taxonomy (GTDB): domain Bacteria; phylum Bacillota; class Clostridia; order Oscillospirales; family Ruminococcaceae; genus Firm-04. The sequence goes on from CAMOOV010000078.1 coordinate 3,896, forward strand.
TTTCGAGATCCGCAAGGCGCGTCGGCAGCGGGATGCGGCTCTCCTTTTCGGTGAGCTGCATTGCAATCGCCGTCGCCGTTTCCAGTGAAATGCCGCTGCCCGCCGAAACAAACACCGGCTTCACGCCGTCATGCGTGCGCAGCGCCCTGCCGAAGACCTCGCCGCCGATGACGATATCCGTATAGCTTCCGGCAGCCTGTTCCGGCTCGGTATAATCGGTATCCAGCACGCGGTAATAGGTTTTCGCAATGCCGAAAGCGGGCGCTTTCAGCAGCAGCGCCGCATGGGACGCAATGCCCATATGCCGTGGGTGCAGATAGCCGTTGCCGTCGAAGATGAACAGCTCCGGCGCGGTTTGCAGCTTCGCGGCGGCTTCCGTAACGAGCGGCAGCTCACGGAATGCCAGAAAGCCGGGACAGTAGGGGACGGTGATCTCACCGTCGGCCTGTACCTTTTCGATGACATTATGCGTCTGCGTGTCGATCACGACAATGCAGCAGACGGCGTGTTCTCTGCCGTCCGGCGTATTCCAATAGGCAAGATCAACGCCCGCGACTGTTTGCAGATTCGCAAAACTGCGGCAGTCCGTCAGGGAGATCTGCGCCGCAAGCGCCGTCTGGATCTCTGCAAATTCGCGCTGCTTTTCGGGACTCAGTTCACTCTGCATCGTTTGTACCTCTCAGAATCTCGCCGCCGAGCGCCCAGTTTTTCACGCCGGTGACCTTCACATCGAGCAGCCTGCCGATATCGGATTCCGCACCGGGCGCCTCCAGCACCAGTCCCTCCCGCGTTTTGCCGAGCAGCAGACCGGTCTCCGGATCGCGCTTTTCCGCGAGGAAGCGCACCTGCTTGCCGAGGAATCTTTTGTTGAAGTCCTCGGAGATCTCGCGCTGTCTTGCGAGCAGGCGGCTCATCCGCGCCGCGATCTGTTCCTGCGTGGAGACAAACTCCATCTGCGCGGCCTTTGTGCCCGTGCGCGGGCTGTAGATGAAGGTATAAAGATTATCGTATTTCACATATTCGATGATGCGCATTGTACCCTCGAAATCCTCGTCGGTCTCGGTCGGGAAGCCGACGATCAGATCACTGGAGAAGCCGAAATCCGGCGATTTGCTCCGCGCATAATCAACGGTTTTCAAGTATGTTTCCAGCGTATAATGCCGGTTCATCTCTTTGAGGACGCGGTCGCTGCCGCACTGCACCGGCAGATGCAGATGATGCTCGATATGCTGTGAGCTGAGCATTGTGTCGATCAGCTCCGGCGTGGCATCCTTCGGGTGCGAGCTCATGAAGCGGATGAAATAATCGCCCTCGATTGCATCCAGCCGCCGCAGCAGCGCCGGAAAGCTGATCTCCGTTTCCAGCCCTCTGCCATAGGAATTGACATTCTGTCCGAGCAGCAGGATCTCCTTACAGCCCTGTGCGATCAGACCGCGCACCTCCTGCTCGATCGCTTCCGGCGTGCGGCTGCGCTCTCTGCCGCGCACATACGGCACGATGCAGTATGTGCAGAAATTGTTGCAGCCGTACATGACCGGCACGCTCGCCTGAAATGTGCTTTCGCGGACGGTCGGGAGCGATTCATCCGGCAGTCCGGCGAATTGCAGCATCTCGTGGTGCTTTTCTCCGCGGTAGACCGAGAGCAGCGCCTCCGGCAGATGTTCCATTGCGCCGGCGCCCAGCACCAGCCGGACAAAGGGGTAGGATTTCCGCAGCAGTGCGCGAACCTCCTCCTCCTCGGCCATGCAGCCGCAGAGTCCGACAATCAGGCGCGGATTCTTTTCCCTGATGGATTTGAGCGCACCGAGCCGCCCGATCACGCGGGATTCGGCGTGTGCGCGGACAGCACAGGCATTAAAGAGGATCACATCGGCCTCCTCCGGCGTATCGGTCAGCTCATAGCCGAGATCCTGCAAAATGCCCTTATACTTTTCGCCGTCGCAGAAATTGAGCTGACAGCCGAAGCTCTGGACATGCGCCTTCGGGGAATGCGAAAATGTTTCAAGAACGGCACGGATCTCTTCGCGGATCTGTGCGCGGGAATCTGACATGGTGATCTTCCTTTCCGGTTCTGCATTCTTCTGCTACGATTATACACGAAAATCGGCTGTTTGTCAATCATATACAGAAGTACGGCACCCCCGGTCCGGAGACAGGAGGTGCCGTATAAACATCTGTTCGGAGATTTGGCGGGATCAGGAATCACGGCGCGAGATCATCCATCGGGATGAGCTTCGCAACTGCCTGAAGGATTTTTCCTGCATCATCGGCGGTGATGACACCGTCGTGCGTGACATCCGCATTGATCTTACCCTGCGCGGTGATGACTGCGGTCTGATCCTCTGCGTAATAGCGGCAGATCAGAACAGAATCGGATACATCAATATCGCCGCTGAGATCCGCATCGCCCCAAAGTGCCTTGACCGGAGCAGGTGTCGTGGCGGTCGTAGTGGTAGTAGTCGTCGTGGTGACGGTGGTCGTTGTCGTGACCGCCGGTGCCTCATCATAGATCAGCTTGACGCTGTTCAGTGTGACCGAGCTGACGAGCTTGTCATTGGCATCTGCGCCGTAGTAATAGCCGAAGCCGAGATTGCCGTATTTGAGATCGGGCTTGACGCTGTCCGGAATCAGTACGCAGATCTCCTGCGTCTTGCCTGCTTCGAGGACTGCATACTGCATCTGCGCATACTGATCCTCACTGGCCTTATCGGAGACCGTCACGCCGAAGACGAGCTTCTTGATTTCGGACGGGCAGGTGAGGCTGAATACGACCGCCTGAAGCGAATCGTTCTCGCCGACCACATCCATATCCGCGAACGGAAGACTTGCGGTATTGGTTGTGTCGTCGCCCTGCGTCAGCTTTTCGCCGACTTTGACAACTGCATCGCCGCTGTAGGGAACAGTCTTTTCAACGGTGAAGGTGCAGGCTGCCGCTTCGAGCGTGACCTCATCCACCGCCGTGTATCCGTCTTCCTTGTTGTCGCCGTACCAGTACTGGATCGAAACGGTATCCGTGTCCTTGGTGGTCGCATAGGGCTGCACATCTGCCGGAACATCCCAGACTGCCTCGACCCATTTGCCGCAGTCCTCAAGGCGGGTGCCTTTGCCGACCTCGATCTCCAGCTTGCCCTCCGGAACGGTCGGATTGCCGTCCTCATCGTCGCCGTGATCGTTGTACCAGTAGCCCTTTCTGGTGTCGGGATTCTCCTCAACGCTGAGCCAGTATTCGGTATCTGCCGGAGACATATACTCAACATTCAGGCCGCAGCCGTACATAAAGCTATCGAGATTGGTCTTGGAGGAAATGCTGAACTGGAAGGATTCGAGCGTGACCTTCATATCATCCGTGGATGCCGGAACGCCGAAATCTTTGTAGCTCAGCTTGCGGCTGTTGATCGGCATTCCCTCTTCCCATGTCGAAGCGCCGTTTTCGTCCTCATAGGAGCTCTCGTCCTCACCGGCTGTCAGCGTCGCGCCGATGTCGTCGATCGTTCCGGTCAGGGTGGTTTTGATCGTCGCGGTGCCGTCCTTGTTGTCGGTCAGCGACCATGCGCCGCTTTTGGCTGCCGTGCTTGACGGGCCGGAGGGCGTATCGGGCTTTGCAGTATCGTTCGGCACGATCTTGTCAACGGTCAGCGTGCCGCCGCCGCAGTAGTAGTTGCGGAATTCATATTCGCCTGCATACTGTCCTGTTTCATACTTGACATTGAGTTTGGAGACATCGACGGTAATCGGTGTCGATTTGCCCGCCGGGATCTCGACGGAGGTGCCGGTATCATCCGGATCGGCCGGTGTCTGCGTGAACTTGCCGTGATCGAGCTCAATCCACCACGGCGATGCATCCAGACCGATGCCGAAGCCGTAGGAGACATTCACCGTGCTGCCGGAGACATCATCGACCGTCACATAAACGGAGATCGTCTTGAGCCCGGATGACGCAAGATCCGCGGTCTCGCCGCGGTAGGCGTTTGTGCCTTCCTTGGTGGTCAGCGTCTTGCCGACAGTGACCGTTGCCGCGGTCGCGGGCACATTCGGAACGATCAGTACAGCCGCCATGACTGCGCTGACTGCCGCGGAAAACAGTTTCCGGGCGCGTGTGGAAATGCGCATAAATATTACCCCTTCCTTGCGGGAGCCGGCAATCGGTACACACCGGCTTTCCCTTATCATATTGCGCAGCAAACACTATTACTGCAATATATACGCTATCACAAATTTGTGAAAATTCTGTGAATTTCCGGCATCTGTGCGGAATTTTTGGCGATCATCACAAATCCTGTTTTCCGCTTTGCGGCAGAATCACCAAAATATTCCGCAGAACTGACAGCCGAAATCCGTTCCGGCAAAATGCACGAGATTCAGGCGAAAAGAACGCAATTTTTCTCCGGCTCTGTTTCACCGTATGAAACGCTTTTCGCCGCTTCTACCCCTTTACAATTCTATTTGAATATGGTATAATGAGAAGAAACAGATAGGTGCAAACAGGAATCCGGCATCCGCCGGAGCAAGAAAAGGAGGCCCGCAAAATGGGCAAAATTATCGCATTTGCGAATCAAAAAGGCGGTGTCGGCAAATCGACGACCGTCGTCAGTCTCGGTGCATATTTCGGCTTGCGCGGCAAGAAAGTCCTCTGCGTCGATGCCGATGCACAGGGCAACACCACAACCGGCTTCGGCATCTCCAAAAAGGGACTGCTCTTTTCCACCTATGAGGTTCTGACCGGTCAGTGCCGCATTCAGGATGCGATCATCGAGACCGAGACAGAAAATGTCAGCATCCTTCCGGCGACCTCCACGCTCGCAAACGCGGAGATCAATCTCGTCGATCTGGACAACCGGCTCCAGCGCCTGAAGGCAGCGCTTATGACCTGCCGGCTCTCCTATGACTACATCCTCATCGACTGCCCGCCGGCACTCGGCCTTGTGACACTGAATGCACTGACAGCCGCAGATACCGTTCTGATTCCGATGACAGCGGAATTCCTTTCGCTGGAAGGTCTCTCCCAGCTCTACGAGACGATCAAGATCGTCAAGAGTAAATATAACTCCGGCCTCGACATCGAGGGCATCCTCTTTACGATGTATGACAATCGCCTGAATCTTTCGCTTCAGGTCGTGGAGGAGGTCAAAAAGTTTTTCCCGAATCAGGTCTATGAGACCAAGATCCCGCGCAATGTGCGGCTCTCCGAGGCACCAAGCCACGGCAAGCCGGTCTTTGCCTATGACCGCGCCTCCAAGGGCGCCGAGGCCTATGAGATGCTCGCACACGAAATGCTCGGCGAACCGCTGGTGCCCGACAAGAAGCCGCGGCACTTCATCTTCCGCAGACGCTGATCCGGAACGGATCACCGGCGGTATTCCGGTAAATACAGAGAAAGGCAGACAGGATTATGGCAAAGGGAGGACTCGGACTCGGCAGCGGACTCAGCTCGCTGTTCGAGCAGAATGCAGCAGATCCGGCAAGCGGCGTACAGTCCGTCCGGATCTCTGAGATCGAACAAAACCGCAGCCAGCCGCGCAAGCGCTTCGACGATGAAGCACTGACCGAGCTGGCAGAATCCATTCAGGCACACGGTATGCTCCAGCCGATCGTCGTCAGACCGATCGGGGAACGGCGCTATCAGATCGTTGCAGGCGAACGCCGCTGGCGCGCCGCCAAGCGCATCGGTCTTTCGGAAGTGCCGGTCATCATCCGTGAGCTGAGCGACCACGAGGCAAGCCAGATCGCGCTGATCGAAAATTTGCAGCGCGAAAACCTCAATCCGATCGAAGAAGCGCTCGGCTATCAGGCATTGATGCAGCAGTTCGGCATGACACAGGAGGAGGTCGCAAAGACCGTCGGCAAATCGCGCTCGTCCGTCGCGAACAGCCTGCGCCTGCTGAATCTGCCCGTTCTGGTGCAGGACTATCTGGAAAAGGGCAAGATCACGGCCGGTCACGCGAAGGCACTTGCCGGCATCAAGGACGAAGCCCTGCTGATCCGCTGCGCACAGCGCGCCGCCGAGGATAATATCACGGTGCGCGAGATCGAAGCGCTCGTCCAGAAGCAGACAGCGGAAAAGCCCGCGGAAAAACCGAAGACACCCGATCAGATCTACTATGAGGAAATGGAGATCAGTCTCGGCTCTCATTTAGGCAGAAAGGTGAAGGTATCCGGCAGTAAGAAAAAGGGTACCCTCACTTTGGAATTTTATAATAAGGAAGACCTGCAGGCACTTTGTCAGCTTTTGACAAAGGAAACCGAATGACGGCGGAAAAGGAGAAGGATTTATGATTCAGAACGAAAACAAATTCCGGAAAGAAGGACTGACCTTTGATGATGTGCTGCTGATTCCGGCAGAATCAAATGTCACACCGAACCAAATCCAGCTCAAGACCAGACTGGCCGGCGATATTATGCTCAATACGCCGATCATGACATCCGCAATGGATACGGTCACGGAATCGAAAATGGCGATCGCGATTGCGCGTGAGGGCGGCATCGGCATCATTCACAAGAATATGACGATCGAGCAGCAGTGCGACGAGGTCGATAAGGTCAAGCGTTCCGAAAACGGCGTCATCGTCAATCCGTTCTCTCTGACAGAGGATCGCTGCGTATACGATGCCAATGAGCTGATGGGCAAATACAAGATCTCCGGCGTTCCGATCGTAGATAAAGAAGGCCATCTGGTCGGCATCATCACGAACCGTGATATGCGCTTTCTCCGTGATTTCAGCTCGCCGATCAGCGAGGTCATGACCAAGGAGAATCTCGTTACGGCGCCGGTCGGCACGACGCTTGCACAGGCGCAGGAAATCCTCATGGCACACAAGATCGAAAAGCTCCCGATCGTTGATGAAAAGGGCATTCTCCGCGGCCTTATCACGATCAAGGATATCGAGAAATCCGTCAAGTATCCGAATTCGGCGCGTGATGCCGGCGGCAGACTGCTCTGCGGCGCGGCGATCGGCGTGACACGGGATATTCTGGAGCGCGCAGGCGCACTGATCGAAGCAAAAGCGGATGTACTCGTTCTGGACAGCGCACACGGCCACAGCGCAAATATCATCAACAGTCTCAAGCGTGTCAAGGAGGCCTATCCGGATACGCCGGTCATCGCGGGCAATATCGCGACGGCTGAGGGCGCAGAGGCACTGATCCAGGCCGGCGCAGACGCGATCAAGGTCGGCATCGGCCCCGGCTCGATCTGCACAACGCGTGTCGTTGCCGGTATCGGCGTGCCGCAGGTCACGGCAGTTTATGACGCAGCCTGCGTCGCAGAAAAGTACAATATTCCGGTCATTGCAGACGGCGGCATCAAGTATTCCGGCGATATCGTCAAGGCACTGGCCGCCGGCGCAAATGTCGTCATGCTCGGCAGCCTGTTTGCGGGCTGTGACGAGGCTCCGGGCGCAACCGAGATCTATCAGGGCAGACAGTTCAAGGTCTACCGCGGCATGGGCTCGCTCGGCGCAATGGAGGCAGGCTCCAAGGACAGATATTTCCAGGAGGGCGCAAAGAAGCTCGTTCCGGAAGGTGTTGAGGGCAGAGTGCCGTATAAGGGGCTTGTCGCGGAGACGGTCTTCCAGCTTTGCGGCGGCATCCGTTCCGGCATGGGCTACTGCGGCTGCGTGGATATCCCGACACTGCATGAGAAGGCACAGTTTGTGCGGATCACCGGTGCAGGTCTGAAGGAGAGCCACCCGCACGATATCTACATCACCAAGGAAGCACCGAATTATTCTGCACAGATCTGAGCAGACAGTTCCGGTCTTTAAGTTGTAAAGGCAATACCGCACAGAGCTGGCGGTGCAGATACGCAGTCAGATTTTTCGTC
>CAMOOV010000079.1 GCA_946621745.1 uncultured Ruminococcus sp.
CCGGGCGGCTGCGTCAACGGCGGCGGCCAGCCGATCCAGCCGGCATCTGTCCGCAACTTTACGGATCTGCGTGCTGAGCGTGCAAAGGCACTTTACAGCGTCGATGCAAAGATGGATCTCCGCAAGTCGCAGGATAACCCCGCAATCCAGACGCTCTACAAAGAGTATCTCGGCGAGCCGGGCGGCCATAAGGCACATGAGCTCCTGCACACAAGCTATGTCGCAAGAAAGGTCAATTTCTGATTTGACATATAAGCGAAGGATCGCCCCTGACTGTTTCGGTCAGGGGCGACTATTTTATATTGACATATCTGCATTTTTGATGTATAATCTTATTATGTTCCAACGAAATCCGAGGGAGGAAGGATCATGACCACATACGAAATGCAGCAGGAAATCCTGCGCATCAAAAAAGAACAGAATATCTGCATTCTCGTCCATGCTTACCAGACGCATGACATCTGGGAGGTCGCGGACTATATCGGCGATTCCTTCGGCCTGACGCAGCAGGCGGCAAAGTCCGATGCGCAGACCGTCATCATGTGCGGCGTGCAGTTCATGGCAGAGACCGTCAAGATGCTCTCGCCGGAGAAGAAGGTCATCCTTTCGCATCCCGATGCCGGATGTCCGATGGCGGAGCAGTATGACCGCGAGATGATCCTGCAAATGCGCGAAAAACTGCCGGATCATCATGTCGTCGCATATATCAATACGACCGCATCGCTGAAATCGGTCTGCGATGTCTGCGTGACATCGTCCTCGGCCGTGCAGATCGTCCGTGCGCTGCCCTATGACAAGATTCTCTTTATTCCGGACAGCAGTCTCGGCAGCTGGGTGAAGGCGCAGGTGCCGGAGAAGCAGATCGAGCTGCTGCACGGCGGCTGTCCGACGCATCAGCGCATTACCGCGGCAGAGGCGCAGGCGGCAAAGGCTGCGCATCCGGAGGCGCTTCTGCTGGTGCATCCCGAATGCCGTCCGGAGGTCACGGCGCTGTCGGATTACGCCGGCAGCACGACCGGCATCATGGCCTATGCGAAAAAGAGCGATGCAAAGGAATTCATCATCGGCACGGAGAACAGTATCGTGCAGCATTTGCAGATGGAATGTCCGGAAAAGCGTTTCTATCCGCTCTCGAAGGACTGCATCTGCGGCAATATGCGCCTGACGACGCTGGCGGATGTGTATGACTGTGTGCGCGGCGTCGGCGGCAAAGAGATCGAAATGGATCCGCAGCTGATTGCAGAGGCGCGCCGTCCCATCGACGCAATGCTGCAATACGGCGGCTGATCTGGCCGCGCCTATTATTTGGTCTAGGAAAGTCTTATTTTGCTTCCGGCGGTGTCATCCAAAGTTTAGGTCAAGCCTTTTCAAAGGCTTGCGGGATTCCAAAGGGCAGAGCCCTTTGGTCGCCCTCCGCAGAGGGCGAAACTTCCTCAGTGTTCTAAGCCACTATTTTAACAGAATCCGCCAAAATCAATAATAGCCCATAAATATAAAGGAGATAGAAAACATGAACGAAGAAAAAATGAATCAGGAAGAACTCGATGACGATATCGTCATTCTGGAGGACGAGGACGGCAACGCCGTGACATTCCAGTTTCTGGAGCTTGTCACCGTGGATGAGAAGCCCTATGCGATCCTGCTGCCGCTGGAGGATGACGAGGAGGGCGGCGTCGTGATCGTCGAGGTCGTCGATCTCGGTGAGAATACCGAGCATTACGATGCCGTGACCGATGATGCGCTGAATGACCGCATCTTCGCGCAGTTCCGCAAGGAATTCGGCAGCAAATACGAATTTGAATAAACCGCACTCCGCAGCATAAGAGAGGAGGTGCGGCGTGAACTGCAAACGCATTCTGCGCAGCTGCTGGGATTTTCTGACGCGCATGGGAAAAAAATTCGCCGCAGATCATCTCTCCGCCTATGCTGCGCAGGCAACATTTTACCTGATGCTCGCAGTATTTCCGTTTACGATGCTGGTCTGCATGGCAACGCGCCTGCTGTCGTTTCTGAATGAGGAAACGCTGGTGCATCTGGTGAATCTGGTTGTGCCGGAAAGCTATCAGTCGTTCTTTCTGGAAGCAATCAACGGCTATTTCAATAAGAATATCGGCTCGGCAAAGATCATCCTGCTGATCTTCCTGATCTGGACGGCATCCCGTCTGATTCAGGCGCTGATGAACGGCTTCAATACGGCATACGGCATCAACGAAGGCCGCAGTCAGACCACGCTGCGGCTGATCGGCTGTGTTTATACCGTCGCGCTCTGCCTGCTGTTCGTGGTCATGATCGTGATGTATGTACTGGGAACGCGGATCGTTTCGCTGATCTTCGAGCGCAACCCGAATCTGACGCTGCTGGAGCTGATCCTGAAGCTCGTGCGCAATCTGGCAACGCCGCTGCTGCTGTTCCTGATCTTCTGGCTCTCGTATGTGATCCTGCCGAGCCGGAAATCAAGATTCCGCGAGGAACTGCCCGGTGCGCTGCTCACGGCAGCAGTATGGCGCGGGGCGGCATCGCTCTATGATCTGTTTCTGGCGCATTCGCTGAAGCAGTATTCGTATGTTTACGGCTCGCTCGCGGGCGTTGTGATGATCCTGATCTGGCTCTATGCCTGTGTGTATGTGTGGTTTGCCGGCGCAGAGCTGAATCAGTTCCTGCGGATCAAGCGGGAGGCCGGGGCGTTTGACAAATATCTCATCCGGATGCCGCGCTTTTTGCAGCGGGCAAAAAAACGAAATGCGGAACAGAAATCGGCTGCGTCTGTAGAATGAAAACCGCCTGAATGTGTATGCTTCACATTCAGGCGGTTTTTGTGAACGGGGGAGAGTGCAGAACGCTGCGATCCGCTTTATTCTTCGGTGATGATCTTCGTGCGGCTGACATCGACACGCGCAGGATCCAGCGTCAGCTCGCCGATGCGTTCTGCGCGGATGATGCCGCCGGACGGATTGATGACGCTGTCAATGCTGCCGCGGATATCCAGATCAACGGTCGAATACTCAAATGCCAGTGTCGTATTCAGCAGCCGGCAGTTCTTCATGACCAGATTCTCAATGTAGCAGAAGCCTTGCAGACTTTCCAGCGTGCAGTTGATGAATGTGAGATTTCTGGTGTTCCAGCCGATGTAATCGCCGGTGATGAAGCTGTCGGAAACGGTGACATTCTCGCTGTTCCAGAATACATCGCGGCCGATCATTTTGGCATTGCGGACGGTGACATTTTTCACGCCGTCAAAGCAGTATTTGCCGGTGAGGTCAAGCCCGTCGATCTCGATATCTGAGCTGTTCATGCAGAGATAATCGCCGCTTGCACGGACATTCCGCAGCGTGATGCCGGAGCATTCCCAGAGCGTTTCAGCGGCATTCGGGAAGGTCACATTTTCCAGCGTGATCCCGCGGCAGCGGCGAATTGTTTTCGGCGCTGCAATCACGCAGTCCTTTGCGGTGAGCCCGTTTGTATACCAGATGCCGGCGCGGCCGCCCTCGAAAATGCAGCAGTCCTGCATCTCAATGCCGTCGCTGTACCAGAGCGGATATTTGCCCTTGAAGATCGAATGCGAAAGGCGGATATTGCGGCTGTGCTTCAGCGGCGATTCGCCGACATCGAAGATTGTGTCGGTGATTTCGGCGCCGTCCGTGCGGTAGAGGGCGCGTTCGTCGGTCAGCAGCTTGTGGGTGATCTCAGTCATGCTGCGGTCTTTCCTTTCAGTAATTATATTGATGATTACGGCCGTTTACAGAAAGGACTGTGCAGGGAAATCTGCACAGTCCTTATCGTTCTTGTCAGCTCAAAAATCAGACAGGGGGATTTGCTGCGGGATCCGCCGGTGCTGCTGCATCAGCCGGAGCTGCTGCATTTGCGGGAGCCGCTGCATCCGCCGGAGCTGCTGCATCAGCCGGAGCCGCTGCATCAGCCGGAGGCGCTGCATCAGCCGGAGCCGCTGCATCAGCCGGAGCTGCTGCATCAGCCGGAGCCGCTGCATCTGCGGGAGCTGCTGCATCCGCCGGTGCTGCTGCATCTGCCGGAGCTGCTGCCGCTTCTTCCTCTTCCGTCAGCTGCTGGAGGTTGCACGCCTTCCATGTGCCGTCCGCCTTGACCATTGTCCAGCGGATCGTACCGATATAGTCATTCGTGATGTCACGGCCGAGCTCGGCGTTGTACTTCGTCAGCGAGTAATCGAAATGCACATCAACCGTGCAGACGGAATCAGAATACATTCTCACATTGCTGACCGTCAGATCTCTGTCCTGACGCGCATTGTAGGGGTTGTTCCAGTTGAAGTCCATGACCATCGAGTGCAGTGTCTCATACGCGGTGCCGTGTGCGACAAGATACGGATCCAGGACACCGAGATTTGTCCAGACCTGATCGTCCTTGTTGACGGAATAGTTGATATATGCTGCCATCATGTCGGTGACGCGCTGCACGAATGCCGGATCCGGCGCTGCCTCGCTCTTGGGCCCGAACACATAGGTCTGCGTCTTGACATTGCCGGACGGCTTTTCTGCTGCCTCCAGCGCATTGCCGAGCGCATCGAATGCCTCGACCTTCGGGGCGACATACAGGCCGGTGATCGAGATTTTTTGCGATCCCGGAGACTTTGCAAATGCAAGAGAAGCGTTATCCAGTGTGATGAGTGCCTCGCCGGGCGTGAGCTGATCTGCCGGAACTGCAATGCCGTTGACGGTCACGGAGCTGCCCTCCGGTACGGTCACATCCAGTGTGTATTCCGGCTCAGAGGAAATCTCAAAGAGCGACTGCGGCTCATCGACCTTCCAGACCGGCTTGTGGAACGACGGCGTTTCGCCGGCCTTCGAGAGTGTGACCTTTGCGATTGCTGCCTCGCCGGAGCGGATATAGTAGACAGGCTTTTCGTCCGTGAATTCGTCGCCCTTCTTCGCGAAGGTGTAGCCCTCGCTCTGCTCAGCGCCGAGATTCAGCGTCTCAGCGATCGTGTCGGCAGTCTCATACTGCGTAACGGGAATCTGATCGACCTTCTGGCGCACCATTTCATTATAGAAATTGCTGTCGAGATGCTGAACATAATTTTCAATGGTATGCTGCGGCAGAGAGGACTCGACCTCAGCGAGGAATGTGCGGAATTTGAACAGACCGAAGGTCATCAGCAGCAGGAATACAACAATATAAATGAGCAGGCCGATGCGGAACATCGAGGGCTTGCGCTTGCCGGTCTGCGCGGCATCGGTCTCCGCAGCGTGCTTGGCGCTGCTGCGTGTTTCCGGAGCGGTGGAGGGTCTGCGGCGCTTTGTACCGTCTGCGGGACGGCTGCGGCGCTGTGCATCATCCGCCGGACGCGTTCTGCGGCGCGGTGCTGCACCGTCAACGGATTCGATCTCCGGACGCTGTCTCTGTGCGGCGCGTGTCCGCTCTTCCGGTGATCTCGCCGGTCTGCGTTCGCCGGATGCCGGTCTGCGCTCACCGGATGCTGCCGGTCTGCGCTCGCCGGATGCTGCCGGTCTGCGCTCGCCGGATGCCGATCTGCGTTCACCGGATGCCGCCGGTCTGCGTTCGCCGGATGCTGCCGGTCTGCGTTCGCCGGATGCCGGTCTGCGCTCGCCGGATGCCGCCGGTCTGCGTTCGCCGGATGCCGGTCTGCGGCGCGCCGGACGCTCTGCCGGCTTTTCCGCAGGCTTTTCCGCCGGTGCTGCCGGTTTTACAGCCGGCTCGGCATCAATTTCACTGAGGATCGCTTCCAGTGCCTCGTCTGCGGCACGGTCAGCACTCTCCTTGTACTTGTCTTGATCCATTTGCTATGCCTCCTGTTATTACGACTCCGGTGCAACCAGCCAGCAGGTCGGCATCTTGCGCGGACCGTACAGCGAGGAGCAAACGGTGATGATTTCGTTATTGTAGATCATGTGGGAGGAGCTGCCGCCGTCGAGGTTCGCAGCATTGACAGCGCCGTGCTTCATCAGAATGTCGATGACATCGTCATAGGTTGCGCCGAGCGAGTTTGCCTGTCTGCCGTCGATGACGAGCAGCAGAACGGTGCCGTCTGCGGTCTGGCCGATCGCGGAGCGCGGATTGAAGCCGCCGCCCAGCTCCTCGGTCTCATTGACCGGCTTGCCGTTGACGATGAGGACAGGGCCGAAGCAGACTGCATCACGGATGCCGAGATCCATCGCCTGCTGGCCGGTCATCGTACCGACATGGAGAATGTTGTTGTTGTCGAAGCCGATGATATCATAAGAAGTATCCATTGCGCCCCAGCGGAGCTCTCCCTGCGAGACGACCATGCCGAGCGGGGTACCGCCGTTGCCGACGCCGTTGAGGTCCTCAAAGCCGCCTGCATTGATCGCTGCCATAGCGCCGTATTCCGCGACCATATCCATGACGCGCTTGCCTGCGTACTCCTTGCCGTACGGGCCGGAGATGCCGACGAACACGCGGGAGGGATCCTTGACCTTCAGCAGCTTGCCGTGGAAGGTGCTGCCGGAGACATCAATCAGCTCGGTCGGCTGTGCCGCGCCCTCGGTGCCGGCTTCTGCTGCCTGCTCCTCGGCGGTTTTGATCTGCACCAGCTCTGCATTTGTGACCTCATCGGTCGTATTGTCGCGGAAGGAGCCGAGATAATCCTTGATCTCCTCATCTGTGTAATACCAGTTTGCGAGGAAGCCGATTGCACTGGTCTCCTTGACCGAGCAGACGAAGCGCTTTCTGGCGTATTCGGACGGCCCCTTTGCGATGACGAGCATCAGCAGATAGAGTGCCAGTACCACCAGAAGGAGTGTGGTCAGGATCACAATGCCGATTCGGCCGAGGACCTTGCCGACTGTGAGCTTGGAACTTGCTTTTGCCATATTGTTTCATCCTTTCCCTTTTTTGTTTTTCATACTGCAACTGCACAGTATGGTGCATTCTCTATTTTACCGCAAAAACCGAAAAAAAGCAAGTCTTTTTTTGATTTTCGACAACATTCTCATAGTGCCTGTTTTCTGTCTTTCATTTTCGTATAACTTGCTGTTTGTTCCGGTTTGATATCCTCAGCGCCCTGCTCCGTGAACGCAATTACGCGGCCGCAGATCGAGAGTGCCGCCGGTCTGTGTGTGACAATCAGAACGGTCTTGTCCGTCATTTCGCGGAGATTCTGCAAGACCTGCCGCTCGGTCGCTTCATCGAGCGCGCTGGTCGCTTCGTCCAGCAGCATCACCGGGCAATCCGCAAAGACTGCGCGCGCGATCGCGATGCGCTGCATCTGTCCCTCGGAAAGTCCCGTTCCGCGCTCACCGAGGACGGTATCCGCACCCTGCTCCAGCTCCGCGACGAAATCCGCTGCACAGGCGATTCGCAGTGCGCGGGCAAGGCGCGCCTCATCCTGCGCGGCTGCGGGATCGGCAAAGGAGACGATCCCGCGGATCGTTCCGCTCATGAGCTGGTTGCCCTGCGGCACATATGCAAAGAGCCGGCGCCATGCGCTGCCGGCCGGGATTTCCGCGCCGCTCTGACTGACGAGCAGACATTCGCCCGCATCCGGACGGTATACGCCCGAAAGCAGCTTCAGCACAGTCGATTTTCCGCAGCCGGAATGTCCCGTGAATGCTGCATATTCGCCCTTTTTCAGGGTCAGATCAAGATGCCGCAGAACGGCCGGCATTGCCGATTTGTCCTGCTGCTTTACGGTATCCGATGCCGGCAGATAGGTGAAGCTGACATCCGAGAGCCGCAGCGCCGCGAATTCATCGCGGTAATATGTCTGAATCTCGGCGGGCGTTTTCGGTGCTTCTCCGATATCGTCTGCGAAATCCTCGATCTCCGCGAGACGCTCCGCGCTGGCGGTCATCGCATAGAAGCGCGGCAGATATCCGGTGATATTTGCGAACGGCGACTGGATCTGCGCGATGAGCTGTGTCATTGCGGTCATCGTGCCGAAGCTGATCGTTCCTTTATAAATGCCCCATACACACCAGCAGGCGCCGAACAGATACATTCCCTCCATGCCGGACTGGAAGCCGATATTGCAGAAATTTGAGAAGCGGTTCCTGCGCATCCGCGCCGCCTTATGCGCCCGCAGCTTTTCCTCCGCGTCTTCGGCGGTCTGCGGCTCTGCGGCAAAGGAGCGGATCATCATGAGACTGCCGATGCGCTCCTGCAAAAAGATGCGGAGTCTGCCGTCTGCCTCCTGAATGCGCTTGTGCAGCTGCTTGATCTTCTTCCGGAATGCCGTTGCAAGGATGAGCAGCAGCACGCCGGCCGGCAGCATGAATGCCGCAAAGCGCGGCTCCAGTATGATAATCATGATGACGGCGCTGAAAAGCCTGACCGTCATGCCGGAAAGCCCCGGCAGGATATCCGTGAAATGATTGGCGACGATCATGCAGTCGCCGGTCAGCCGGTTGAGCCATTCGCCGGAATGCACGGCATTCACTGCGGCGAAATCACGGCTGAGAATATTGCTGAGCAGCCGCTCCTTGAAACGGTTTTCCAGCGTTGCACGGGAAAGCTCCTCCAGCCAGCGGATCACCGCACGCACCGTGATCTGCGCCGTCACCAGCAGAATGAGCAAAATCACATAATGCCGGAGACCGTCCGGCTCATGTGCGGCAGCAGCATCGACCAGCTCCCGCAGCAGCATCGCATACAGTACGCCCGATGCACCGCTCAGCATATGCGTGAGGAGCAGTCCGGCAACAAAGAGCTTCCCGCATCCGGAGACTGCCCACAGCCATTTCAGTATGTTACGCTTCATGCGGCAGATATGTCCAGACGGAATATTGCTGGGGTGTCATCGCAATAAAAAATCCCCGCCGGAAAAAGAGGATTTTCCGCTCGTGCATGATCCAGCCTGTGCGGTTGTGGAGCAGTGCGCCGCTCTGCTGATCGACCCAGTAATACAGTGTAATGCGGTGATGCACTTCGCGCTCCAGCTTTTGCAGGAAGCGGCTGAACAGATCCGGCTCAAAAGGTCTGCTCATGAAGAATACATCATAGCGGTTCAGATCTATGTCAAAAACATCGCCGCAGATGACCGCGGCATTCGGATAACGCTGCGTCCATGCCTGCGCGACCGCTGCAACCTCCGGATTCAGCTCGATGCCGGTCAGCGGACAGGGCGCCTTCTTTTTGATGAGAAAGGCCAGCACTCTGCCTTTGCCGCAGCCGATATCCAGAAAGCTGTTGTCCTCCGAGAATTCTGCGCTTCTGAATATGGTATCCAGAACGAAATAGGGCGTGGACTGACTGCCGGTTGAACCGGCTGCATAAGAAGGTACATATTTGGACAGCGACTGTCCGCAGATCCGCCTGTCCGTCAGGGAATCGCGGATATCCACAGCCCTTCTCGATACCCGTATCATGCGCCGGATCAGCGGATTCTTGTAGAATTTGCGCGAATACATAAATTCAGCCATATTTGCTCCTTTGTCAGCCGGTAAGCCTGCGCAGGATCCGGCCGGCCTTTCGCCGAAGTTTGCGCCATGCGATGCGCAGCGGTGCCGCTGCAACGATCGCACGGCTGTAGATCCGGTAGGGGAGTTCATCGGTTGTGTGCGTTTTGCCGTCACGGAGATATTCTGTCATTACACCGATGATATCTGCATCGGTGATGCCGGTCTCCTTCACGATGCAGCTGTCGCCGAGAATCACATAATCCTGCACCGCCAGCTCTGTGCGGCGTTGCCTCAAGAGATAGTTGTGACATCAATATTATACCATACTATACGGAAAAGTACAATGGGAGTGGGTGAAAAAAGTCTGTCGGGAAATGGCTGGGGAGTAAAATCGGAGGGCGGCACTGCCGCCTAGAATGCACCGATTCGCTGCCGGATCTCATATCATGCACTCTGCATTTCAATGCGCACTATTTTACACATATAAAAATTTATCAGTGTAAAATATCAGATTTTTTGCATACCGGTATGCCTAAAAAATGCAGGTCGGTACCCTCGGCGGATGATGGCTGCTTCCTCTCCTCATCCGAAACCCACTTCAGAAAGGCGGTCGATATTTTCATGAACAGCAGCATTTCCCGAACCGGACGGTTTGCACGCTGGTACCTCGCGCTCGGCAATATCCGCGAGGCCGCCCTCCGCGCAGGCTGTCCGCCCGATTCCGCTGCGGAGGATGGGCTGCAAATGCTCCACTCCCCGCAGTGCAGGCGCGCGCTCGCGAAGCTCGCTGCGCAGCCGCCCCTGCCCGTCAAGGCACTCGTCATCGCGGGGCTGACCCGCCTTGCCTTCGGCGATGCCAATGATGCCGCTAAGCTCGTCTTTTCCGGCTCATGTGATCCCGATACGCTTTCCGGGTTCGATCTTTTTCATGTCACAAATATGAAGATCGACAAGACCGGGAATGTCGAGATCAAGCTCGCCGACCGGCTCGGCGCAATGGTCAGGCTGCTCGAATGCGCAGGTGATTCCGATGCCAATGCTGCCTCTGCTGCACTGCTCCGTGCGCTTCAGAGTGCGGCAACCGTGCAGGAGGTCGATGCCGATGATGCTGAATCCGGCGAGATTCTCTCCTAAACAGCAGACAGCCATTCACTGGTGGCATCTCCCGCAGTCGCGGCATTTCGATGCAGTCATCTGCGACGGTGCCGTGCGCTCCGGCAAGACCACTGCCCTTTCGCTCGGCTTCATCCTCTGGGCCTGCTGCTCGTTTCAGAAGCAGGACTTCGCGGTCTGCGGCAAAACGAAAACTGCCCTCCGGCGCAATCTCCTCAATCCGCTCTTTGCTCAGCTCCGGCTTATGGGGTTTCGGATCTGCGATCAAATATCCAAAGGATATGCTGAGGTCGCGTTCTGCGGCCGCAGCAACCGTTTCTATTTCTTCGGCGGAAAGGATGAGGCTTCGGCTCCGCTCATTCAGGGCATGACGCTCGCGGGCGTGCTGCTCGATGAGGCTGCGCTCATGCCGCGCTCCTTCGTCGAACAGGCAATCGCCAGATGCTCTGTCCCCGGCTCGAAGATCTGGTTCTCCTGTAACCCCGAAACTCCCTCGCACTGGTTCTACCGCGAATGGATCAGAAAAACAAAGGAGAAAAATGCGCTCTATCTCCGCTTCACGATGCGGGATAATCCCGCGCTGACAAAGGCTGTCCGTCAACGCTATGAGCGGCTCTATTCCGGCGGTTTCTATGACCGCTATGTGCGCGGGATCTGGACCTCCGTGCAAGGGTTGGTCTATCCGATGTTCGATCCGAAAAAGCATATCGGTGCGCCGCCCGATAAGCCCGAACGCTATGTCATCTCCTGTGACTACGGTACCGTTAATCCCACATCGCTCGGCCTCTGGGCGCTCTGCCGCGGCACATGGTACCGCATTGCCGAAAGCTATTACGATTCCCGCAAAACCGGCATCACCCGCACCGATGAGGAGCATTATGATGCCCTCACTGCGCTGGCAGGCGATCTGCCCGTCGAACAGGTCGTGGTCGATCCCTCGGCTGCATCCTTTCTCGCCTGCATACGCAGACACGGCAGATTTCACGCTGTCCCCGCCAATAATGATGTGCTCGGCGGCATCCGGCGCACCGCCGATGCGCTCCGAAGCGGCGAAATCATGATCGGCGAATGCTGTGAAGATGCACTGCGTGAATTTTCACTCTATGCGTGGGACGAAAAGGCACAAAGAGATGCGCCCCGCAAGGAGAACGATCACGCGATGGACGATATCCGCTATTTCGCCGCGACCGTACTCGATGCGGCAGGGGATGATCCGTTCTTTGTCGCTTCCGTGAAGCATTGAGCGGGC
>CAMOOV010000080.1 GCA_946621745.1 uncultured Ruminococcus sp.
ACGGCAAAAAGACAAGCAGATATCTTCAAGAGATAGTTGGGACATCAATAATATTCAGCGGGCGCTGCTGTCCGCAGAAGGGAGACCTGAAAATGAAGATCCTCACGATTGATATCGGAAATTCTAACATCTGCATCGGCTGCGTCAATGATCACCGCGTCGAATTTGTCGAGCGTATGCATTCCGACCGGCGCAAGACCGATCTCGAATTTGCTGTACTGGTCAAAACTGTCCTGAAGCTCCACGATGCCGAGCCGGAATCCCTGCACGGCGCGATCATTGCGAGCGTCGTGCCGCCGCTGACCGATCTGCTCGCGCAGGCCGTCCGGAAGCTGACCGGCCTCACGCCGATGATCCTCGGCCCCGGCATCAAAACCGGCATCCGCAGCATCCGCGAGAATGTCGGCGCGGATCTCGTTGCCGGTGCCGCAGCCGCGATCGAGTATTACGGCGCACCCGCGATTGCCATTGACATGGGCACGGCAACTGCATTCACGGTCATCGACAGCGAAAAGCGCTTCCTCGGCGGCGCGCTGTATCCCGGCGTTGCGCTCGCGCTGGAATCGCTGGAATCCGGCACGGCACAGCTTCCCGGCATTCAGCTCACCGCGCCGAAAAAGGTCATCCAGTCGGATACGATGGCCGCGATGCAGGCAGGCGTTGTTTACGGAAATGCCGGCGCGATCGACGCCCTCCTTGACCGCATTGAGGAAGAGCTGGGCGAATCCGCCGCGATCATCGCAAACGGCAGTCTCGCGCATCTGATCGTCCCTTACTGCCGCCATAAGATCACCGTCGATGACGAGCTGCTACTCAAGGGGCTCGATCTGATATACCATAAGAATATCAGATAAGCCCTGCTTACATGATTATGCGGTTTGTGGAAAACATACAGTTATCCGCACCGTGTACGCGGTTGCATTTAGCACCGGTTTGTGCTATAATACTAGGGAATCACTGAATAAATCCCGCCTGACGGCTTGGCACGCAATCTGCTTGCATATTTTCCGCCATCTTGCACGAAAACTCCTTGCTGGGCGCCAGCCCAGCGGCGTCGTTTTCATACAATCTGACGAAAAATCTGACTGGTCAAGTTTACTTGACCGAAAACATCCTTGCGCACCAGATTTAATCAGTGCTTCCCCAGAATACGAGTTCAGGACTTTTAGAATGAAAGGACGGCCGCTCATGTTCAAAGAATTTGCCCCGGAATGGGAAGGCTTTACCCCCGGCAGATGGAGCACCACATCCGTCAATACGCGGGATTTCATCCGCAGCAACTTTACGCCCTATGACGGCGACGAGAGCTTTCTTGCCGGCCCGACGGAAGCGACAAAGCAGCTCTGGGCGCAGGTCATGGAGCTTGCAAAGCAGGAGCGCGAGGCAGGCGGTGTCCTCGATATGGACACAAAGATCATTTCGACGATCACCTCGCACGGCCCGGGCTATCTCAATAAAGATCTGGAAAAAATCGTCGGCTTGCAGACAGACAAGCCCTTCAAGCGCAGTCTCCAGCCCTTCGGCGGCATCCGCATGGCACAGCAGGCCTGCAAGGCTTACGGCTATGAGGTTGATCCGTCGGTCGTTGAAATATTCACCAAATACAGAAAAACACATAATCAGGGCGTTTTCGATGCGTATACGCCGGAAATGCGCCTTGCGCGGAAATCCGCGATCCTCACCGGCCTCCCCGATGCCTACGGCCGCGGCCGGATTATCGGCGATTACCGCAGAGTCGCGCTCTACGGCATTGATATGCTGATCGCGGACAAGGAGCATCAGAAGGAAACGCACTATGTCCGCATGACCTCGAAAAATATCCGGCTGCGTGAGGAGCTTTCCGAGCAGATCCGCGCACTGGAGGAGCTGCGGGAGCTCGGCCGCATCTACGGCTTTGATATCTCCCGCCCCGCGAAGAACGCGCAGGAGGCGGTGCAGTGGCTCTATTTCGGCTATCTCGCCGCAGTCAAGGAGCAGAACGGCGCCGCAATGAGCCTCGGCCGCACCTCCACCTTCCTCGATATCTATATTCAGCGCGACCTCAATCGCGGCATCATCAACGAATCCGAAGCGCAGGAGCTGATCGACCATTTCATCATGAAGCTGCGCATGGTCAAATTTGCGCGGACACCGGAATACAATGCGCTGTTCTCCGGCGATCCGACATGGGTGACCGAGTCGATCGGCGGCGTCAGCGTAGACGGCCAGCATCTTGTGACGAAAAATTCCTTCCGCTATCTCAATACGCTCAACAATCTCGGCACGGCACCGGAGCCGAATATGACAATCCTCTGGAGCCGGAAGCTCCCGTTCAATTTCAAGCGCTTCTGCGCAAAAATGTCGATCCGCACATCCTCGATCCAGTATGAGAACGACGACCTGATGCGCGTCACGCACGGCGACGATTATGCGATCGCCTGCTGTGTTTCCTCAATGCGCGTCGGCAAGGAGATGCAGTTCTTCGGAGCAAGAGCGAATCTCGCAAAATGTCTGCTTTACGCGATCAACGGCGGCGTGGACGAAATGCTGAAAATTCAGGTCGGCCCGAAATACCGCCCGGTGACCGGCGATTATCTTGACTATGACGATGTCATGGACAAGTACGATCAGATGATGGAATGGCTCGCCGGACTCTATGTCAATACACTGAATGTCATCCATTATATGCATGACAAATACTGCTACGAAAAGCTCCAGATGGCATTGCATGACCGCGATGTCAAGCGTTATTTTGCAACGGGCATCGCCGGACTTTCCGTCGTGGCAGATTCGCTCAGCGCGATCAAATACGCAAAGGTTCGCTGCATCCGCGATGAAAACGGCATTGTCGTTGACTATGCGGTTGAGGGCGATTATCCGAAATACGGCAATGACGATGATCTCGTCGATCAGATCGCGGTCGATATCGTCCGGCGGTTCATCGACAAGATCCGTAAGCACCACACCTACCGCGACAGCATCCCGACCATGAGCATTCTCACGATCACCTCGAATGTTGTCTACGGCAAAAAGACCGGCAATACGCCGGACGGCAGAAAGCAGGGCGTTCCGCTCGCGCCGGGTGCAAATCCGATGCACGGCAGAGATACCAACGGCGCAGTCGCGTCGCTTTCGTCCGTCTCGAAGATCCCGTTCCGCCACGCGCAGGACGGCATCTCCAATACGTTTTCCATTATTCCGGACGCGCTCGGCAAGGATGACAGACTGTTCTCCGGCGATCTGGATCTCGACCGTCTGCGTCAGGAGGATGATGATGAAACCGACTACTGAACAGGAAGAACTCACCGAATATGATCTGCTGGCGATGATCGACCGGCTCATGGCCGAAGGCTCCCAGCATATCAATGTCACGGTCGGCGGCGAAACACAGGTGCAGACCGTCAACAGCACGGACTGCGGCAGAGCAGGTGCCTGTGCCGTTCCGAATTTTGAATTCGATGACGATGCCGAAGCGGAGTCCGGCGATGACTCCGGCAGCGATGATCTCTGAAAGGAGCTTGCAGCATGGAAAATGAACAGCAGATTGAAAACCTCGTGGCACTGCTCGACGGCTACACCGAAAAAGGCGGCCACCACCTGAATGTCAACGTATTTACGCGGGAAACGCTGCTGGATGCACAGGCACATCCGGAGAACTATCCGCAGCTGACCGTCCGTGTTTCCGGCTATGCCGTCAACTTCACGAAGCTGACGAAGGAACAGCAGGATGATGTCATCTCCCGCACCTTCCACGAAACACTCTGAACCGCAGAACAAAAGCCCGCTGTCCGGCACGGCGGGCTTTCCTTATGGAGAAATCATATGAAAGGGAATCTTCATTCTGTTGAGACCTTCGGAACCGTAGACGGCCCCGGCATCCGGTTCGTCGTATTCTTTCAGGGCTGCCCGATGCGCTGTCTCTACTGCCACAATCCCGACACATGGGAGACTGCGCCGCATACGCAGACCGACGCGGAGGAGCTGATCGCGCAGTATCTCCGCAATCAGCAGTATTACGTCAAGGGCGGCATCACTGCGACCGGCGGCGAGCCGATGCTCCAGCCGGAATTTCTGACCGACCTGTTCACCCGCGCCCGTGCGCATCAGATCCACACCTGTCTCGATACTTCCGGCATCTGCTTCGATCCGGCACATCCGGAGACCGCAGAAATAATACTCGCAGTCACGGATCTTGTCATGCTCGATATCAAGCATATCGACGACGGAAAGCACCGGCAGCTCACCGGCCGCAGCAATGCGAATATCCTCGCATTTGCGCAGTTTATCAGTGAAAAGGGCGTCCCGCTCTGGATCCGTCATGTCATTGTGCCGGGCTGGACGGACGATCCGGATGAACAGCTGCGGCTCGGACAATTCCTCGGCGGACTGCGTTCGCTGAAAGGACTGGATGTCCTCCCCTATCACGATCTCGGCAAACGGAAATATGACGCGCTCGGCATCCCGTATCCGCTGGAGAATGTGCAGCCGGTCTCAAAGGAGACTGCCGCCGCTGCGTATGCGCAGGTTCTGCGCGGGATCCGGATGCGGCTGCGTGAGGAAATCCCGTAAAACACTTGCTTTTTCCCCTGACACATGGTATAATAGACTGAGACTATATCAGAAACGGAGAACAGTATGGTTTATCAGAATATTCTTGAGGCAATGGGACATACGCCCATGATCCGCCTGAACCGCATCAACAAGCCGAGCAATGCCGAGATCCTCGTCAAATTTGAGGGACTGAATGTCGGCGGCTCGATCAAGACGCGCACCGCCTATAACATGATCCTCGCGGCAGAGCGCGAGGGCCGCATCAAGCCCGACACGATCATCGTCGAGCCGACCAGCGGCAATCAGGGCATCGGGCTTGCACTCGTCGGCGCAGTCCGCGGCTATCAGACCGTCATCATCATGCCGGATTCCGTCAGCGAGGAGCGGCGGAAGCTCGTCGAGCATTACGGCGCTTCGGTCATCCTCATTCACGATGACGGCGACATCGGCAAGTGCATCCAGAAATGTCTCGATACCGCGCTGGAAATGCAGGAGAAGGATCCGCGGGTATTCGTTCCCCAGCAGTTCGAGAATCCGAACAATATCTATGCGCATAAGTATTATACTGCGCTGGAGATTCTCGAACAGACCGCCGGACGGATCGACGGCTTTTGCTCCGGCATCGGCACCGGCGGCACGATCACCGGCATCGGCGAGACACTGAAATCGCAGAATCCCGATATGGAGATCTGGGCGGTCGAGCCGGAGCACGCGGCGATCCTCGCGGGCGGAACAGTCGGGACGCATCTGCAAATGGGCATCGGCGACGGCATCATTCCGCGCATCCTCAACTGCGATATTTACAGCCATATCCACATCGTCACCGATGAGGACGCGATCAAAACGGCGCAGCAGCTTGCATCGCTGGAGGGCATCATGTGCGGCATTTCCAGCGGCACGAATGTTGCGGCAGCGCTGAAGCTCGCGGAGAAGCTCGGCGCGGGGAAGACCGTCGTGACGATCCTGCCTGACACGGCGGAACGCTATTTCTCCACGCCGCTCTTTGACCATTCTCTCTGAACCGTGAAAACCCGCCTCACATCAGCTGAACCGCCCCATTTTGTACGGACAGCACAAAAAGCCGCCTATGGCAAAATGAATGAAGCACTGAACTGACTCCGCAGCTCAAGCGGAGTCAGTTTTATATTGAGTTGAATACGCTGATGATTATAGAAATAAATATAATCATAATCATCAATTAGTCGTCCAGCTTCGGAAAAGGTCTTAATCTTTGTTCTGTTAATACACTCCGTATTGAGAAATCAGCAGTATGTGTTATAACCGGGCAGTGCCCGGCTCCATTATGAGATCCGGATACGGAACAGCTGATTAAAATTTGTTGAATCCATTGCACTTTTCATAAAAATATGCTATAATAAGGAAAAGAAATGAAAGGAGCCCGGACTATGGCTGACTACATCATTGCTGCGGCATCGACCGCCGATCTCCCGGATACCTATTTCACCGAACACGATATTCCTTTGATCCGCTATTCCTATTCGATCGGTATGGATGTTTTTGAGGATGACTGCAAAAACGAATCGCGAGCAGAAGCATACCAAAAAATGCGCGCAGGTACGGTGTATACCACCTCGATGATCAACGAGGAAACATATCTCGAATTCTTCCGGAAACTGCTCGAAACCGGCAAGAATGTTCTCTATCTGGATATGTCAAAAGAAATGTCCAGCTCCTACATGGCATCCCACAACGCCGCAGAGCGCATTCGCCATGAGTTTCCCGATCAGGAACTGTACCTCATGGATACACGCTGCATTTCCGGCGGTCTCGGCCTGCTTGTGCAGGAATGCGTCAGGCGTATGGAGTCGGGCGCGGATTTCGAGACGGTCATTGCGTGGGCGGAGGCACATAAGCTGAACATCATGCACCGCTTTACTGTGGACGACCTGAACTATCTCAAGCGCGGCGGCAGAGTCTCCAATGCATCCGCAATGATCGGCTCACTGCTGTCGATCAAGCCGGTGCTGTATGTACCGGATGACGGCAAGCTAACGGTTGCCGCAAAAGTGCGCGGGCGCAAGGCTGCCCTGCGGACGCTTCTGGAGGGTGTCAAGCGCGATATGACTGCGCCGGAGGGACAGCATATCATCATCAATCATGCGGACTGCATTGATGATGCGAACTGGCTGAAAGGCGAGCTTATGCGTGAATTTCCGATGATCGGCAGCATTGAGATCCTGCCGCTCGGCATCATCATCGGCGCACACTGCGGCCCCGGTCTGCTGACGGTCTTCTATTTCGGTGACAAGCGCAAACCGTGATCTGTATAGGAAAACAGGAAACGCGGCGTTCTGACTGCTAAGTCGGAATGCCGCGCTTTTTTGCGGGTATCATTTATGGAAGATGCAGCCCTTGCGGCGCTGCTTTTTCAGCAGATGCCGGATATAGGCGAAGGTTTTGTCCTCGCCCTGATCCGCGAGCATTTTCAGAAGAAAGTGAAGCTGCTTCGCGGTTTTCGGATGAATCGGCCGACCGCGCTCCATGCCTGTGAGAAAATAGTCGAGCGGGTCGCTGTCGCGGTAGTTTTCGCCGCGATAGATTTTGCTGGCGGCGACACGGTCACAGAACATTTCAATCAGATAGCGCAGTGGCATCTCAACCGGCTCATAGACCTTGTGCTCCGGATGCACATCAATCCAGTATTCAAAATGATGCTTGTTTCTGCCCTTATGGTGCAGCCATGCGGCGGAATAGCCCTGCTTTTCACGCTCGGCTTCATTCGGGCTGCGTGTACCCTGCCAGTACAGTGCGCCGGGAATGAATTCTGTCGGGGTGTATTTGCTCAGATCGTGCAGAAGTCCCTGAACTGGGATGCCTGCCTTGAAGCAATGCCGCATGACCATGTGACGGTGACGGGTGATCGTTTTGAAGTGTTCGATCGGATGCATACTGTTCGCCTCTGTTTCCGGTTTTGTGGATTTGCCGCAAAGCGCAGCATAGTTATTATAGCACATTATCCCGAAAAGCGCAATGGATACAAAGAAAAATCATGCACAGTTCCGCATCCTGATCTCAAACCGGCCGGGCAGTGCCCGGTGCCGTTTCCCTACGGCAACATTTCGCTGAGCATACCAATCTCGCCGCTGTTACGCTGCTGCTGGCAGCTGTTTTACGGTCTGGGGAAACCTCAATCTGCACCCCTATGCTTCCGGAGAACTTTAGGAAATGGCAGCCGGCACTGCCGGCATTACTGCATGATCTCGCGGATCGCGTCAATGTGTCCGGGCGTGTAGCAGCTCGACATTGCCATGCCGAACAGCACATCCGTTGCGCCGACACGCTGGAAGAAGTCCTTCATCGTGATCTCAACATACCGGAAATCAACGACATAGATCTTCTCGAAGCT
The DNA here is from genome assembly GCA_946621745.1 of uncultured Ruminococcus sp. Taxonomy (GTDB): domain Bacteria; phylum Bacillota; class Clostridia; order Oscillospirales; family Ruminococcaceae; genus Firm-04. Next base: position 7,898 of record CAMOOV010000080.1, read on the forward strand.
GCCGACAAAGAACGGGATCAGCGCATTGCCGTAGCTGTTCTTGATGACAACAAGTGTTCTGCCGTTGTGAACATCTGTCTTGATTTCCGCGATATCCAGATCGCCGCCGAGGATCGTCGAATAGGTGTTCACACCGTCCGCCCAGCTGTAGAACAGCGTCTGCTCGCGGCTGGTGTCCGGAGTTGTAAATGTCTCATCGTAATACTGGATCGTATACTCGTTCTTCGGCTTGTAGTAATAGAAAGTATCCGGCCATGTCTTGAGATCCTCCAGATAACCGGAATAACCGTACATCGAACCTGTAAAGTTCTCCTTGGTGCATTCCTCCATATCCTTCAGCTCAACAAACGGAACGGCTGCCGTTTTGCAGAACTCCTGCGCCGCGTAATAAGCGCCGAGCGGCTCCCAGTGGTGGTCGGTGCGGAAGAAGATATATTCGTCGGAATGCTCCTGCAAGGTCGGGAACACATCAATATTGATGACCTTATCCAGCGAATTGGCAATATTGATGATGCAGTCATGCTGGTCAGAGTAATTCGCTGCCAGATTCTTCGGGCAGTAGAATGCAGAGGAAAGCGGCACACTCATGTTGTAAACATTGACCTTGTCGCCGACCATTGCTTTGTATTCATTCAGCACACCGGCGTACTGCTTGCCGACATCATAGATACCGCCGAACATCGGCATGGCGCGCACCTCCGGCGTACCCTTGCCGGAGACGATGACCGACTGATTGACGACCTCGCCCTCATCGGGAATCTCGGTACGCTTCTTGGTCTGCACCGGCTCGGTCTCGGCGGGCTGGGTTTCAGTCTCGGTCACAGCCGCATCGCTGCTGACAGCGGAATCCGAAACAGCTGCGGCATCAGAACCGGTAGTCACGGCGGCCGATGTCGTCGTTTCCTCTCTGCCGCCGGTATAAACCGTGACCGCATTGCCGCCCTCCGGCTTGGAGGACTCAACCGCGCCCTTATCTGCCTGCACCGGTGAACCGATGATCTCAACATCGTCCTTATGCAGACCGAAATGATCCGTAAATTTGTTTGCCAGATTGCGGAGTCCCTCACGGTTCGGGATCGTATCCGTATAATAATAGGTGATATCGCTCGTGTAGTCGCCGCTGAAATAGGAGCTCAGCGAGAAGGTCGGGAATTCCGCGAGATTGCGGTTTTCCGATTGCAGGAAGCCGCTTGCGCGCTTGCCGATCACCAGCAGAAGTCCGATGCCAAAGAGCAGCAGCAGACAGGCAGCGATATTGATAAGATTGAATACACGCTGATATCTCTTATATTTCGGCTGCTTCTTTTTGCGCCGCGGCCTGACCGCTGCGCCGGCAGGAGCCGTCCGCCTCTGCGCGGACTTCTGTGCATCCTCCGCTCTCCGGGCAGATCGCTGTACTGCCGCTTCCGGACGGGCTTTCCGCTGCACCGTTTTTTTGGCATCATCGCGGCGCGGCGCCGGGCGCTCAGCCGGTCGCTGTGCATTCGCCGGGCGCTCTGCCGGTCGCTGTGCATTCGCCGGACGCTCTGCCGGTCGCTGCGCATTCGCCGAACGCTCTGCCGGTCGCTGTGCATTCGCCGGACGCTCTGCCGGTCGCTGTGCATTCGCCGGGCGCTCAGCCGGTCGCTGCGGATCCTTCGGCATCGCCTGCGGTCTGCGGCGTTTTCTGGCCTGTGCGGCCTTTACCTCCTCCGCATGATGCCGGTCGAGCATTTCCACGCAGTCCTCGTTCATCGCATTGAAGATCTGCGTATTCGGGCCGGGCTGCGGCTTTTTGTTATTTTCAGGCATTCAGATTTCGTCTCCCTTCAGACATAAAGCAGGCTGCTGCGCATCCGGCGCATCAGAATCTGAAATACAGGAACGGATTGTTCGTATTGTTGACAAGCATCAGCGAGCTGACAATCAGAATCGCAACATTCAGCACGATCGTCAGGCTGTTTGCGAGATAGTAGCCCTTCTCGGTCTTGATCATTTTTTTGCGGATTGCCGGTACGATCGGGAACGAGAACAGCACCGCTGCGATCAGCAGGAAGATATTGCTGGAAAGGATATTTCGCGTAATTGCCGAGGAGAACGGATTTCCGTTCAGGCAGAAGAGTGCGCCGAAGAATTTCCCCAGTGCGCCGAGATCATCGAAGTGGAAAATACCCCAGCCGATGATGACAAGGAACAGCGCATAAATATGGCCGACCCAGAACGGCAGCTTTTCGAGCCGTTTGAGCAGAAAGAGCTTTTCGATCAGCAGCAGCACGCCGAAATACACACCCCAGAGCATGAAATTCCAGCTTGCGCCGTGCCAGAAGCCGGTCAGCGCCCAGACGATCATGATATTGATGCACTGGCGCTTGAGTCCCTTGCGGTTGCCGCCGAGCGGGATATAGACATAATCGCGGAACCACGAGGACAGCGAAATGTGCCAGCGCCGCCAGAAATCCGTGATGGATTTGCAGATATACGGATAATCGAAGTTCTCATCGAAATGGAAGCCGAAGATGCGGCCGAGACCGATCGCGATATCCGAATAGCCGGAGAAGTCAAAGTAATACTGGAGCGCAACGGCAGTCGCGCCGAGGAATGCACCGAGCGCCGAAACGGTCTTGACACCGGGATATCCCTGATCCGCCGCGCCGAAGCAGCCGGTTACGATTGTACCCATGCTGTTCGCAATGATGACCTTTTTGCCGATGCCGCGGATCATGCGCGTCAGACCGGCAGCGATATCCGCCTGCGAGACCGAGCGGTGATTGATCTCCTCGGCAATCGTCGAATAGCGTACAATCGGGCCGGCAACGAGCTGCGGGAACATCGAGACATAGAGCAGGAAGCGGCTGTAGCTTTTCTGCACCTTGACCTTGTTGCGGTAGCAGTCGATCGTATAGGAGAGCGTCTGGAAGGTATAGAACGAAATGCCGATCGGCAGCCGGATCTGCGGGACGGGGATCGAGATATGCAGCAGCGCATTGAGATTCTCCACAAAGAAGCCGCTGTATTTGAATACGCCCAGCACGCCGAGATCGACGATCACCGCGAGCAGCAGCGCGTGCTTTGCAGCGGGCTTATTCCGTGACCGCCCGATCAGCAGGCCGCATTTATAGTTCAGATAGGCATAGCCGATCAGCATGACAACCCAGACCGGTTCACCCCATGCATAAAAGATCAGCGAAAAAATCAAAAGCACTGCATTCTTCGCGTTGATAGACTTCGCGAGGAAATAGCAGAGCAGACAAAGCGGAATAAACAGATATATAAAAAATAAATCAGCAAAGACCATGAAGTTGCCGCCTCTCTTACAAGTGTCATATCAGGTATTTTGGATTCAGCCTTTCTATTATATCACATTTCCGGGGGAAACCGTGAGAGCAAAACCGCAATTTTATAGGAATCACCAAAAAAACCGCTTTTTCGACAGGATTAAGTGTAATGATGACTGCAACGCAGTTTCCGCATTTTTCGCTGCCGGAACGGATGCCGCATTCTGTTCAGCTTTTTTTGTCAAATACTTGCGTTTTGCGCTGATTTGGTATATAATATATTTGCAGACGAGCGGCACACTTTCCCTGACAGCAAACCGTCCGCTCCAGACTTTGAATATGAATCAGAAAAGAGGGATCCACAATGCCGAAGATAACACTTGATGCAACTGTCCAGCATCTGTCTGATGTGCAGGCCTTTTTAGAGGAGATCCTCGAAGCAGCCGGATGCCCGATGGCCAAGCTGCTCCAGATCCAGGTTGCGGCTGAGGAGATCTATATCAATGTCGCAAGCTATGCCTATGCGCCTGACACCGGCTCTGTATCCGTCAGCGCAGATG
>CAMOOV010000081.1 GCA_946621745.1 uncultured Ruminococcus sp.
ATCTGACGAAAAATCTGACTGCGTATCTGCACCGCCAGCTCTGTGCGGTATTGCCAAAAACAAACGAACAGCCGCCGGTTTTTGCATCGGCGGCTGCTTCTGTGATATTATCGTTTTATCGTTGTGATCGGGGCGGTTTCCGGTCAGTGATTCTGCGGAAATAAGTTTTCTGTCAAAAATCCCGATCTTCCGGAAACCGGATGTTCAGTGGGGATCGGGCAGATTTACAGCAGCTTGATTTTCTCCCTGCTGCCGTGCTGCTCCGCTGCCAAAAGGCAGATCAGTGCAGCGATTGCGCCCTGAAGCCGGTATTTATTGCCGATGCCCGTAACGGCAAAATCTTCCTGATTGTTGAGCTTCCAGCGCGGGTATCCGCCGTTCGGATCGAGACGCATGGCGCTGATCTCACGGTGCTGAACGGCAACGGTTTTTTTGCCGTTTACAAAAATGCTGCGTTTATCCGTGATGACAAAAAACTCTTTGCCTCTGGAAAAAAGGCCGTCATCGCCGTAGACAATGATATGCTCGCCGGGTTCGAGCAGTTCCGAGATCTTCGGCATGATCTTATCAATGCGCTTCTGATTGATGCCCTCAGAGGCGACATCTTCATCGGTCAGAAGCGTGCTGCGGATATATTGGGAGATTTTCTCTGCGGTTTTCAGCGTGTTCAGACAATAGCGCATCGAATCCAGATTTGCAGTTACATTTTCATACTGCTTCAGGCTTTCCGGATTCCACAGAAAATCGAACATTTTCTCATCGAGCATCCCGGTTTTGCCGTCATCCTGAATATCTACATCAATATGCGTATCGCAGAACGGACAGATCAGGCATTTATCCGACAGGGACAATTCCATTTCACCGCCGCAGGACGGGCATTTTCTGGTATTCATTATGCATTCTCCTTTATTTCTTTTTCTTCGGCTTCCTGATCTTTGTACTCCAGACCGGATTCCCGTTTTCCAGGTACCGTGTGAACATATAGGCGTATACCTCCGGGAGAGACTCCGCACCGAGGCATATGCCCTTGCTGTCGGGCATTTCCGTGATGCGGTGCGCTTCAGCTTCCCCGGCGTCCAGCAATGAGATGTCTCTGCTGAATGTGACATAGAATCTGCCGAAATGATAGTAGCCGTAAACGAAGACGCCTTCCTCTGACGGACCGTAGATGATTGCGTCATCCCTGATTGCCCGGATTTTGCCGAGCCACGGAACACCGAGCTGCGTTTCCGTGCTGCTGAACGCATCGCAAAGCGCACGGACTGTTTTCTTCATGCCAGGCACAGGGCGGATCGGCGATGCCGCTGCATGGAACGGATTGTTTCCGCTGCCCATTGCCCAGAATACGATTCCCTCCACCAGCAGCAATAAGCCTGCCGCTATGGCTGTGCCGGAAAAGGAAGCTGCGATCATCCAGATAACTGCGCCGATGATCAGCAGAACAGCGGCAGCTCTGAAAATGAGCGATATGATCCACTGTGAACGCGGTTCCTCTGCATGGCTGGCCGTGATAGAATACATGACAATCGCTTCGATCAGAAGCAGGATTGCCGCGGCAAACCCCCGCTCACCTCCCTGTGCTTGCCGGATCGCAAGGATGCCTGCAATGTTCAGGATGATGCCCCACAGAACAAGCAGGCCGCCCGATACGGCGATCGTTTTTTTTGATTTTGCGCTGTCCATGATGTATCCCATCCGAAAAAAGCCGATACAAAAGAGAATGGCCGACAGTGCAAAGAGCAGCCAGAACAGGATATTGGCCTTTTGCGGTAGCAGGAACAGCAGCCCGTAAGAGGCCGCAAGACAAAGGATATTCAGAACGATCTCAACAGCATTCTGCGGCTTTTTCAAAAAGGATTTGATTTTTTCGATCAGTCCGGACATCTTCTCATTCTCCTTTTATTTCGGATGTTGTTTTCTGATATGATTATATCATATTATGAAGAAAATTGCAATGGAAAAGTGAAAATAAAAATGAGCAGTTTCGCACTCTGATTTCATATCGGAGCCGGGCACTGCCCGGTTATATCATATTATGAAGAAAATTGCAATGGAAAAGTGAAAATTAGATGAGCAGTTTCGCACCCTGATTTCATATCGGAGCCGGGCACTGCCCGGTTATATCATAGAATGCTGAGAAAATCAAGATACCAATTTATATTTTTACATTTTTGCATCATCTGATGCAGCATGAAAGAAGGACATCCGCCGGTGTTCAGATGCGTACACCGGCGGATGTCCTTACGGAAAGATTTTCTTTTCCGGAGATTTCGGTTGAATCAGGAGGCAGCAGCCGGCAGATTCATATTCTTTTTCGATTCCGGATGCATTTTTCTGCTTTCCCGTCCGAGAATATAGTAAAAGGTAATCAGGTTTGTCAGCAGTGCGCCCGACCATGCACAGATCTCTGCAAATGCGGTTGCGCGAAATCCCCAGTGTCCGATTAGCAGGGAGATTGCACCGATGCGCAAAACCATCTCAAGAATGCCGGAAAGCATCGGAACAAACGGGAATCCCATTCCCTGCACGGCATTGCGGTATACAAAAAGCAAATCCACTGCGAACAGCATCGCGCCGCAGACCGGCAGGAACTCTGCCGCATAAGCGATCGGTTCTTCTCCCTGCAGCAGGAGAGAAGCCAGCAGACGCGGAAAACAGAACATGGCGGTGCCAAGCACCAGATAGGAAACGCCCGCAATGGACAAACAGACATGAATGCCCTCTCTGATCCGATCGAAGCGTCTGGCACCGTAGTTCTGTCCGGTATAAGCAGACATCGTTGCACCTGCGGTGGAGGCAGGCTGCATGAACATATTCAGATATTTGCTGCAAGCTGAGTATGCCGAGGTGAATGCAATGCCCAGACCGTTCACATAGTATTGAACGGCCATGCACCCGACCGCAGTGATGGAATTCATCAGCGCCATCGGAATGCCGTTTTTCATCAGCAGATAATTCAGATGCCAGTCATTTTGCAGGTCACACCGTTCCGTTTTGAGGAATGAAATCCGCATCAGCTTCCGGATACAGACCGCAGCGGAAACCACTTGTGAGAGGACGGTTGCGGCGGCTGCGCCCCAGACACCGGTTCGCAGAACGAATATGAATATGCAGTCCAGAAGAATATTCAGAAGCGAAGACAGAATGATTGCTTTCAAAGGTGTCCGGCTGTCTCCCAGCGAACGGAGAATGCCGGAGCTCATATTGTAGGCGATTGCTGCGAAGAGTCCGCCGAAAATAACCGATCCGTACCGCAGGCTGTCATCCAGAATCGCGGCGTCCGTCTGCAAAAATACCAGAATTCTGCGCAGAAAGAGCAGGCTCAGCGCCGTCAGAACCGCAACGACACCGGCCGCAAGCCGCAGCATGGAAACAAGCGTTTTCCGGAGCTGCGGATAGTTTTTTTCACCGTAATGCTGCGCGATCAGAACAGAGAAACCGTTTGAAAGCCCCATTGAAAATCCGACGATCAGGAAACACAGGGATGACATATTTCCGACCGCTGCAAGTGCATGATCTCCGAGTCCTTTGCCGACGATTGCTGTATCTGCAAAGGAATAAAACTGCTGCAGCATGGCAGTCACAAGCATCGGGAAATAAAACCGGAGAATGGCTTTCCGGACATTGCCCTGCGTGAAATCTGTTATTGTCTGCATGGCGGTTCCTCCTTTTTATTTTCTAACCGTTATTATATCTGAGAATCCGTTTTGTTTCTTTCAATTCCATTGACTTTTTTTCAAAAATATGGTATTCTGATCGAGGAGGGATGCCATGTGGATACGAACAGGGAATTGAACTACCGGCTGTTCCTGCAAATTGAGGAGGAGTTCAAACGGACAGAGATCAAGTCGGAATTTTCGTACTATGATGATATCAAGCTCGGCAATGTCGAAAAGGTGCGGGAAAATTTTGCCTATATCCGGCAGCACTATTATGAGGGAAAAGGCGTTCTGTCCGATCAGCTGCTGCGGAATAATCAGTATCATTTTGCGATCGGAACGGGAATCATTGCAAGAATGTGCATTGACGGCGGCATGAAGCATGATATTGCCTATACACTTGCGGATATTTATGTCAGGGAATGTGACCGGTGCAGCCGCCCCGAAGATGTGATCGAGCTGACCGGTGCCATGATGCTGGATTATGCAGAGCGGATGCGCGAGATCCGGAAGGCAGACAGCGTTTCGCTTCATGTGCGGCGAACCGTAGAATATATTTACAAGAATCTGCATGAAAGCCTGACGCTGCAAATGGCGGCAGAGCATGAAAAGCTGAATCCGAGTTATCTCTCAAAGCTGTTTGCAAAGGAGATGCATATTTCGGTCAAGGCTTTTATCCTGAAAGCCAAAATCACAACAGCGCAGAATATTCTCTTGTTTTCGGATTTCCCGATTTCCGAGATTGCGGCTTCGCTCGGTTTTTCCTCGCAGAGTGCATTCACAACGGCGTTCCGGCGGCTGAACGGCATGACACCGATGCAGTACCGCAACCGGTACGGCAATGAACACGCGCTGCATTCGCTGAGTGAACACAATGAGCTGCTGAAGCAGACATAAAATGTATATCTGCCGGATTCGCCGAATCAGACACCCGCTGACGAATCAGCATGAGCAGGAGGATAAACGCCGGGTTATTCCAAAAACAGCGCCCTGCGGCGGCAGTGACTGCCGGACGCAGGGCGCTGTATTTCGTTGTTATGCTTCCGCAGGGGAAGCTGTTTTTCTATCAGAGCACTTTGCCCATCTGATCTTCCTTGACGAGCTTTGCAACGAACTGGAGAATGCGTGTGCCGTCGTCATTCGACAGACCGGGAACGCCGTCGCAGTCTGCATTGGTCTTGCCCTGCGTGGTGATTACCGCTTCCCCATCTTCAGACAGATAGCGGCAAAGCAGAACAACATCGGTAACATCCACATCACCGCTGCAATCGGTATCGCCGTAGAGAAACGAGCCCTCCGGTGTCGGTGCGGGCGTTACGGTCGTCGTTGTGCCCTCCTCCGGATCGTCCGGAACCGGATCATCGTTCTTCGGCTCAGCGCCGATATCAGCGCCGGAGCTGCCCTTGGTGCCGTCCGGCTGGACGCCCCAGACCTGTGCGCCGTTCGCGAACATGACGAAATTCTCATTGAGCGAATCCGCCTTCTTCAGATCGGTCGCATCCTCAAGTCCCTTGTAGGACGGATCATTGCTGGTATCCCAGACACCTGCGGTCGATTTGCCGTCCACGGCATCCGGAATGGAAATGCGGAACTGCACCTCGTCGCGATGCTCGGACTGACCGGTCGGCTGGATTGCGCGGCCGTCCTCAAACTTGATGCTTACATAGTAGACAGTGCCCTTGTAGGGATGCGGGCCGGTAACGGTCGCATAGCCCTGATCGCCTGCGCTGTACTGCTGGGATTTGCCCTCGACCTTGACATCGTCAATGGTCAGGCCAGCCGCTTCCAGCTCAGCGATATCGAAGTAGTAGCGAACCTCGATGTCCTTCTGCACTCTGGTCGGCCATGCGGTGTGGTTCATTGCCCACATCTTGATCTCGGTGTAGCTGGTGCCTGCGGTGCCGTTGATGACGGCTGCGACCTCCCACTCTGCCCATTTCGGCTCTTCTGTCGGCGGGAAATCTGCGAGCGGCTTGCCGCCGTTTTCGTCGATCATTGCGCAGAGCACTGCGGTATAGCCTGCATTGTAGTCGATCGCGACCTCAGACTGCTCATAGTTGGAAACGCCGATCTCGTCCATATTGTAGGAGCCGTCGCTCTTCGGGCCGCCGATCAGTGCGCCGTAGAGGGTATGTGCATATTCTGTCTGCCAGCCCTCTGCACCGCCGGACGCCTTGCCGAGCTCGTTCCAGTGGTCATCATGAATACCGGAAGCGGCTCTGTGGTGAATTGCGACCGGATTCTTTTCGCCCATACCGAGCACATAGCAGAGGTCAAGTGCATTGTCGCCGAAGCAGTAGTTGACCTGCGAATCTGCCCACTTGTTGTACTTATCGGCATTGCCGCCGTTCTTCAGGACGGTATCACACGCGAGCTTGGTCAGCCATGCGGTATTGCAGGCATGACGCAGGCAGCCCCATGCGGTGAGGTGTGAAAGGCCGTCAGCGGTGATATTGCCCTCAAACGGCTTCAGATCGCTGTCACCGGTGTTCATCCAGTAGCGGATATGCTTGTCGATGTGCTTGATCCATTCTTCCTTGCCGGTAATCTGCGCATAGAGCAGCGCCGCAGCCTGTGTGGTATCATCCCATGCAAGGCCCCATGTGTATTTCCAGTCGGTGGACTGATTTTCCTTCGGGAAATCCGGAATATAATCTTTTTCGATCTTGTCGAGATAGGATTTATCGCCCGTGGCTTTGTAGAGCCAGCAGGCTGCATACATACAGTCATCGAGCCATGTCGAGGTATTATACATACCGGACATTCCGCCGATATCCTTGGAATCGCGGAGCTTATCAGCGCCTTCAAAGAGATCCTTTGCGTGCTTGAGATAATTCTCGTCCTTGAAGATCATGTAGCCCTGTGCGAGTGCGGCTGCGGAGAGCGCAGCAACCGTAGAATTCTTGATCGTGTCATAATCGCGTGTCCAGTTGCCGGTTTTCAGGTGATGCTTGCGCAGATAGACTTCCGGCGAGCACCAGACAACATGGTCGTCATTATCACCGATCGTACCGATCATTTCGCCGCCGCCGAGATCGCAGGCGAGAACATAGTCCATTGCGAATTTCATGTTGTTCTTGTAAAGCTCGTCCAGACCTGCCTTTTTGACCGCATCTTCGTACTCCATAAAGCCCCATGCCATAATGGAGACAGAATAGGCGTTGGTCAATGTGAATTTGAAGTGGTCGCCGGCATCGTACCAGCCGCCCGGCACCTTGTCTGTATCCTTGCCGTCCTCATCGACCATCGAGTCTGCTCTCCACGATACATTGTTCCAGTCAGGCAGAGTACCCGACTGCTGCACTTCGTAGAAGAACATGGATTTTTGCAGTGCCTCGGCATAGTTGTAGCTTCCCGCCGCAGAAACGGACGAACCTGCGGAGAACGGGACAGCAGTTGCCGTCAGGACTGCCGCCGCAGTCAGTGCGGCGAGCCGTTTGGATTTCATAATGAAATGCCCCCTCTCAAAATATCGAAGATCTGCGCCCGGCAGCGCATAATCCTTCACATATATCATACCATGAAACATCCGGTTTGTCAAGGATTTTTTGCCGTCAGCGGCGAAAAGTGAGAGTTCCGTTCCGTCTCCGGCTGTCCGCTGTATACAAAGCATCCCGACCGTGGAAACGATCGGGATAATTGAAATATATTACGATTCAGCGGCCGGCTCCGCCATTCTTCTCTGGCGCTTGCCGGTCAGAAGCGCATCGCGGTCCTTCATCAGAACCTCCGTGCCGTCATCGCTGATATATGTCCGGCCGGATTTCGTCAGCTCAAGGATCGCCAGAAACAGCGCGACACGGTCGGTTCTCCGCGTCAGACCGTCGAAAAGATCATTCATGCGGATGCGCTCATGCGTAAAGAACTGCCGCAGCAGATAGACGACCTTCGAGGCCACGCTCGTGACCGAATGATGCATCTGGACAACGGCATGAATCTTGTCGCCGAGCGAGCCCTCGCTCTTTCCCTGCGGCATCCGTTTGAGTCCCATGTTCTGATAAACCGCCAGCAGCAGCTCCGGCTCATGCGTCCGGCGATAGGTCATATCGACCGGAAGCTGCACCGGCTTACGCACAAACAGCACATCGCCGAGAAAACGCCCGCGCAGATTCTCCGCCGCAATCTTGCAGAGGGAATATTCGATCAGTGCGCCCTCCAGCTCCTTTTTGACCTGCTCGGCCTCCTCCTGCTGCGGCAGGAGCGCGGCGGTCTTCATCCAGATCAGCTTTGCCGCCATGGTCAGAAATTCGCCTGCCAGCTCATAATCCTGCTCCGCGCACTGCTGCATATATAAAAGATACTGCTCCAGCAGGATTGAGATTTCAATATCGCGGATATTGAGCTTATGCTTCGCAATCAGGTGCAGCAGCAGATCCATCGGCCCCTCAAAGACCGGCAAATGAAACGATAACTCCGGCATCGTTCAGCCTGCCTGTCCCATGAGCCGCGGAATCCAGTTTGTGATTGCATAGAATCCGCGGAAAATGCCGTTCTCAACAAAATAAAGCGGATAGGAGAGAATGCCGGTCACGAGAATGACCAAAAAGACAATCCGGATCACCTGCTGATTCCGTGCATACCAGCGATCGACCTTTACACTTGTGAGACTGGAGAGAATCTTTGAGCCGTCGAGCGGCGGGATCGGTACCAGATTGAAGACGGCAAGGCCGATGTTAATTGTAACAAAGGTATAGAGCATCGAGCGGATCAGCTCATAGCCGTTTCCGACGCCCTCGCCGAGTGATGCATCGAGCAGATTGTTCTGATAGTAGCTGCTTGCGAGGTAGACGCGGTAGACAATCATGCCGATGAATGCCGCAATCAGATTGCTCAGCGGGCCTGCGAGCGCAGTGAGTCCCATGCCGAAGCGCATCGAATGCTTACGGGAAAATTTAGTCGGATCGACCGGCACCGGCTTTGCCCAGCCGAAGCCGCCGATCAGCAGGCAGAGTGCGCCGATCGGATCAATATGCGCGATCGGATTGAGCGTCAGTCTGCCCTGATACATCGCGGTATCGTCACCGAGCTTATGCGCTGTCCATGCGTGGGCAAATTCATGCAGCGGCAGGATCAGCACGATGATAAATAATTTCACCAGAATCGTCAGCAGGAATTCCGGTGTCAGGTTCATCAGCATAGAGATTCTCCTTTCGTTCTTCCCTGATGCTATTATACCACAAACCCGCTGAAAATGCAAGGTAGGCGGGCAGTGCCCGCCGGCAGTGCCGGAGCCGTTTCCTAAAGTTCTCCGGAAACGAATGGATACACAATAGGATGAAAGCCAGACCGTTAAATAGCTGCGAACAGCAGCGTAACAGCGACAAAAATGATATGCTCCGCGTTTCGTTGCCGGAGGAAAACGGCACCGGGCACTGCCCGGCGTAACAGCGACGAAATTGATATGCTCCGCGTTTCGTTGCCGGAGGAAAACGGCACCGGGCACTGCCCGGCGTAACAGCGACGAAATTGATATGCTCCGCGAAACCATGCCGAAGGGAAGCGGCTGTCGGCACTGCCGACCGGCGGGCAGTGCCCGCTGCCAATTCCTAAAGTTCTCCGGGCACGAACGGAAGCAGAATAAAATGAAAGCCAGACCGTTAAATAGCTGCGAACAGCAGCGTAACAGCGACAAAAATGATATGCTCCGCGTTTCGTTGCCGGAGGAAAACGGCACCGGGCACTGCCCGGCGTAACAGCGACAAACCTCCCGGCCGCTGCGGTCGGGAGGTCTTGATGTATGTATAGATTCAGGAATCTGTCAGGTGCAATGCTGTCCGATCAATAGCTCTGTGTATGTGCGAGATAGCAGAAGCCGCCGTAGATCGCGAGAGAAACAAAGCTCATGAAGTTGACAGTGCCGCCGCGAATCGCGCTGAGGAGCGAGAGAACTGCCAGAACTGCCAGCACGATAGAGAGTCTGCGGCATCTGTACGGATCGCTCTGGAGACCTGCACGCCCTGCCAGCACGCCGATGATGCCCTGAAGAATCGCCGGGATCAGTGCAAACGCCGTGAAGAATGTGAAGCCGCCGCGTGTGACCGAATCCGCGCCGGATGTCGCTGCGCCGACGCCGACAACAGTCAGAATCGCGATCAGCAGAACAAGACCGCCAAGCACCATAACAACATAGCAGAGCGCACGGAAAACCTTACTGAGATCCATATTCATGATGTATACCTCCGATGTGAATTTTATTACATTATACAAAAAGCGTACAGAAAAGTCAATATGCCGGATTAAATTCCGGAATTCTGCACAATTTTTCGTCAGGGAACCGAGCGGATTTCGCCGCCGCCGAGGACGGTCTCCCCGTCATAGCAGACCGCAGCCTGTCCTGCCGTGATCGCCCGCTGCGGCTCGTCGAATTTCAGCACGGCGGTATTCCGATCCGTAAAGGTCAGCACGGCGGGCTGCGCCGGATGCCGGTAGCGGATCTTCGCCAGACAGCGCACCGGCGTTTCCGGCGGCTCTCCGGCGATCCAGTTGAACTGCTCCGCCGTGCAGGTATCCGAAAAGAGATCGCTGTTCTCCCCGATCACGACACGGTTCTGCGGGACATCCAGCGCACAGACATAGGCCGGCTTTCCGACCGCGATGCCGAGCCCGCGCCGCTGCCCGACCGTATAATGAATGATGCCCTGATGCCGCCCGATGACATTCCCCTGCAAATCAACGAAATCGCCGGGGACGGGCGTTTCGCCGGTATGCGCCTGAATGACGCGGGCATAGTCGCCGTCCGGCACAAAGCAGATATCCTGCGAATCATGCTTATGCGCATTGACAAAGCCAAGCTGCTCCGCGAGCCTGCGCGTTTCCTGCTTGGTCATGCCGCCAAGCGGAAAGCGGATATGCGCGAGCTGCGCCTGCGTCAGCATATACAGCACATAGCTCTGATCCTTTGCCGGATCCGCGCCGCGCCGCAGCTCATAGCCGGAATCGGTCTCCACGACCTGCGCATAATGGCCGGTGACAAGCTGATCGCAGCCGAGCGCCGCAGCGCGTTCGAGCAGCTTCTCGAATTTCAGATAACGGTTGCATTCGATGCAGGGATTCGGCGTTTTGCCGCACTGATAGCAGCGGATGAATTTACCGATGACGGTCTCCCGGAATTCCTCCGTGAAATTGAACACATAATGCGGCATTCCGAGCCGGTGCGCGACCGCCCGCGCATCCTCGGTATCATCCAGCGAGCAGCAGGATTTCTCGGAGGATACATTTGCATCCGCATTCTCAAACAGCCGCATCGTGCAGCCGATGCAGTCATAGCCTGCCTGCTGCATCAGATACGCCGAGACTGCGGAGTCCACGCCGCCGCTCATGGCGATGAGCGCCTTTGCCAAGCAGATCAGCCCCTTTCAGTAATCAACAAAGCTCTGCGGCCGCAGGTTTCCGTGCGCGGAGGATTTGACCGCAGAAAAGTCCGGCCGGCGGCAAGTACAGATATCAGTATTATTATTGATGTCCCAACTATCTCTTGAAGATATCTGCTTGTCTTTTTGCCGTGATACTGCGTTAGAAATCCTTGCCTTGCGTCAGCAAGGCGGCGGCTTTCTGCCTTGTCTCACAACAAAAATCCTGCGCATCTATTCTTCAAGATTTAATTGGTACATCAATATTGTATCATATTTTGCTGCTTTATGCAAGACCTTTTGCCTCCGGCAGTGCCGGAGTCTGTCAGATATAAAAATACGCTGTTCTCCCGATACAGGAAAACAGCGTATCTACGAAATATTCATGAGTGAGAAATGAGGGGCTCGAACCCTCGACCCTCTCCTTAAAAGAGCCTATTCGGCGATTTTACGACTTTTCATATCGTTCGATTTTATTCGCTTTTACGCACTTTTCGCGCTTTAGCATTCTTTTCAATTCCGCCTGATTTCACCTGATTAGTGTCCAAGTAGTGTCCAAATAGTGTCCAAGATTTCTGAAATTTGTTCCGCTTATTTCGATGAAAGAATATTGCAGGGATTATATTGATGTCCCAACTATCTCTTGAAGATATCTGCTTGTCTTTTTGCCG
>CAMOOV010000082.1 GCA_946621745.1 uncultured Ruminococcus sp.
TGTGATCGAGAATCGGCAGATACGGGTTCCAGTAGCCGCGCTCGCTGTTGCGCATCGAAGCATACCGGCTCCGGATGATGCCGCTTGCACCGTCCTGATCTAAGGATGCATCATAGAACGGGCTCGCCGCCGTCAGCAGCACAAGCAGCCAGCTGTGCCGCATGAGCTGCTTATACAGCCGCAGATACAGCGCATCCCGGAAGCGCTGCGGATCCTCGTGTTCCGTATTCAGCTCCCGCAGGAGCGCTTCGGAAAATGAAAAGTTGAAATGGATACCGGAAAACAGCATCAGCCGTTTGCCGTATTTCGTCTCGAGATATTCGCGGTAACATCGCTTGGATGCATGGTCGCCGCTGAAATCCGCGATCGGTATTTCATCCTCGCTGTCGAAATGGGGCGGATTGCTGTAGAGCCAGAGGTATTCGCTGCTCTCCGCCAGCACGGCCCGCACCTTGCTGTCCAGTCTGCCAAGCGCCCGGAGTGCTTCTTCGATGCTGCCGCAGACGGGCGTGACCAGCTCAATCTGGTTTTCACAGAAATCACGGGTGATATGCGGATCATACCCGAACGGATGCGGCGTCTGCGCCAGCCTGCCGTACTGCGTGACACGCAGTGTTTCGCGCTCAAGGCCGAAATTGCCGTCAAATATATGCTTCCTCATATCATCACCTCAGATCGCAGCATACTGTTCGATATATGTACGGAGCGGCACACCGCGCTCCAGTCCCGTGAGCATTTCCTTTGCAGGATTGGTATGTCTCACTGCGCGCTCATAGAGCGGATCCAGCAGTGATTCCTCTCCCCTGCCCCGCTGCCGCAGTCCGTCCGCCGCCAGATCGAGAATGCGCGTGAGCTGATGCTCGATCAGTGCATCCTGAATAAAGCAGGGCTTTTCGCGGCGGGAAAGCAGCCTTTGCAGCTCTGCCGCACTGAACCCATGCGAATAGATCACCTTATCCTTTTCAAGCAGTGTCTTCAGCTCATACAGCCGCTCTCTGAGACCGGTATGGAATGCCGCGACGGTCATTGCCTCGGACAGCGGCTGACAGCAGGCGCTCCGGTATTCGATCGTTCCGCGATAGGTCAGATCCTCAAATTTGAATGTCCGCAGATATTCCAGATCGCTGAGCTCCGGCGTAAATGTGATCTTCTGATACTGTGCGCCGTCAAAGAATTCGCCGTCCACCGATGTCAGCCTGAAGAATTCATTCACAGTGACCGGTGTGAAATTGATATATCTCCCGTCGCGCATCGTGCAGTAAACAGACTGCGTTCCGATGTATTCGATCAGCTCGTCAATATCGGTGATCTCCTTCTCGAACATCCCGATATTATGCGGATTATAGCCCTGCATACTGTGTTCCCAGAGCATATTCCGCACACAGAGCCATTCCGGATAATCCGGCAGATAGGAATTTGCGAAGAGCAGTGCCTTATACGGCTCCAGCAACCCGAAAATATTGATGACATCGGTCAGCTCCTCACAGCCGACATCGAGCTGCACCTGGGATGCACTGGTGAATGTGCCGAAATCCGGCCGCCGGTGAAACCGCATCTGCACCTCATCGGCGTGCTGCGGATAAGAATGCAGATAGTGATACAGCATCCGGTAGCGTTCATTCCGGATCGGCGCATTGCGGTTGATATTCGCATTCGGATTGATTCCCATACCGGTGAGCATACATCCGCTCTCAGCAAGCGTCTGATTCAGAAAGCGCACATACTGCGTGAACCGTTCACGCACCGTCAGAAGATCCTCCGATTTGCCGAAGGACAGCTCCAGATTGGAATAGGAGCAGTCAAAAGAAAGAATATCGCCGGTCGCACTGTGCTGAGCGGCGGTGAAATTGCCGTCTGAATCCCGCCCTGTGATGTCAAACCCGAACTGCACGGCAAACCGCTCGGCAGCCGCGATCACGGCTGCTTCATCCACCGGTGCGCCGCCGAGATGCACAATGGGCATTTCGATCTCAACACCGATATAGTCAGGCCGCTGTCTGGTTGTCGGGGCAATATATTTGTCATAGATCGCTTTCCGGAGCAATTCATCCATGATACTCACCTCAAAACGGTCATTCTTTGCATACCGATTTACTATGTTTATATTATAGCATATTATTCTTACTATGTCAATAGGCTTACTATAGAATATATAAATAGCCGGTTATCAGCATCGGGTATATTCTTTCCGCATCGCACCGCTGCCGCTTCTGACCGGGCGACAGCACATATCAAAAGCATCCCCCCTCTGCACCGGTCTTGCAGAGGGGGGATCGCGCTTGCACATCTGTGCGGGCTCAGCCTTCCGCAAAAGAAAGCCGCCGCTCACTCAGCCCTTTACAGCGCCTGCGGTGATGCCCTTGACAATATGCTTCTGGCAGAACATATACACAATCATGATCGGCAGCAGCGACATGACAATCACGGCAAGCGATGCGCCGAGATCTACGCTGCCGTAGCTGCCCTTGAGATACTGCACATGGATCGGGATGGTGCGGTATTCAGTCATATCCAGAACAAGATACGGCAGAAGATAATCGTTCCAGATCCACATCAGCTGCAATATGCCGACCGAAACAACAACCGGTCTGAGCATCGGGAATACCACCAGAAAGAATGTCCGGATCGGGCCGCAGCCGTCAATGATCGCAGCCTCCTCAATGTCATACGGCACGCTCCTCACAAAACCCGTGAACATGAAGATCGACATTCCCGCGCCGTAGCCGAGATATACAAGCGGGATCGTGAACGGCGTATCCAGCCCGAAGCGGCTCGCGTCTGAGGAGAGCGTGAACATAACCATCTGAAACGGAACGGCCAGCGAGAACAGGCAGAACGCGTAATAGATCCGCGAAAAGCGGCTGTTGACACGGACAATATACCATGCGGTCATGGAGCAGCAGAGCAGGATCATTGCCGTCGATGTGATGCTGATGAACAGACTGTAGAGGAAGGAGCGCAGAAACGGGTAATTGCCGAAGGTCAGTGCCCTGCGGTAATTTTCCAGTCCTGCAAATGTCCGGCTCGTCGGGAGTGAGAATATGCCGGAATTGATCGCATCATTTGTCTTGAAAGAGTTCAGCAGTGCGATGATGACCGGAATCAGCCAGACCACAAAAAGCACTGCAAAAAAAACTGTCCTTCCGGTATGCTTTTTGTTCATGTCTCCTCAGCTCCCTTCTTTGATTTTTTTGCGGATGCATCTTTATCGCGTGTCAGCCAGAGCTGCAATCCTGCGATTGTACCGACCAGCAGGAAGAACACAACGGCCTTTGCCTGCGCAGTTCCGTGCCAGTAGCGGTTGATATTGTAGGTCGAATAGATATTGAGTGCAAGCATTTCGGTGGTTTTCATCTGCATACCGTTCGCGAGCGTCCGGATCGGCGCACCGCCGGTCAGTGCGAGGTTCTGGTCAAAGAGCTTGAAGCAGTTCGTCAGTGTCAGGAATGTGCAGACGAATACCGATGAAAGCATATTCGGCAGGATGATCCGGAAGAGCTTCTGCCCGCCGGTCGCGCCGTCCATGTCAGCGGCCTCCAGCATCTCCTCAGGCACGGACTGGAATCCCGCGATGTAAATAATCATCATATAGCCGATCTGCTGCCACGCAACCATGATAACCAGCCCCCAGAAGCCGAAAGATGCATTCTCAGTCAGATATTTGCCGAAGAACGAGAGAATACCGTCAAACAGCATACTCCAGATATAACCGAGGACAACGCCGCCGATCAGATTCGGTATGAAAAACGATGTCCGGAAGACCGTTACACCGCGGAATATTTCCTTCAGCAGATAGCCGAGGAAGAACGCCGGCACATTGATTGCGATAAGCGAGACCAGCGTAAAAAGCATCGTCATCAGAAAGGCGTGCCAGAAGCCGGAATCGGAAAAAACATTTTTGTAATTCTGAAGTCCTGTCCAAACGGCATCTCCCGGGATATTAAAATCGCAGAAGGAAAGCCGGACAGCCTGCACGAACGGCAGGACAAAGCTCATCAGAAAGCAGATCAGTGTCGGCAGGACAAAGAGCGGAAACAGCCTCTTGACACTGCGCCGAACGCCGCTGTTTGTGATTTGTGTCTGCATAAATGCACCTCCTTACAGAATGCAGTGTTCGAGCTTATATTGATACTCCCAGCCGTTGACAAACGCAGTCTCGACTGCCTCCCAGCTGCCGCGCCCTGCGGAATAATCCAGCAGTGCAGAGGTCACGCCGCTGCGCCAGACATCCGGATTCGGCGTCATGAGGAATGACCATGAAAGATGCTCCTTTCCGGCGGCGCGATAGTCATTTGCCGCCCGAAAAAACACATTCTGCGTCTGATAGCTGCCGATGAAAGGCGTTTCGCCGAACTGCTCCTCCAGCATCCTTTTGCCGTTCTCCGCAGTGACAGCCCATGTCAGAAAGTCGATCGTTGCATCTATGCTCTCCTGCGAGGCCTTCGCATTCACTGTCCAGTAATTCTGCGTACCGCAGCAGAGACCCGCATTTTCTTCACCCTCCGCACCGCAGTAAATCGGAATCATCGTCAGATCCTCCGGATTCATTGCAAAACGCTCCGGATCGGTCAGTGCCGCATATTCCCAGCTGCCGTTCTGGAAGAACACCGCTTTGCCGCTGCCGAATTCCTCCTCTGCCATATTGCCGGTTGCTGCTGAAAGCTCGCCGCCCGTGACAGTCCCGTTCTGAATATATAGATCCCAGATATTCTTATATAGCTCCAGCCCGCTGCGGCTGATCTCCGCAGGCTGCCCCTCTGTACCGTTCTCCCTGAACTGATAATAGAGCGGCAGATTTGCAAGATGTCCGGAAAAACGCCACGAGGAGGAGCTGTCCAGCCCTGACGATGTGAATGCATCATATCCAAGCGCATCGCGCCGCGCATGGATATCCTCTGCGACTGCTTTCAGCGTCTCGAAGCTGCGGATCTCATCGAGGGTATGCCCTGAACGCTCCAGCAGCGGGATATTCACGATCAGACCGTAGACCTCATAGCAGAAGCCGATCGCAGAGAGTGCACCGTCCTTGCTGTAGAGGCAATACTGATCGGTGTCCAGCTGCGCCGCGAGCTTCGAGCCGGTCAGGTCATAGGTATAGCCGTCCCAGCTTTCAAGCTCCTGTTCGCTGCTGCAAATGAACAGCGTCGGACAGGCGTTCTTGTTCATCTGCGACGCAAGCGTATCAGCGTAGGAATTGGAGGCGGCTGTCACAATCTTGACCGGAACGCCCGTCAGATCCGTATATTCCTTTGCAATCTGCTGCCATGCAGCATCCGCTTCCGGCTTGAAATTGAGGTAGTACACATAGGGTTTGCCGTCGGCTGCGCAGCCGGTCAGGCCGAAAAGCAGCGCTGCACTGACAGCAGTACCCAGAATTCTTTTTTGCATAGACTCATCTCCTTATGGGTAATATTATTTTTATTCTAACACTTTTTATTTAGCGCGTCAACTGTTGCCGCACTGCTTCCTTTCATATCGGCAGAAAAACAGTACAGTGCTTTTTGTCGGCTTGGAGATAAATTATAAAATCTCACGAAAATTCAAGCACCTGCCTGCTTTTCGATTGACAATTCCGGTCATAAGTACTAAAATGTCAAAGGTTAGCCAATTCTAACTTGAAATACAAATCACAGTGTCAGGGCGAAAAAGCCCCAATCCGTTTTCAGAGGAAGACATTATGAGATGAGTGAAACAGAAAGGTTATTCTTGAAGGGGCGCGGGCTCAAAAAGAGCTTCGGCAGCGGCGATACACGGCAGGATGTTCTGCGCGGACTGGATTTCTCCGTCAGCAAGGGGACTACACTGAGAATTTACACACACACTCAAGAAGGACGATCTGCACTGCTGTGAGGCTGTCACGAAAGCGATGCCGAAAATGCCCAAGCGTGAAGCGTAGTGACCAGATATGTCAAGTTGCGTGAAGCCTATCTTGCTGTATCTTGAAGTGTCATGAAAGTTGACCGATTGTTGACCAAATTGATATGTCCGCCGCTGAAATCACCCGAAAACATCGTATTTTCGCAGTGTGAGTTGAAATTTCACGGTTAATGTGGTATAACCGGGCAGTGCCCGGCTCCGATATGAGATCATTCCGTGAAACAGCTCTTTTTATTTTGCTGTATCCCTTGCACTTTTCATGGGAATATGGTATAATGTGAAAGGCTTCAAACACAGCTGTGGCCTGAAAGCCCCGATATTGTGGTTATTCAGGTTCATTCAGAGATAACTGAATATATTACTGCCACCGGGTAGAATATGCGAAAAGCATTTGTTCACGCATCGTTAGGTCTTTGAAGATGTGTGCGCAGATGCTTTCTTTTTTGGAGGATAAATATGTTCAAACAAATCAGATCTTACTTCTCAAACAGTGAGCTGCTGCTCTGGGGCATCTCGGCAGCAGCGGTATTCGCGGCATTTCTGCTCTTTGACCGCGAAAACTATATGGTGCTTTGTGCATCGCTGATCGGCGTGACATATCTGATATTCAACGCCAAGGGCAATCCTGTCGGGCAGGTTCTTGTAATCATATTCAGTATCCTTTACGGCATCATCTCCTTCCGCTTTTCGTATTACGGAGAAATGATAACCTATCTCGGCATGACGATGCCAATGGCCGTCTTTGCACTGATTGCATGGCTCCGCAATCCGTTCAAGGGGAATCACGCAGAGGTTACAGTCGGCAGGATCACCAAATCGGAAATTGTTTTTATGTGCGCGGCGGCAACAGGTGTGACCGTACTGTTCGGTTACATTTTGCAGTATTTCCACACTGCGAACCTCATTCCGAGTACACTCTCTGTTACGACCAGCTTTCTCGCAGTCTATCTGACCTACAAGCGGAATCCGTTCTATGCAGTCGCCTATGCCGCAAATGACATTGTGCTGATCGTTCTATGGATCATGGCAAGCATGAAAGATACACGGTATATTTCAGTCACAGTCTGCTTCATTGTCTTTCTCGTAAACGATATCTACAGTTTCTTCCGCTGGCAGGAAATGAAAACGAGGCAGGCAGCGGAATGAACCGGACAGCGCCCGGTACTGTAAAATAAACAATGTCGGATCATTCCGTTCGATTCATGTACCGGCAAGCGGATCCTCTCCGGCCGAGCAATAAAAGTTCTGATAGCTCGAAGGCGTACAGTGCTTGATCTCCTTGAATATGCGGTTGAAGGTGGACAGGCTGGAAAATCCCGCCCGCATCGCAACCTCCGTAATCGAAATATTCGGATCGAGCAGCAGCATTTCTGCTGCCCGCGTGCGCCGCAGATTGATATACTGGATATAAGACATCGAATGATACTGCCGGAAAATGCGTGAAAAGTGATATTTGCTGTAGCCGGCAATCGCCGCCAGCGTTTCCAGCGTGATATTGTGCATATAATTCTGGTCAATATATTTCAGTACGAGCTTGAATTTTTCGCTGTACTGATACAGCTTGTCCCTGCCGCCGGAGAGTGTCTGCTCCGACTGCCGGATCTGATGCTCACGGAGTGCCACCAGCAATATAATGAGATACATATAGATGCGGACATCGGAAGTCTCCGACTGCGAATAATATTCGGAATAGATATCGAGGATCTGCTTTTTTGCCAGCACATACAGATCGCGGTCCGTGTCAGGGCGGATCACCGCCGGCGCCTGAAAGACCGGCATGATATCCGCAAGTGCGGATACACCGCTCAGAACGCTGTTGTCACACTGAAAAATAATGCGCCGCCCCTCCTGTGCCGGAAGCGTGTGAAGCTCACCCGGCGGGATGATCATGATATCCCGTTCCTGCAAAACATATTCCTGTGCGCCGGTCTGCACCGTGAATGCGTTCTCGACCGGCATGATGATCTCAACGGCATTGTGCCAGTGCGTCGGGTAATGCTCATATTCGCTGTTGTCATAAAGCATGACAAAGCGTTTGTTTTCGTATTCTACGATCTCATAATCGCCCGATAAATTCTTGATCATACTCTCACCTTTAACAAATTCTGTGCATCACGATCTGCCAATTCTTGCGCCGGAATTCCTGTTTATTGCGCATCATCCTGATTCATATTGTAGCATAAAGTGCCAAATTTGTAAAGATGATTTCCCGAATTTGTTTTAATTGAGCAAGAATCAGCAGGCAGAGCGCAATTTATGACTAGCCTTTTTCAATTTGTTGCGGTATAATACAAAGTAAGAGACCGAAAGGAGCAAAAAATGGGAATCCAGATTTCAGAAGTCGAATACAAGAATTTCGGCAGATGCATCAGTCTCGAAAACGGAAGGATCCAGCTGATCGCCGCACTTGATTTCGGCCCGCGGATCCTGTATTTCAGCACACGCGGCAGCCGGAACATTCTGTTTGAGGATATCAGCCGCGATTTCTGTGAGCTGAATAAGGGCTACGGAACATGGTATGCTTACGGCGGACACCGGCTGTGGACAGCGCCGGAGCTGATGCCGGAGACTTATTTTCCCGATAACAGCCGCGTTTCCTGCGACTGCTCGGAGGATTCCGTTACGCTCACCGCAAAGCCGACACCGTTCGGCAAGCAGTTTTCGGTCAGCATCACGATGTCCGAAGGCGATGCGGTCACGATCCGGAACAGCGTACAGAATCTCTCCGATGTACCGGCTGAATTCGCGCCGTGGTCGATCACGAGCCTGACAACCGGCGGTCTGGAATTTGTTCCGCTCTCAAAGGAACAGACT
This sequence comes from uncultured Ruminococcus sp., assembly GCA_946621745.1. Taxonomy (GTDB): domain Bacteria; phylum Bacillota; class Clostridia; order Oscillospirales; family Ruminococcaceae; genus Firm-04. The sequence goes on from CAMOOV010000082.1 coordinate 8,692, forward strand.
GGCTTCCTCCCGAACCGGACAATGGCGCTCTGGAGCTACTCAAAGATTGCGGATGAACGATTCCGCCTGACCGATACCTGCGCAGTTCTGCGGCAGGATCCCGAAGCAGCAGGGCCTTTCAAAGCCGGCTTCAATGTTCGCGACGGCTACGCAGTTTATGCGGCAGGCAATCAGATCTTCCGCAAGAAATTCGGCGGATATGAAAAATGCAGCTATCCGGATTTCGGATGCAATTTTGAAACCTATACAAATAAGCACTTCATTGAATGCGAGATCCTCGGTGAGATGCGTACCTATGCACCCGGCGAATCCGCTGTCATCGAGGAAACATGGGAGATCTCCGAAACAGACCGGACTCCGGAAGATGTGATCGCGGAGCTGGTCTCAGCACATGACAAAATCTAACATAAACGGAGGAATCAGCTTGGAAAAATTCAGAGACACCTCCTGCACTGCGCAGGAACGTGCTGAGGATCTCGTAGACCGCCTGACGGTCGCGGAGCAGGCAGCACAGCTGATTTATGATGCACCCGCGATCGAACGGCTCGGCATTCCGGCCTATAACTGGTGGAATGAGGGACTGCACGGCGATGCCCGCGCGGGCACCGCAACGATGTTCCCGCAGGCAATCGCAATGGCGGCGATGTTCGATGCGGATGCCGTTGAAAAGATGGGCGAGATCGTCTCGACCGAAGCAAGAGCGAAATTCAACGGCTTCGCAAAGCACGGCGACCGCGACATCTACAAAGGGCTTTCGATCTGGTCACCGAATATCAATATTTTCCGCGATCCCCGCTGGGGCAGAGGACAGGAGACCTACGGAGAAGATCCGTTCCTGACCGCAGAGCTCGGAAAGGCGTTTGTCCGCGGATTGCAGGGCGACGGCAAGATTCTCCGCACCGCAGCCTGTGCAAAGCATTTCGCAGTACACAGCGGCCCGGAATCCGTCCGGCACGGCTTTGATGCCGTTGTCGATGCATATGATCTTGAGGACACCTACCTCCCCGCATTCCGTGCGCTGGTGCAGTCCGGAGTCGAGATTGTCATGGGCGCATACAACCGCGTTAACGGCGAATGTGCCTGCGCAAGCAATTTCCTGCAAAAGAAGCTCGGCGAATGGGGCTTCAACGGACATTTCGTTTCCGATTTCGGCGCGCTGAACGATATCCATGAGAATCACAAGGTCACGCCGAACGCACTGGAAACGACCGCGCTGGCGCTGAAATCCGGCTGTGATCTCAATGCCGGCACGACCTACGAAAATCTCATGGATGTGCTGAAAGCGGGCATGATCTCCGAGGAGGATATCCGCAAAGCCTGTGTTCATGTCATGCGGACAAGAATCCGGCTCGGCCTGCTCGATGAATCCACCGAATACGATACACTCCCCTATTCCGTTGCGGCCTGTCCCGCACATAAGGAAAAGGCGCTTGAATGTGCGCGGAAATCTATGGTTCTCCTGAAGAACAACGGCATTCTTCCGCTCGCTTCAGGGAAATACAGCACGATCGGCGTCATCGGCCCTGTTGCAAACAACAGACAGGTGCTCGAAGGAAACTACTGCGGTACGCCTGACCGCTACATCACCTTCCTCGAAGGCATTCAGGATGCATTCGGCGGCAGAGTGCTGTATGCAGAGGGCTGTCACCTTTACAAAGACCGCGTCAGCGGACTTGCCCGCGCAAACGACCGTCTCTCCGAGGCGGAAGCGGTCGCTGAGGAATCCGACCTCATCATTCTCTGTGTCGGCCTGACTGCCGATATTGAGGGCGAGGAAGGCGATGCGGGCAACGAATTTGCCTCCGGCGACAAGATCGACCTCCGGCTCCCGGCTCCGCAGCGGCTTCTCGCTGACCGGATCATGGACAAGGGAAAGCCTGTTATCATTGTCACGGCGGCGGGCAGCGCGATCAATACCGAATGCGATGCCGATGCGATCCTGCACTGCTGGTATCCCGGCGAGAGCGGCGGCAAGGCACTCGCAGAGATCCTGTTCGGTGAGATCTCCCCGTCCGGAAAGCTGCCGGTCACATTTTATCAGGATACCGACCTGCTCCCTGACTTTGAAGATTACAGCATGAAGGGCAGAACCTACCGCTATACCAGAGAGAATATTCTCTATCCGTTCGGCTACGGCCTGACCTATTCAAAGACAGTTTGCAGCGATCTGCGGATCGACGGAAGCTCTGCCTCTGTGAAGATCAAAAACACCGGCAGCTGTGCAACAGACGATGTCGTGCAGTTCTATATGCAGGATGACAGCAGCGATGCCTGCCCCTATCCGAAGCTCTGCGGCTTCTGCCGCGTCAGCCTCAAACCGGGTGAGCAGCAGGCCGTCACGCTGAAGATTCCGCAGTCTGCATTTGAATCCGTGGACAGCAGCGGCATCCGCGCCGTCCGCGGCACCAACTTCACATTGTATGCAGGAACCAGTCAGCCCGACCCGCTGAGCGAACAGCTCACCGGTGTAACCTGTGTTTCTGCTTCAATGAAATATCAGCTCAAATGATGGAGGAAAAAACTATGAGCGAATTTTTCAGCAGCATCCCCAAAATCCCGTATGAAGGCAAGCTCAGCACCAATCCGCTTGCGTTCAAGTACTACAATCCCGATGAGATCATCGACGGCAAGCCGATGCGCGAGCATCTGAAATTCGCGCTCAGCTGGTGGCACACCATGGGCGGCGACGGCACGGATATGTTCGGTGTCGGTACCGCAGACAAGACATGGGGCGAGACCGATCCCGCAAAGCGCGCGATCGCAAAGGTCGATGCCGCATTCGAGATCATGGAAAAGCTCTCGATCGACTACTATTGCTTCCACGACCGCGATCTCTCGCCGGAATACCCGACGCTCGCTGAATCCAACGAGAAGCTGGATGCAGTTGTCGATTACCTCGCAGAGAAGCAGAAGGCCACCGGCAAGAAGCTGATCTGGGGCACCGCA
>CAMOOV010000083.1 GCA_946621745.1 uncultured Ruminococcus sp.
GTCGATATCACCTATACCTTCGGCGTGGAGCTGCTCTGCTATACACGCACCTGCGATGCGCCCGCCGTCATGCACGGCATCGCCAGCGCCTCGAAAAGCGTGATTCTCTACGGCAGCGAATCCAACACGAAGACCTTTTTCAGCAACGGCGCCCGCATCGGCGATACAAACAGCTGCTGCGATGTCGTCAATCTGCCGACTGCAAGCTGTCAGTGTGTCGATCCGATCGCGCTGGAAACGCGTATCTGCGTGCTTCCGCCGATGCCGCCGATGCTCCCCCCGCAGGATCCGGAGAATTTTCTCCCGCCTGCACCGCGCAGAACGGTCGTGCTGACGCTCGGTGTCTTTTCAATCGTGGAGCTGACGCGGCCGGTCACGATGACCGTTGCGGCGTATCCGTATCAGGTGCCGACCAAGACCTGCTCTGCGGACAATACCGATTCGCCCTGCGAGGTGTTCAGCCGCCTGAATTTTCCGACAGAGGAATTCGCTCCGGCAGCAGACGGGAGCGTCCGGCAGGAAGCACTGCGGTACGACGGCTTTTCCGGCTATCAGCCGGTGCAGTAACAATCAGCGGGATGCGGAACGGCTCCGGCATCCCGCTTTTTTATGAGGTAGCATATGAATATTATTCCGGCGAAATCCGCGGATTATGAGACTGTCCGGCAGATCACGGAGGAAACGATCCGGACAGTCTATCCGCATTATTATCCGGCCGGTGCCGTAGCCTTCTTTCTCGCGCATCACAATGCGGCGGCGATCATGCGCGATATCACTGAAAACTGCGTATTTCTGTGTATTTCCGACAGCGGAGAGATTACCGGAACGGTCACGGTCTCCGGCAATGAGATCGGCAGACTGTTCGTTCTGCCGCAGTATCAGGGAAACGGTTACGGACGGGCTCTGCTCGATTTCGCGGAATCGCGCATCGCAGAGCAATACGATGAAGCAGAGCTGGATGTGTCATTCCCCGCAAAGCCGATCTATCTGAAGCGCGGCTATCAGGCGGTCAGCTGGCACAGCATCGAGACCGAAAACGGCGATCATCTCTGCTTCGATCATATGACAAAGCATCTGAGGAACAATATCACCGGAGGTGAAACACATGACACATGAAGAAGCTGCACTGCGCGTCAGAGAGCTGACCGCAGAGCTGCTGCGCATGGCGCATGAATATTACGATCTCGACGCGCCGACCGCAGAGGACTATGAATATGACATGAAAATGGCGGAGCTGCGCGAACTGGAGGCGGCGTTCCCCGATCTGCTGGAGCCGGATTCCCCGACACAGCGCGTACAGGGCACAGCGTCCGGCAAATTTGAAAAGGTCGCGCATACCGTGCAGATGGCGAGCTTGCAGGATGTCTTTTCGTTTGAGCAGGTCGCGGCATTCGTAGAGCGCGTCAGCGCGGAGGTCGATGCGCCGATGTTCACCGTTGAGCCGAAAATCGACGGGCTGTCCGTATCGCTGGAATACGAGAACGGCATTCTGACACGCGGCTCCACACGCGGCGACGGCTTTGTCGGCGAAAATGTGACCGCGAATCTCAAAACGATCCGCAGCATCCCGCTGAAGCTCAAGGGCGCACCGGAAAAGCTGGAGGTGCGCGGAGAGGTCTATATGCCGCGTGCATCCTTCGAGCGCCTTTCCGCACAGCAGGAGGCCGCCGGAGAGGAGCTGTTCAAGAATCCGCGCAATGCCGCTGCGGGATCGCTCCGGCAGAAGGATCCGAAGGTCACGGCGGCGCGGCGGCTTGATATTTTCGTATTCAATTTGCAGCAGGTCGAGGGCGAATCCTTTGCTGCACATTCTGAAACGATCGACCGCATGAAGGCGCTCGGATTCCCGACGATCCCCTATGCAAAATGTCCCGCCGATCCGGAGATGATCCGCGCAGAGATCGAGAAGATCGGCGAAATGCGCGGCGCACTCCCCTACGATATCGACGGCGTTGTCATCAAGACGGACAGCCTTTCGCAGCGTGACCGGCTCGGCGCGACCGCGAAGTATCCGAAGTGGGCCGTTGCCTACAAATTCCCGCCGGAGGAAAAGCTGACCAAGCTGCGAGCGATCGAGATTCAGGTCGGACGGACAGGCGTTCTGACGCCGGTCGCGGTCTTTGACGAGATCCAGCTCGCCGGCACGAGCGTTTCCCGCGCCGTGCTGCACAATCAGCAGTTCATCACCGAAAAGGATATCCGCGTCGGCGACATGATCCGCGTCCGCAAGGCCGGCGATATCATCCCCGAAGTACTGGCGTCGGAATCGCATGAGCCGGAATCGGTGCCGTATCATATCCCCGACCGCTGTCCGGTCTGCGGCAGCACCGTCGAGCGGGACGGCGAAGAAGCCGCGCTCCGCTGCTTCAATCCCGCCTGCCCCGCGCAGATCTTCCGGGCAATCGTGCATTTCGCATCGAAAAATGCGATGAACATTGACGGGCTCGGCCCCGCGATCGTTCAGCAGCTTCTGGATGCAAAGCTGATCGAAACGCCCGCCGATCTCTACACGCTGACCAAAGAAAACCTGCTGACGCTGGAGGGATTCAAGGAGAAATCTGCGGAGAATCTCCTGACGGCAATCGAAAATTCCAAATCGCAGCCGCTTGACCGCGTGATCGCGGCGCTCGGCATCCGCAATATCGGACAGGCCGCGGCGACGCTGCTCTGCGACAGCTTCGGTTCGCTTGATGCGATCCGGAATGCAAAGCCGGAGGAAATCGCGCAGATCGACGGCTTCGGCGAGATCATGGCGGAGTCCGTCGCGGAGACATTTGCGCGGCCGGATTTTGCGGCACTGATCGACACGCTCCTTGCCCGCGGCGTGAAAATGGAATATGCCGCGAAAACAGCTGCAAGCGACCGCTTTGCGGGCATGACATTCGTGCTGACCGGCACTCTGCCGACCATGAAGCGCGACGACGCAAAGGCGCTGATCGAATCGCACGGCGGAAAGGTCTCCGGCTCGGTGTCCAAGAAAACGAGCGTGGTCGTTGCCGGCGACGATGCCGGAAGCAAGCTCACGAAAGCGGAATCGCTCGGCATTCCCGTCATCGACGAGGCGGAGCTGCTGCGGCGGTGCAGCGAATAAAAAGCGAGCATCACCTGCGAAAAACAGGTGATGCTTTTGTTTACCACTGATTGAAATGTGCGCGCTCCGCAAAGGGCTTTTTCCGCACGCGCTTCACCGGATCCGCCGCCCTGCCGACCGGCAGCACACAGATCAGCGACTCCTCCTCCGGCACGCCGAGCAGCTTAGCAATCCGCTTTCCCTGCTCGTCCGCATCGGTCACATGACCTTCGATCCAGCAGCTCACATAGCCGAGCGCCGTGATCGCCAGCAGCATATTTTCGATCGCCGCAGAATAATCCTGCACGCCGTAGCAGCGCTCATTGCCCCAGCCGTCCTTGTAGGCGACAATGCGCCTTGTGGTCACGCAGATCGCTGCGGGCGCATTCTTCAGCGCCGGCTTTTCCATGATCTCGAAGATCTGTGCGAGCAGCGCCGGATCATCAACCGCGATCAGCGAGGTCGTCTGCTTATTGCATCCCGACGGCGCATCGAGCCCCGCCTGCATGATGCGCTCCAGATCGCTGCGCGGCACGGCGTCCGGCAGATAGCTGCCGCGATAGCTGAAACGCTCCGCCGATGCTTCAAAAAAATCCATGCCCATGCCGCACCTCACTGAATGCCGGTCAGCTCATAGCCCGCATCGGCCACGACCTTGCGGAAGTCCTCCTCCGCGACCGGCGCTGCCGTCTCGATGACAGCATTCGCCGCCTCATGGCTCACGGACAGCACCGTGACGCCCTCCATGCCCTCCAGTGCCTTGCGCATATGCGCCTCGCAGTGCGGGCACATCATGCCCTTGATCTCCAGTGTCATCTTTGTCATTTGATTCACCGTTCCTTTCGCAGATTCGTTGATTTCGTGTATATCCGCAGCAGGCGCCGCCGGCGTCCGCACAGATTTCTCAGGCCTGAACAGATTCAGTCTGAGCGCATTCGTCACAACACAGAAGCTCGACAGGCTCATTGCCGCCGCACCGAACATCGGGTTCAGCGTCAGGCCGAGCGGCACCAGAACGCCCGCCGCCAGCGGGATCCCGATGATATTGTAGATGAATGCCCAGAACAGATTCTCGTGAATATTTTTCAGCGTTTTCCGGCTCAGCCGCACCGCGTTGACTGCATCCGTCAGACTGCTCTGCATCAGCACAACATCTGCCGCGTCAATCGCGACATCGGTTCCCGCGCCGATCGCCATGCCGATCTCCGCACGCGTCAGCGCAGGCGCATCGTTGATGCCGTCGCCGACCATGCAGACCTTGCCCTCCGCCTGCAATTCGCGGATGACACGCTCCTTGCCGTCCGGCAGAACCTCCGCGATCACGCGGTCAACGCCGGCTTCCCTGCCGATCGCCTCCGCCGTGCGGACATTGTCGCCGGTCAGCATGATGACGCGGATACCCATTTCCTTGAGCGATTTGATAGCGGCGGCGCTGTCTGTTTTCATGATATCCGCCGCGCCGAGGATGCCGCGCAGCTTTCCGTCCCGCAGGAAAAAGAGCGGCGTTTTGCCCGATTCTGCGAGATTCTGCGCTGCCTGTATCATTTTCTCCGGCAGATCGGTCTCCGCTGCGGCAGCCTGCTGACTGCAAGCCAGAAGCTGCGAATCGCCATGCTTTCCGGAAACGCCGCTGCCGACGATCGCACGGAAATCCGTCAGCTCCGCCGGATGAACGCCCTTTGCGGCAGCATATTCCGTGACTGCCCGCGCCAGCGGATGCTCACTGTACTGCTCCAGCGCGGCCGCATCTTCGATGAGCTGCTCCGCCGTCACGCCGGCTGCCGGGATCACATCGGTGATATGCGGCTTTCCCTCGGTCACGGTGCCGGTCTTGTCCAGCACGACTGTCCGGATGCGGCCGGTCTCCTCCAGCGATGCGGCAGTTTTATACAGGATTCCGTTCCGCGCACCGACACCGCTGCCGACCATGATCGCGACCGGCGTTGCAAGGCCGAGCGCACACGGACAGCTGATGACCAGCACCGAAACGCCGCGTGCCAGCGCATAGCCCGCTTCCCTGCCGAGCAGCATCCAGATCAGAAAGGTCACGGCGGCGATGCTGATGACAGCCGGAACGAAAATGCCGGAGACCTTATCCGCGGTTTTTGCGATCGGCGCTTTGGTCGCGGCGGCATCGCCGACCATGCGGATGATTTGTGAAAGTGTCGTATCCTCGCCGATTTTCGTAGCTTCGCATTCGAGATAGCCGGATTGATTCACCGTGCCGGCGGAAACAGAATCCCCTGCCGACTTATCCGCCGGGATGCTCTCGCCGGTCAGGGCGGATTCATTGACCGCGCCGCTGCCGGAGATCACGATACCGTCCACCGGTATCTGCGCACCCGGCCGCACCACGAAATGCATCCCGACCTGCACCTGCTCAACGGGTATCTCGCGCTCTGCGCCGTTTTCGAGAATGACGGCCGTTTTCGGCGCAAGCTGCATCAGCCCTTTCAGTGCATCGGTCGTTTTGCCCTTGGCGCGGGCTTCGAGCGTCTTGCCGACCGTGATGAGCGTAAGGATCATCGCGGCAGATTCAAAATATAACTGATGCATCCATTCCGCAGCGGCAGACGCATCACTGCGCGTCATCTCAAAAAGCACATAGACACTCCACAAAAAGGATGCGGACGAACCGAGCGCGACCAGTGAATCCATATTCGGTGCGCGGTTCACGAGCGCCTTGAATCCGCTGATGAAAAAGCGCTGATTGATGATCATGACGGTCACCGTCAGCAAAAGCTGCATCAGTCCGACAGCCATATGATTCCCGTCAAAGAATGCCGGAAGCGGCAGGCCGAGCATCGAATGCCCCATGGAAAAATACATCAGGATCAGCAGGAACACGACCGAGACGATCAGGCGGCGCAGGAGCTTCGGCGTTTCGGTATCGGCCAGCGCATCCGCATCGGACACCGCGCTTTTCTCAGCGCCCCTGACCGATGCGCCGTAGCCTGCATTTGTGACCGCCTGAATGACCGCATCGGGCGAAGCAGTACCCTCGACGCCCATTGAATTTGTCAGCAGACTGACTGCGCAGCGCTCCACGCCCGGCACGGCGTTCACGGCCTTTTCCACCCGCGCACTACAGGCTGCACAGCTCATGCCGGTCACATTATACTGTGTCATGCTCCGCCTCCTCCGCCGCAATGACCGCGGTATCCGCGCCGTTGACTGCTGTCATATTGATCCCTCATTTCATCAGTTTTTTGACCAGCTCTGCAAGCTCATCGACCGCTGCATCATCCCCTGAACGGATATCGCGCACGACGCAGGTATGCAGATGCCGCGCAAGCAGATCCTTATTGAACGCATTGATCGCGGCACTGACCGCCGCTGACTGCGTCAGGATATCCGCGCAGTAGGCGTCCTCTTCGAGCATCCGCTGCAAGCCGCGCACCTGTCCTTCGATGCGTTTCAGCCGGTTCATGAGTTTTTTGCGCTCCTCTGCGGAGCGTTCGGTCTTTTTATCGCCGCAGTGCGGACATCGTGTATCCGGCATATGCGTTCCTCCTTTTCACATCCGCGGGCAGAGAAATACCCCCGCCCGGTATTTATATTATATACCGGACGGGGGTATTTGTCAAGACCTTTTTTTCATACTGCGGGTTTCAGCCTTTCACTTGGGGAACCGCGCCTTTCTTTTTGCTGTCCCGGATCATGATGCCCGTGAACACCGCCGCGCAGATGATATACGGTATCATGCAGACCAGCTGCTGTACGAGTGTCGGCTCAAATTTCTCCATATCCCCGAAGCCGCTGAGGAAAAATGTATTCATCTGCGGAATGCCGGCATTGTTGCAGGCGTGCAGGATCGCCGCCGGAAAGACCGAGCCGGTCTTCTTCGTCAGCCACATGAGGAATACGCCCATTGCCATGCACCAGACCGACATAACCACGATTCCGAGCCACGGGAATCCCCAGTAGTCCGTACCGAAATTATGCCCCTTGACGGTCAGCGGCGCGTGCCAGATGCCCCAGATGATGCCGCCGACAATGACTGTTCCCGCCGTGCCGAGCAGCGGCTCCATTTTCTGATTCATATAGGCGCGCCAGCCGAATTCCTCGCCGAATGTGTTCCATGCAAACAGCGGCCCCATTGCAAACATCAGCAGGACAGAACCGATATATTCCGGTACGGTCTGCCGTTCGAGCATCTCTTGAAAATCCCAGTGTCCGTAGACGAGCGTCATTGTGATATTGCTCAGCAATCCCTGCAAAAACGGGATCAGCACAGCCAGCACATAGTATTTGAAATGCCCCTTGAAATTGAAGTGGAACAGGCTGTTCTCCCAGCCCTCTTTCGTCAGCTTGCGTGTGATAATATTCGCCAGCGCAGGCGCATACAGAAGCGGGAGTCCGAGAATCATATAAGGCCCGGAGAACCAGTTCTCATAGCCGACCGCCGCATTCAGGATGATCGCGGGGATCCATGCAATGCCGAACGCAAAGAGCAGGAACAGCAGAAGCCGCTTCAGTTCGAGCTTTTTATTTGTCATACAGCTCCACTCCTTTCAGATACAGCTTGCAGGAGAGCCGATAGGAAAGATAATAGCCGATGATCGTGATCCAGAGGAATACCGCAATGCCGAAATAGAGCCACATCGCGCCCTTGCCGAACGAAAACTCCGTCCACCAGTCATACAGCGATACGAAGAAATCACCGCCGTCGCCTTCCGGCAGCGGGCCGAACAGCGCATAGATGAATCCGCCGATGAAGATGCCGCCGATCGTCATGACCTTGACCTTCTCGCCCTGCCTGTGACCGAAGCGCACGAGAAACGGGATATCTATCATCCGCAGAAAGAGCTGCAAAAAGAACAGCATGATATAGAGCATCGAATAGGACTGGATATCCTTCATCTCCGTGCCGAGGATCAGATGATCCAGCAGCGTGATGAGTTCCTCCGTCAGCGTGACGGAAACGAATGAAATGATGCCTACAAACGCGACCAGCACATATTTTGCATAGACCGCGCCTTTGATGCCCTTCGGATGCGAGGCCGTGAAATAGCCCCATTTTTTGATCTCGTCCTGCTTAAAGAATGTGAGCGATGCCAGACCGCCGGATAAAAACGAAATGAACGCACAATACATATGGACGAGCGATATACCCGGTCCCTGATTGCCGGAAGCCTTGCCGAGCAAATCTGCCAATGCAGATGCTCCGTCTTCCGAAACAGAGCCCGGCAGCATTACCATGAGCATGAAAATCAGCATACAAACCGGTGCCATCAGCGCGGTCATTATGAGATATTTGCGGTTCTGCCGCAGCTCCTTATACATCAGACCGGTCATGATGTCTCACCGCCTTTCTGTTTGCGCAGGGAAAACAGGATGCCCTTTTCCGCTTTTTCATTGACATCGCCGTGTGTGCGGTAATGCCGCAGCATGAAATACCAGCCCAGCACCAGCCCGCCGGCGATCCCGATGAGCGAGAGCGGAATGAGGATGCTTTCATGTGAGATGAATGCTTCGCGCAGCGAGTTTATCATATCGTCCAGAGAGACTTCCTCGGACGGTGGTGTGCGCAGGATTCTGACAATGGATACGATCATAACTACAGTGATCATTGTCCCCATGACCTTGACCTGTGCCGCCTGTAAGCCCGCGCTCGTGCGTGCCTGCGAATTGAAAAAAACAGACAAAGCATCACACAGGATCATCGCGGCAAGAAGTGCCGTCAGGAACCAGACCATATCCGATGTGAACGGAATATCCATGACCTTTGCACTCAGCACACCGTTCAGCATGGCAAAGCCAAAGCCGACAGCCAGCTTGATGAGCTTGATGATATAACGCGATGTTGCACGGGCAGCCGGCGTGATCGGCAGTGCAAAGGAATAGCGCAGCCAGTTGGCATTGAGATCCGCCGTCAGTACGGAAACATCGGTGATCGAGGTGTATGCGACGACCGCGACAAGCACGGTGCCGGAATAATAGAGCAGCCCACCGAATTCCTTCAGGATCTCGGAATCTCCGAAGATCGGCGCAAGATTGCCGACGGACATACTCAGCCGGATGAGCCAGAAAAAACCCGCGACCATGAACAGCATGATCATCGAACTCAGATAGCCCTTGCGGATGATCCGCCATTCGCGCCATACCAGCGCTTTGATGCGTGCAGCTGTCATGATGACCACTCCTTCATGCTTCTGTGAACATAGTAGACCATGATCTCCTCCAGCGTCGTCTGCTCAAACAGCAGACCGCTGTATTTCCGCTCTGCGGCGGCGCGGTCGGATACCATGACCTCCGCGCCGAAATCCGTCACGCGGGCGCTGATGAAATCCTCCGGATCAATGTTCCGGTAATCGGATTTTTTGCATTTGATGATGCTGTGAGATTCGAGAACATCATCCTTGTATCCGCTGACGAGAATTTTGCCGCGGTCGATAAAGGTCACGCTGTCCGCGATTTTTTCGAGGTCGGATGTGATATGCGAGGACATGAGGATGCTGTGTCCCTCATCCTGCAAATATTCAAGGAAGATATCGAGAATCTCCGAGCGCACGACGGGATCCAGACCGGTCGTTGCTTCATCCATGACAAGCAGCTCTGCACCGTGCGAGAGCGCACAGGCGATTTGCAGCTTCATCTTCATGCCCTTGGAAAACTGCCCGATCTTTTTCTTCTGCGGGAGCTGAAAACGCTCCAGATAATTCTGATACAGCGCATCGTCCCATTTTTCATAGAGCCCTTTGAAAATGCGCCCCATTTCCTTTGCATTGAAAATATCGTGGAACGGCAGCTCATCAAAGACAACGGCAAGGCGTTCCTTGATCTCCTGCTCATGCTGAATATGATCCATACCGAGCAATGTGATCTTTCCCGCATTGATCGGGATGATATTCAGCAGACAGCGGATCGTCGTGGTCTTGCCCGCGCCGTTCTGTCCGATAAAGCCCATGATGCTGCCGCGCGGCACATCAAAGCTGATATTGTCGAGCGTAAATCCGTCATATTTCTTCGTGACGTTTTTGATCTCGATCGCATTCACATAGTCATTCATATTATTCGCCTCCGTAAACGATTCCGAGGATCTCCTGAAGCTCCGCGAGCGTGATGCCGCAGCGCTTTGCGCGCCCGGCCGCATCCGTCAGCGCGGCTTCGATCGTTTTGAGCTGCTCCTCGCGGTAAAGCTCGGCATTCTGCGCCTTGACGAAGCTGCCCTTGCCGGTGTAGGATTCAATGAATCCGTCCCGCTCCAGCTCCTCATAGGCGCGCTTGGTGGTGATGACGCTGATCCGCAGCTGCATGGCAAGATTGCGCATGGAGGGCAGCGCATCGCCCTCTTTCAGCTGACCTTCCAGGATCATCGTCTTGATCTGCGCGACGATTTGGCTGTAGATCGGCTCACCCGATGCATTGCTGATAATGATATCCATGTAAGAGTACTCCTTCTGGATTCTGGATGTCAGCACAGTGTCCGGATTGTGCTCGACATCTACATTGTGTATGTTCGATATACACATTATACCACGATATATACACTTTGTCAATAGGGAAATCAAAAAATTTTTCGTTGACTTTCCGTTTCGGTCTGTGCTATAATGAGACATAGCCGCGAAAGGACACGATTTATGAAAAAAGTATTTGACGAGATCCCCTATCTCGAAACCGATCGCCTGATCCTGCGAAAAATGGATGAACGAGATGCCGGCGCGCTCGGCAGCATGGCGCGGGATGAAAGTGTCTACCGCTATCTCCCCGCATTCCTCACCGAATTGCAGTATGACGATCCGCTTGAAACGATCCGGAAGTTTTACGGCGAATGCTTTACCGAAAAGGAATCCGTTTTCCTCGGCATTTTCCGGCGGGAGGCCGCATTCTGCGGCATGGCCGAGCTTTACGGCTATCGCGAAGAATACCGCAAGATCAGTCTCGGCTACCGGCTCATTCCCGCCGCATGGGGACAGGGCATCGCGACCGAAGCTGTCCTTCGCGTGGTCGAATATCTGTATCACGAGACCGATACCGGGATCATCACCGCAAGCGTTATCACCGAAAATCACGCTTCAGCGAATGTTCTGCGGAAAACCGGCTTTCAGCTCTCTGCCGCCGCCGTACCGGAGAACTGGGGCTTTCCGGAGCCGAGGATCGTGGATAAATGGTTCCGCTGACGGGTTGACATTTTCGCACGAATGTGCTATACTATCAGTTGTATGCGCCGATGCGCATACCGGCAGTTCGCTTGCACCATCCTGCCGTGAAACAAAACTAGGGCAGACATTACGGGATCACTGCGCCTGTCTGCACTGCGGACGGGCGCTTTTTTGAGGATGATGATATGTATATTCTGAAAACATCCGCGGCATTTGACAGCGCGCATTTTCTCGCGGGCTACAACGGAAAATGTGCCAATCTGCACGGGCATCACTGGGTGATCGAGGCCGAAGCCTCTGCGGAATCCTTACAGGAATCCGGTGAGAAGCGCGGCATGGTCATCGACTTCGGTGATCTGAAAAAAGCAGTCCGGCAGCTCGCGGATGCCTATGACCATGCGCTGATCTATGAGCAGGGC
>CAMOOV010000084.1 GCA_946621745.1 uncultured Ruminococcus sp.
AGAGCCTCAAAAATCTCGCTATGGATTATGTTGACCTCTACATCTATCATATGTGGGACTGGAACACGCCGATCTATGATATTCTGGACGGCCTGAACCGGATTGTCAAAGCAGGAAAAGCGCGGTATATCGGCATCTCGAACTGCTATGCGTGGCAGCTTGCAAAGGCGAATGCACTTGCTGATAAGGAAGGCTTTGCGAAATTCGTCAGTGTGCAGGGACACTATAACCTGATCTTCCGCGAGGAGGAGCGGGAAATGGCGATGCTTTGTGCAGAGGACAATATTGCCATGACGCCCTACAGCGCACTGGCAAGCGGCAGACTGGCGCGTCTGCCCGGTGAGATCACCAAACGCGCCGAGGAGGACAGCTATGCGAAATTCAAATATGATGCTACCAAGGAGCAGGACGGCGTAATCATCCGGCGCGTGGCAGAGCTGGCTGAAAAACACGCTGTTTCTATGACGGAGATTTCGCTCGCATGGCTGCTGACAAAGGTGACTGCGCCGGTTGTCGGCGCGACAAAGCTGCATCATATCGAGGGCGCAGCAAAGGCAGTCGATCTTTCGCTGACCGATGCGGAATGTGCGTATCTCGAAGAACCCTATGTGCCGCATCCGCTTGCGGGTGTCATGGCACAGAATAAGCCGGCGAGCCGGAATGAACAGCACGTCTGGTCAACCGGCAGCCAGAAAATCTGACGGGCAGGGGAGTCTCCGCCGCAGGAAAGGAGCGTATTATGAAAAGGTTTACATCCGTTCTTGTATCCGCACTTATGCTGTTCGGCATCAGCGGCGCATTCACTGTGCAGGCAGATCCTGCGGATGCACCTGCATTCACAGCGGATGATGTCCGGAATTTGCAGGATTATCTCACTACAGTACCCGCAGATCTTTCGTTGAAAGACAAGCCATATGATTTCAGCGGGGACAAATGCTGGAATGCGGCCGACCTCACGCTGATGAAACGCGGTCTGCTGCCGGAAGCACCGCAGAATAATACCATTGTCGTGTATTTTTCACGCACAGGCAATACCGAAAAGATCGCGGAATATCTGATCGAGCTGACCGGCGCGGGCAGCTATGAGATCGAAGCAGCGGTGCCGTATTCGGATGCGGACATTGCATACGGCAACAGCAGCTGCCGTGCGAATCAGGAGCAGAATGATAAGACCGTTCGTCCGGAGATTGCAGAACCGATCGCTTCGCTCGACGGCTATGATACGGTATTCCTCGGCTATCCGATCTGGTGGGGAGAGGAACCGCGGATTATCGACACATTCCTTGAAAGCTACGATTTTTCAGAGAAAACGGTGATCCCCTTCTGCACATCCGCGAGCAGCGGCATCTCGGTCAGTGAGAAGAATATTGCCGAGCTTGTGCCGATCGGCAATCAGCTCACCGGCAGACGCTTTGCTGCAAGCGCTTCAAAAGACAGCGTAAAATCGTGGTATGATTCGCTGCCGCTGGAAACGGAACAAAAGCTGATTCTCACAGTCAACGGACAGGAGCTGACTGCCGAGCTCGCAGACAGTACAGCTGCAAAGGAGCTTGCGGAGAAGCTGAAAGCGGAACCGATCTCTGTAATGCTGAACGAATACGGCGGATTCGAGAAGGTCGGAAAACTGCCGTGGTCACTGACGAAAAGCGATGAAAGCATCGTGACCGGGGCAGGGGATATCATGCTGTATCAGGGCAATCAGATGACCGTATTCTATGACTCGAATACATGGAGCTATACGCGGCTCGGTCATATCAATATCACGCAGGAAGCATTGAAGAACATTCTGGGTGACGGAAATGTCACTGTCGAAATGTCAGTCAAATAAGGAGGAATCATTATGAGTGAGAAAATCGTACAGACAGCAGGCAGAGAGCAGCTCGGAGAATTTGCGCCGATGTTCGCGCATCTTAATGACGATGTGCTGTTCGGAGAGGTATGGAATGCACAGGCGATCAGCGTCAAAACAAAGTGCATCATCACGGTCGTGTCGCTGATGGCATCGGGCATCACAGACAGTTCGCTGCTCTATCATTTGCAGAATGCAAAGGCTCACGGCGTCACAAAGGATGAGATCGCCGCGATCATAACACACGCGACAATGTATGTCGGCTGGCCGAAGGGCTGGGCAGTCTTCCGTCTCGCGAAGGAGGTCTGGAACGAGACCGCACCTGCACTGACTGACAAAGACCGCTATCAGAACACGATCTTTTTCCCGATCGGCGAGCCGAATCCTTACGGACAGTTTTTCGTCGGACAGAGCTATCTTGCGCCTGTATCGTCCGAGCAGGTTTCGATCTTCAATGTGACCTTTGAGCCGGCCTGCCGCAATCACTGGCATATTCATCATGCAAAGAGCGGCGGCGGTCAGATGCTCATTTGCGTCGGAGGACGCGGCTATTATCAGGAATGGGAGAAGGAAGCCGTAGAGCTGACGCCCGGTAAGGTAATCAATATTCCCGCGGAGGTCAAGCACTGGCACGGCGCGGCACCGGACAGCTGGTTCTCGCATCTTGCAGTTGAGATCGCGGGCGAGGAGAGCAGCACGGAATGGTGTGAAGCTGTTTCCGATGCAGAATACGGAAAACTGAAATAATCAGACCGGGCGCAGCCATCGCTTTGAGGCAGCGCCCGACCGTATTTATTATGCATATCGCTTTTCATCAGCGGTCCCTTGAGGCGTGCGGCAAAATGATCTAATCCCGGATTGCGAATTTCTCTTTCGGTGAATTCCCTTGACAATTCTGTGAAAATGTAGTACAATATATCTGCAAACGGCGTATGCCGAAAATGATCTTATTTGTATGGAGGAAAGTCAAAATGGATATCTATAACGGCTGGCTGATCGTAAACAGCTACTACAACCCGGCGAAGTTCAATTCGCTCTATAAGCTGCTTCAGGAATCGGCTGAAAAAGCAGGTTTGCGGTTCTCAAAGTGGACATCCGATCAGCGTCCGACGGTCATCGGCTCCGCTGCGCGTGATCCGAAGCCGAGCTTTGTACTGTTCTGGGATAAGGACATTCAGCTCGCGAAGACAATGGAGCTTTCCGGCCTTAAGCTCTTTAACAGTGCTGAGTCGATCGCACTCGCGGACGACAAGATCGAAACGCTCCTCAAGCTCGCGGAAAAAGGGGTGCCGATCCCCGATACCATTCCGGCACCGACCTGCTTCCCGAACTGCAAGCGCAATCCCGCTTCTGCGGAGCAGGCTGCAAAGATTCTCGGCTGGCCGCTCGTCATCAAAGAAAATGTCGGCAGCTTCGGTCAGCAGGTCTATCTGGCAAATAATGTCAAGGAAGCCGAGCGCATCCTGACACATATCGGCGAGCATGACTGCCACTTCCAGCGCTTTATCGCTGACAGCGCAGGCCGCGATCTCCGCGTCACGGTCGTCGGCGGCAAGGTCGTCTGCGCAATGGAGCGCCGTTCGCAGTCGAAGCAGCAGTTCCGCTCGAATATGGAGCTCGGCGGTGTCGGCTCTGCCCGTAACATCACCCCGTATGAGGAAAAGATCGCGGTCGAAGCAGCCGAGGCACTCGGCCTTGATTTCGCCGGTGTCGATATCCTTATGGGCAAAGAAGAAAATGAGCGCTATGTCTGCGAGGTCAATTCTAATCCGCAGCTCCAAAGTACGATCGACACCTGCGGTATCAATCCCGCAACCAACATCATGTGGCATATCCGCAGCCAGATCAAGTCGGCAGAATGAAACGCGGTCTGCTGCTCTACATGCCGGAGGATGCACAGCGCAACCGTTGGTTTATTGAACAGCTTTGTCTGAATGCAGAGTCGGAGAGGCTTTCTCTCCGGCTCTGTTTGACAAATGATCCTGAAACGCGTACGTTCCTCCGGAATGAGGCAGATTTTCTCGTGAACCGCTCCCGTGAATATATACACAGTATGTATGCGGAGGGCGTGCGGAAAATTCCCTGCTTCAACAGTGCAAAGGTCACGGGCATCACAAATCAAAAATACAGCACCTATACGCTGCTGCACGGTACACATGGTATCCCGATGGCGCAGACATGGCAGATCAGCCGGAATGCACAGCTGCCGGAGCTGACATTTCCGCTCGTTGCAAAGCCCGCGGACGGTCACGGCGGACAGGAGGTCGCATGGCTGGATTCTCCCGAAGATCTTGCCAAATACAAAGCGCAGTTTGATGCCGCGCATCCGGAGGAGACTTATCCGCTTCTCGTGCAGACGCCTGTCGTGACCGGCTGGGATGTCCGCATTTATATTCTCGGCGGCGAGATCTATGCAGCCGTTCTGCGGACATCGGAGGCAGATTTCCGGAGCAATTTTTCGCTCGGCGGAAGGGCGGAACTGATTGAGCCGGATGATGAAATGAAAGCACTTGTCGGGCGCATTCAGGAGATCATGCCGCTGGATTTTGCAGGGATTGATCTGCTGCGGTTTCCGGAGGGCGGCTATCTGCTCGGCGAGATCGAGGATGCAGTTGGATGCCGGATGCTCTATCAGCTGACGGACAAGGATCCGGCGAAAGATTACATTGCATATATCAGTCAAAGGCTCGGCGTACACGAATAGCGAAAAAACAGGGAAGGTACCTCCTGCGAGATACCTTCCCTGTTTCGCTTTCATCATCCGCCGCATCGGACAGCTTTCACGCTTCCGGATGCTGCAAACAATTTATCAGAAATTACAGATCGACCTTGAAGTCTTCCTGGCCTTCGCCGTTGACCGTGTAATAAGCCGCATTTTCTTCCGGCTTTACATAGACAACAAACTCGGAGACAGCCTTTCTCTTGTGCGTAGACTTGTAGCTCTTGAGTGCATCAACCGCAAGCGTGCTGAGATCAAAATCCTTTCCGTCAACCTGAAGGATCGTCTTGATCACCGGCTCTGCCTTCTTTGCTGCCGGCTTCTTTGCAGCGGTCTTCTTTTCAGCTGCTGCCTTCGGAGCTGCCGCAGTCTTTTCAGCTGCCGCCTTCTTAGCCGTCGTCTTCTTTTCAGCTGCCGGCTTCTTAGCTGCCGTCTTCTTTTCAGTTGCCTTTTCTGCCATAGATAACACTTCCTTTCAGAAATAAAAGTATTCGGCCTTCGCCGTGTTTATTATAGCACATTATTCTTACAATGTCAAGAGATTTCCGCGAAAAGTCCGGAGAAATGCCGTTTTCAATTCTTTTCATCGGATTTACAATTTGATCGGCAGTTCAAACGGATTTGCTGAGGATTTGATTTGGATTAATTCATCAAAAAACAGTTGATTTCTGATGCAAACCGTGTTATAATAAAATTACATTCTGACTATATGAAACGGAGGCGATCATTTGAAAAACACACGGCACAGTGATCTGCGAACGATCCTCGCAGTGACATTTGCGGCACTGCTCATGGCGATCAACAAAAACACATTCATTGATACGGCAGGACTGTATCCGGGCGGCGTTTCCGGACTAACCATTTTGCTTCAGCGGCTTGTGACAATGCTGTTTCATGTGACGCCGCCGTTCACTGTCATCAATGTCGCGCTGAACCTGATCCCGATCTATATCGGCTTCCGGTTCATCGGAAAAAAGTTTACGATGTATTCCTGTCTGATGATTATTCTGAACAGTATTTTCACGGATCTCCTGCCGGATAGGATCATCACGGAGGATCCGCTGCTGATCGCGATTTTCGGCGGCATTATTCAGGGCTTTGCGATTTCAGTCTGTCTGAATGCGGGCGCGACCTCCGGCGGAACCGATTTCATCGCAATCTTTCTCTCCGAGCGTCGCGGCGTGGAATCCTTTTCGATCATCCTCGGATTCAATGCGTGCATTCTCTGCGCAGCGGGATTTTTATTCGGCTGGGACAAGGCACTGTATTCGATCATTCTGCAATATGTCTCGACAGGCGTGCAGCGGCTGCTCTATAAAAAATTCCAGCAAAGCACATTTTTCATTGTCACGACAAAGCCTGTCGCGGTCTGCAATGCGATCTATAATATCAGTCAGCACGGTGCGACGGTGCTGGAGGGCGAAGGATCCTACGCTCACTGCGAGCGCAATGTTGTATACTCAGTCGTGTCGGCTGCGGAATCTGCACAGGTCACTCGCGTCATTCGCGAGGCCGATCCGGAGGCGTTTATCAATGAGATCAAAACGCAGAGACTTTCCGGCCGGTTCTATCAGCCGAAGGAACAATGATTCCGCAGGCACCGAATGCATATAAAGGCAACACCGCACAAAGCCCGCCTGACGGCTTGGCGGCACATCTGCTTGCATCTTTTCCGTCATCTTGCACAGAAATTCCTTGCTGGGCGTCAGCCCAGCGGCGTCATTTCTATACAATCTGACGAAAAATCTGACTGCGCATCTGCACCACCAGCTCTGTGCGGTGTTGCTTAAATCATTTTTATCGGTCAAACGGAGGTGTACTGAAATGAGCTTTTTTGAACTGAAAAACGGAATGAAGCTGTACTATGAAGATACCGGCAGCGGTCAGCCGGTTATTCTGATGCACGGCTGGACAAGCAGTCATGATATTTATTCTGAACCTGCCGGAATTTTGAAAGATAAGGCGAGATGCATCATCTACGACCACAGAGGACACGGCGGCAGCAAGGAAGCGAATCAAGAGCCGGTCACGATGGAGACACTGGCGAGTGATCTGAACGAACTCATAGAAGGGCTCGGCCTGTCTGATGTCACGCTGGTCGGCTGGTCAATGGGCGCCGGTGTGGCAATGAATTATGTCCGGCAATATGGCTGCGGTGCGCTGAAACAGATCGTACTTTGCGATATGACACCGAAGCAGATCAACGACAGCGAATGGAAGCTCGGACTGTATCAGGGCAGGTATACCGCTTCGGATATGGAGCAGGACGCAGGAAAGGATTTTCTGCACCTTTATCAGGAATTTGCAGTCGGTGCGATCCCGAAGCTGCGCAAAATACCAGGATTTCTTCTGCGGCCGAAGCTGAAAGAACGGCTCATGAACTGCGATGAATCCGTGCTGAAATCCCTGTCGAAATCCATGAAGGCTCAGGATAACCGTGATGTGATCGGAAAGATCACCGTCCCGCTGACCTATTTTTATGCTGTTCCCGGCTCACTGTTTTCACCGGATCTCGCGCAGTGGTACCGGTCACAGGCAAAGGTCCCGTTCAACGCTGTCGCCTTCCCGGACAGCACACATATGCTGATCTCGGAACACCCCGGACAATTCGCGGAGAAACTCGGAAAACTGCTGTAAGACGCTGCTGTTTGTGTCAATGTGTATACAAAGACATAGCGAAGGGAGAGAATGTCAAGCCCCTGAATGTATAGGTGCACAGCACAAAAGCAGAAGGATTCATTCTAGGGCGGGCAGATAAACGCATGAGATAATTGGTATTTTATTTGATACCGCACAGAGCGGGTGGCGCAGGATACTTTCGGTCGAAATTTGGCCGGACATATTTTTCGTGAAAGATTACGAAATATATGTCAGTTGATGCCCCCAAGCCGTCAGGCGAGCTCTGTGCGGTATTGTCTGTCAATTTTCCGGAATTTACCCCTTGACATTTTCGTGAAAATGGTGTATACTATACACAGAGAACAAATGTTCCTTATTGTGAAAACGGTATCCGGAGTGACAGGGGGATGTGCTGTGTCTGTCTATGTATGTATTGATCTGAAGTCGTTCTATGCTTCGGTCGAGTGCATGGAGCGCGGGCTTGACCCGCTCAATACAAATCTGGTTGTCGCGGATCCGAGCCGCACAGAGAAAACGATCTGCCTTGCAGTGTCGCCGTCCCTGAAAGCAATCGGCGTACCTGGCAGGCCGCGGCTGTTTGAAGCGATCCAAAAGGTCGCGCAGGAAAATGAACGGCGCAGAAGCCGTGTACGGGGACACACACTGACCGGAAGTTCCGCCTTTGCGGATGAGCTTGTAAAGCATCCGGAATACGCTGTTGATTATATCACTGCACCGCCGCGGATGCGCCGCTATATGGAAGTCAGTGCCGGCATTTATCAGGTCTATCTGAAATATATCGCGCCGGAAGATATCCATGTTTATTCGATTGACGAGGTATTCATGGATGTCACAAACTATCTGGTGACCTACCGCTGCACGGCGCATGAGCTGGCGATGCGCATGATCCGCGATGTACTGAACGTCACCGGCATCACCGCGACGGCCGGAATCGGCACGAATATGTTTCTTGCGAAGGTCGCAATGGACATCGTTGCGAAAAAAATGCCGCCGGATAGGGACGGTGTGCGCATTGCGGAGCTGGACGAGCATTCATACCGGCAGAAGCTCTGGGATCATACGCCGATCACGGATTTCTGGATGATCGGCGGCGGAACGGCGCGGCGGCTGGCTGCACTGCATATCTATAATATGGGGCAGCTGGCGCGTTTTTCGGAATATTATGAGGATCGGCTTTATAAGGTGTTCGGCGTGAAGGCGGAGTTTCTGATCGACCATGCATGGGGCTGGGAGCCGTGTACGATCGCGGCGGTCAAGGCGTACCGGCCGGAGAATCACAGTCTCTCACAGGGGCAGGTGCTTGCGGAGCCGTATACGCCTGCAAAGGCGCGGCTGATTGTCCGCGAAATGGCGGATCAGCTCGCACTGGATCTGGTGCGGAAGGAGCTTGCCGCCGATCAGCTCGTGCTGGATATCGGGTACGATCACACCGGCGTTCCGGAGAGCTACAGCGGAGAAATGAAGCTGAATTACTACGGAAAGCCGGCGCCGAAGCCCGCGCACGGTTCGCTGAATCTCGGCAGACATACGGCATCGGCAAAAATCATTCTGTCTGCGGCCATGCAGATCTTTGACCGCATCACAGACAGAGATCTGCTCATCCGGCGGCTGAATATCACGGCGAATCATGTGATCTGTGAAGCCGATGTGCCGGAGGATGCGCCGGTGCAGTACGGGCTGTTTGACGATGTTGCACTGCTGGAGCGCCGGCGGAAGCAGGAGCAGACCGCACTGGAAAAGGAACACCGACTGCAAAAGACACTGCTCGCGATCAAGTATAAATACGGTAAAAATGCGATCCTGAAGGGCATGGACTATATGGAAGGCGCGACCGCACGGGAACGGAACGGGCAGGTCGGCGGTCACAGAGCGTGAGGTGATAGATATGAATGAGCTTTTGATTCGCGGCATTGAGATTGGCCGTGATGCGATCGCGCCGGACAGCTATCTGCACCAGATCCCGGCGATCAGCACGCTGGATGCGCTGACGCTGCACCGTCCGGTGGCATTTTTCGTCGGCGAAAACGGCAGCGGAAAATCCACGCTGCTGGAAGCGATCGCTGTCGCCTGCGGGTTCAATCCGGAGGGCGGCTCGCGCAACTACAGCTTCTCAACCTACGATTCTCATTCAGCGCTGTGCGATGCGGTCAGGGTCATCAGGGGATACAAAAAGCCGCGCTGGGGTTATTTTCTGCGCGCCGAGAGCTTTTATAATGTCGCGACCGCAGAGGAGGGATATAGCAGACTTGCCCGCGGCGGCCCGGAATATTATCATCGCTGTTCGCACGGCGAGAGCTTTCTGAAGCTCATGCAGAATAATTTTACCGGCGAGAGCATCTATCTGCTTGATGAGCCGGAGGCGGCGCTGTCTCCGCAGCGGCAGCTGACACTCATGCTGGAAATCTCGCGTTGTGTCGGACAGGGCTCGCAGTTTCTCATTGCGACGCATTCGCCGATCCTGCTCGGCTTTCCGGAGGCGGAGATCCTGAGCTTTGACGGCGGTGCGATCCGTGCCTGCCGCTATGAGGAGACCGAAAGCTATCGCGTGACGAAGCTGTTTCTGGAGCACCGGACGCAGATGCTCAGGGAAATGGGGATGCTTTGACATGGACGATTTTTCGGATATCATGGATCTGCCGCATCATGTTTCTGTGAAGCGGCATCCGATGGACCTTGCAGCCCGTGCTGCACAGTTTTCGGCATTTGCCGCGCTGACCGGCTTTGATGAGGAGATCGGTGAATCTGCAAGGCTGACATCGGTCTGCGGGGCGCTTTCGGAGGATGATCTCGCCGGACTGAACGCGGCATTTCAGCGGCTGCTGGAATCGGCAGCGGAGCAGCCTGCTGTCACGGTCATCTATTTTCAGCCGGATGCACGGAAATCCGGCGGCGCATATCTGACCTATACCGGCGTGTTCCGGCATTACGATGCGGGGGAGGGAATATTGCATTTTGCCGACAGGGGCACGCTCCGGATGCAGAATGTCAGGTGTATTCTGTTCGGGGATGAGGAATAATACAGAGGGACAGCGGAGACAGCAGGCTTCGCTGTCTTTTGCTGTCTGGGCGGCAAATTTGACTTTTCCGCAGTCCTGTGATACAATAATAATGCAGCTGCTGCATTTCACGGCGGCTGTAATGTGATCGGAAAGGAAGCATCTCAATGACAAAGATCGACCTTATCACCGGCATTCTCGGCGCAGGAAAAACGACCTTCCTGCTGAAATATGCGCGTGCATTGCTTGACCGCGGCGAAAACATCGCGATCCTCGAAAACGACTTCGGCGCAGTCAACGCAGATATGGTTCTGCTTCAGGAGCTGCGCTCCGACCGCTGCAAGCTGGAGATGATCTCCGGCGGCGGTGATGCGCATTGCCACCGCAGACGCTTCCGGACGCAGCTCATTGCGCTCGGCATGGAGCATCCGGACCGCGTGATCGTCGAGCCCTCAGGCATCTATGATATGGACGAATTTTTTGATATTATCCATGAGCCGCCGCTCGACCGCTGGTTTGAGATCGGCAGCATCCTCACAGTTATCAATGCGGAAACCGAGACCGATCTGACCGATGAAATGGAATATCTGCTGGCATCGGAGGCGGCCTGCGCCGGAAAGCTCATTCTCAGTAAGCTGCCCGCACAGTCGCCGGAGACCTGCGCAAAGGCATTGCTCGGACGGCTCAATCAGGCGCTCGCGGCAATCCGCTGCGACCGGCGGTTCACGGCGGCGGATATGCTCTGCAAGGACTGGAATACGCTGACGGCGGACGATTTCTCCGCGCTGACTGCGGCGGGCTACCGCAATGCGTCCTATGTCAAAAAATACGCGGTGGATACGCTCCGCAGCGGCGTGCATTATTTCATGCATATCCGCCTGCCGGAGACGCAGATCGGGGAGATCCTGCGAGGCATTTTTGCGGATGCTGACTGCGGAAAGATCTATCGCATCAAGGGCTCGCTGCCGGATGAAAACGGCGGCTGGTTCAGCATCAATGCCATGCCGGAGAAGATCGAAATGCGCCCGGTGCTGAATGCACAGGCGGTTCTCATCGTCATCGGCGACGGGCTCAGTCTGGATGCGCTGAATGCGCATTTCAGACAGCATAACACCGATCCGGAATTTGTGTCGATCTGACCGCTTCCGCTTACCTTGGAGTATCCAATCAGGAAATTGTCATTACGCATCCGGCGATGTTATTCAAAGTTTTTGGTCGAGCTTTTTTCAAAAAGCTCGCGGGTCGAGGGCAGAGCCCT
>CAMOOV010000085.1 GCA_946621745.1 uncultured Ruminococcus sp.
CTACTATTTCGATATCAGCGAATTTGAAAACAGTGACGGCATACCCGCCAACTTCGTCCTGCAATGCCCCTACGATCAGGTGCAGACGGAGGTCAGCGGAAAAGCGGCGGTCATCTCGCAGCCGAAGCAGTATAAGGATGACATCTATTATATCGAGGTCGCGTGGCCGGATTACGCGATCGCAAATTCCAATAAAAAGGTGCAGCTGATCGTCGGAATGTATTACGGCGACAACTGGGATCCCGACAACGATTGGAGTCTCAAGGGAATGAAGCAGCTCGGCGAGGAATACGATACGCTGGTGAGCGGCGTCGAGGTCGCGGAGCGCTGCCCGAATGTCTGTGTCTATGCGGACGGCAAATTGGTCGGCGGCACGGAGCCGGACGGCACGGTTCCGGCGCGTGTCTATACGCAGGCGCAGGCAGGCCGTCTTTTGCAGCATCTTCTTACCAAAAAGCCCATTGAGGATCCGGCTGTCGCCGAGCAGCTTGACTTCAATACAGACGGCATTCTGGATGCACGGGATCTGGCGCTGCTGCGCCGGCTGATCGGCGCAGCCGTCTGAATGCTCTGAAACGGAAGGAAGCGGAACACTGCCGCTTCCTTTTTTCGTATCACTTCCGTTCGGGATGATGCTGCGAATCCATTGCACTTTTCACCATAATATGTTATAACCGGGCGGTGCCCGGCTCCTATATGAGATCAGGTAGTGAAACAGTTCATTTTATTTCTTATATCCATTGCACTTTTTCGCAAAATATGTTATAATAAAAGCACTATACACAGATCGGAGTACAGCTATGCGAAAAATAACACTTCCGCTTCTGCTCGCCTGTGCCCTGCTCACCGGCTGCACGGCAGACTCCAATGCGCCGGAGCATCAAAGCAGCAATGCACAAAGCAGCAGCGGCAATGCAGAAAGCCGGACGGAAAATACAGCAGACTATACCAAAGCACTGCCGGAATGGATGGACACACTTCCGGTCATCCGGATCGTAACAGTCAGTCAGGGTGCCGATGCACTGGACTTTGTGACAAAGCCTGTTGCGCGTCATGTTGCCGAGTCGATCGCCTCATGGACGCCCGGCTATCAGATCCCGCCGGAGCCGAGCTATCAGGACTGCCGCGTCAGCATCATCGAGCCGCAGGCAGATGCCCTGCCGGTTCCCGCGGATGCACAGGTCAAGGTGCGCGGCAACTGGACAACGGAATATGACAAAAAGCCCCTGCGCATCAAATTTGCCGAAAAGCAGAATATGCTCGGACTGAATGACGGTGCCGAGCAGAAAAACTGGCTCCTGCTCGCGGAATATAAGGATGCATCCCTGCTGCGCGACCGGGCAGCGCTCGAAATGGCACGCGGTTTGCTGGAACCGGACGGCCTTTACTGCTCCGATGCAAGGCTTGTCGAGGTCGAGATCAACGGCGAATACTGGGGTGTCTATCTGCTCGCCGAGCAGCAGCAGATCAGCGAAAACCGCGTGAATATCACCGAGGCGGAAAAGGACTATCAGGGAACGGATATCGGCTATTTCCTTGAATTTGACGGCTATTATGTCAATGAGGCGCCGCTTCAGGCTTTTCATGTCGATTATGCGGACAATGCGCCGCTGACACCGTTTGACGGAAAGGGCGGCAGCGGCGAAACGATCACTGCTCTGCCGGAAGCCCCGAACGATCCGAAAAAGAATATCGGCATGACGATCAAGAATGATATCTATTCGCAGGCACAGCATGATTTCATCGCCGGATTTGTCAACAATGTTTATAATATCATGTATCACGCAGCCTATGACGATCAGGCATACAAATTCAATGACGATTATTCGGAGATCGCGCCGGCAGATGACATGACGCCGCAGCAGGCGGTCGAGGCAGTTGTAAATGTGGATTCGCTCGCGGATATGTATATCGTCAGCGAGATGACCTGCGATGCCGATATCTATTGGTCGAGTTTCTTCCTGTCCGCAGATTTCGGCGCGGACGGCGACAAAAAGCTGACATTCCAGGCACCGTGGGATTTCGATTCCGGTCTCGGCAACAAGAACCGCTGCGCAAACGGCAAGGGCTTCTATGCCGGAAATATCGTGCCGGATGTCAATTCCAATGAATACGAAACGGTCAATCCGTGGCTCGCTGTGCTGATGTATCAGGACTGGTATCAGGATGTGATCCGCGAAAAATGGACAAAAGCCTATGACAGCGGCGTCTTCTCCGATGCGGTCAAACTGGTGAATGACGAGACGGCAGAATTCGCAGATGCATTTCAGCGCAATACCGACAAATGGGGTATCAGCACCCGCGATCAGGCCGTCATGAACGAGCTGAGCCGCAGCGCCAAGCACTGCCTGACGCAAAAGGCAGCCGCCGAATATGTCGCGGAGTGGCTTGAAAACCGTACCGCATTCGTCAATGAACAGTGGCACCAATAACCGAAACACACAGGAACGGAAAAGGAGTTTGATATGCAGAGTTTATTACTGATCGCACTGCTGCCCGCGGCGGCACTGCTGTTCTATGTCTGGAAGCTCGACAAAAAGGAGCATGAATCGGCAAAGATGATCTGGTCGCTGGTCGGTCTCGGTGCGGCAAGCATTATTCCGGCGGTCATCCTCGAACTGATCTTCGGTGTCGTGATCGGCATTGTGGTTCCGCATAACACGATCGCCTATCATCTGGTGGAGGCCTTCATCGGTGTTGCAGCCGTTGAGGAGGGCGGCAAATATTTCATGACATGGATCCGCACATGGAAGGATCGGGAATTCAACTATTCCTTTGATGCGGTTGTCTATGCGGTTGCCGCATCGCTCGGCTTTGCGGCGCTGGAAAATGTGCTGTATGTCATACAGTACGGCTTCTCGACCGGTATCATGCGCGCACTGACCGCTGTTCCCGGACACACGATCTTCGGCATCTTCATGGGTATGTACTACGGCCTTGCCAAGCGCGAGGAAATGTTCTGCAATACATCCAAAAAGCACAGATATCTGTTTCTGGCATGTTTTGTGCCGATGCTGATTCACGGCTTCTATGATTTCTGTCTGTTCGTGGAAAATCTGATGTTCACGATCATCTTCCTCGTATTTTACATCGCACTTGTCGTCTTTGCATTTGTCATGGTCAACCGTCTCTCGAAGATGGATGCGCCTGTCGTGGCAGAGCCGGTCGTCGCAGGCCCCGGCGCACCGGAGCGCCTGTTCGGACAGGGACAGCAGAATCCGAATGATCCGCCGTATCCGAATTACCCGCCGTATCCGAATCAGCCGGCTTATCCGTCGTATCCCGGCTATCCGCAGAATCCTGCCTACCCGCAGAATCCCGGCTACCCGCCGAATCCCGGCTATCCGCAAAATCCTGCCTATCCGCAAAATCCTGCCTATCCGCAGAATCCCAGCTATCCGCAGAATCCTGCCTACCCGCAGAATCCTGCCTATCCGCAAAATCCTGCCTATCCGCAAAATCCTGCCTATCCGCAGAATCCTGCCTATCCGCAAAATCCTGCCTATCCGCAAAATCCTGCCTATCCGCAAAATCCTGCATACCCGCAGAATCCCGCTTTTCCGCAGAATCCCGCCTATCCGCAGAATCCGCCGCAGAACGATGCACCGGATTCCGATGACGGCGGTATGCCGCCGCTCGTCTGAATGCAAAGCCCTCTGCAATCGCAGGGGGCTTTTCTTCGACGATATGTCATATGAACTGTGCGATCCGTCATTGACTTTTCATTTCCGGAATGCTACAATATGATTGATCTGATGCGAAGGCATCAAATAATCCGGAAAAAGGAGAGCCTATGAAACATCTGAATATGCTTATCAACACCGCCGACCGTACCGGTCATATCAACCGTGAGATCTACGGTCATTTCTCCGAGCATCTCGGCAGATGCATCTACGGCGGCATCTATGTCGGCGCGGATTCCGCCGTCCCGAATGTCAGCGGCATCCGGAAGGATGTCATCGACGCCTTCCGGCAGATCCGGATGCCGGTTCTGCGCTGGCCGGGCGGCTGCTTCGCGGACGAATACCACTGGCGCGACGGCATCGGTGCGCCCGAAAAGCGCCGCCGCATCATCAATACCAACTGGGGCGGCGTGGTCGAGGACAATTCCTTCGGCACGCATGAATTCATGGCGCTCTGCGAGCTGGTCGGCTGCGAGCCCTATATCGCGGGCAATGTCGGCAGCGGCACCGTGCAGGAGCTTGCCGACTGGGTCGAATACCTCACCGCAAAGGGCGGCTCCCTCGCGGAGCTGCGTGCGGAAAACGGGCATCCGGAGCCGTGGCATCTCAAATATCTCGGCATCGGCAATGAGAACTGGGGCTGCGGCGGCAGCATGACCGCGGAATATTATGCGGATGTCTACAAGCGCTTTCAGTGCTTCTGCAAGAATCACGACGGCAATCAGCTTTACCGCGTGGCCTGCGGGCCGAGCGGCGGCGATCTGCACTGGATGGAGACCATGATGCAGCGCGTGACGGCACAGCATATGAACGGCATTTCGCTGCATTATTACAGCGTCTATGACTGGAACAGCAAGGGCTCCGCGACTGTCTTTGATGAGACGGAATATGCGCAGACGCTCGGCTGCGTCAGCCGGATCGAAACGCTCATTCAGCGGCACAGCGAGATCATGAACCGATACGATCCCGAAGGACAGATCGGTCTGCTGGTCGATGAATGGGGTACATGGTACGAGGTCGAGCCGGACACGCATCCGGGCTTCCTCTATCAGCAGAACACGATGCGTGATGCGCTTGCCGCCGCAGTTTCCCTCAATATTTTCAACCGCAGCAGCAGCCGTGTTGTCATGGCAAATCTCGCGCAGGCAGTCAATGTTTTGCAGGCGATCCTGCTCACAGAGGGCGGCGCGCTCATCAAAACGCCGACCTATCATATTTTCGATCTCTATCAGGCACATCAGGACGGCGAAGCGGTCTACTGCTTTTCCGAGAATGAGATGCTCGGAGAGGATGCGCTCCGTTTCCCGATGCTCAGCACATCGGCATCCGTCAGGGACGGCGTTCTGACGCTGACCGCCGCAAACTGCTCGCTGACCGAGGATATTGAGATCTGCTGCGAGATTGCAGGACTGACCGGCAGCGAAGCATCTGCGCGGATCCTGACAAACGAAGTCCATGCGCATAATACATTTGACGCGCCGGAGACTGTGCAGCCCGAAGCGCTTCCGGTCACGCTGGAGGGCAGACTGCTCCGCTTTACGCTTCCTGCCTGCTCTGCCGCAGCGGTCACGGTGAAATGAATCCGCCGGTCTGCAAGCGCTGTCTGCTCTCGCAGACTGATCCGGCCGGACTTTACAGGACTGTACTGCGGCGCATCGAACAGCTCCCGTCCGACGAGCGGACACCGGATGCGGAATACCGGGCGCGGCTTGCGGTCTGCGCGGAATGTGCAGATCTGCAAAACGGGATCTGTGCGCAGTGCGGCTGCTTTGCGGAGCTGCGTGCCGCAAAAAGCGCTGCATACTGTCCCCGTCGGAATTGGTAAACAGACAGCACACCCGCCGGCCGTGCCGGAGCCTTGATCTAAAGCTCTCCGGGCGCGAACGGAAACGGCTGTCGGCCCTGCCGACCGGCTCGGAGTCCTTTTACTGCCCGCGCAATACCGCATCCAGCGCAGCAGCCTCCGCTTCCGGCATTTGCAGCAGCGCATCCGAATGATAGAACACAACACCGGCACCCTCCGGCTGCGCCAGCACATCCGCAGTTTCCCTTGCGATGATCCCGCCGGACAGAATCCATTCCTCCGAGCCGCCGCCCGCATAGACATCCGCCTGTCCGATCTTATAGGGCGCAAGTCCTGCGGCAATCTGCACATTCTCCGCCCGCGGCATCGCATACCACCCCTGCAACGTTGCGGCAAACGGACAGCCCGCATTCTGATATCCGAAATAGAGCTGCGGTATGATGAGATCGCAGCAGTCTCCCGCCGCTGCCCAAGCGCCGACATCGGCAAAGAGCGTGTTGTAATTCAGCGTCGGATTTCCGCCCGGACTGACCGAAAACACGGCCTCCGGATCCGCTGCATGGACGGCGGCACACATGGTCTGCATGATGCGCGTGATATTGTTCCGGCGCCAGGCCGCAAGCTCCGCTGCACCGGATGCAGCAAAATCAGACACATCAAATGCGGGCTCGGCTGTCGGATAAAAATAATCGTCGATATGCACACCCGCCGGATGATATTTCGAGACCAGCTCCGTCACGACATCCCGCAGGAACTTCACCGTTGTCTCCGCTGCCGGATCCAGAAAATACCGCCCCTCCCAGAACGCGAGATTCTCCGCGCGCATTTTTTCATCGCGGTACCAGACCGCAAGCGTGGAATCGCCGGTCTGTGCGTTCATATATTCCTCGGTCTGCAAGCGCAGCGGATTGATCCATGCGTGCAGCGAAAGGCCGAGCGATGCGCAGATATCCGTAAAGATCTGCATGGCATCATGGTAATGTCCCGCAGGCAGCAGCGGATAATAGGCCGAGGGATAGCTGCTTTCGCCGAATGCGCAGACATGGACAAAAACCGTATTCACACCTGTTTTTTTGAGCCCCTGCAAATAGGAATTAACCGCACTGCGGCAGGCACGCTCGTCCGGCGAGGAGAGAAGCTGTTCCACCGTGAAATACGGAATCCATGTGCCGACCATGTACGATGATGCGGGAACGGGTTCGGCTTCCGGATTCTGCGTGGGTTCGGGCTCCTGCAAATGGAGCTGTTCGGGGGTTTGTCCGCCCGGCGGCAGCGGCGCTCCGGCGGCTTCCGGCATCGCTGACCGGCAGGCAGTCAGCGTGAAAATACAGAGGATCGGCGTGATAAGAGAACGAAGATGCTTTGGCATGAGATAGGCTCCTTTCTGTCGCGTTGCTGTATTCCTATCATACCAGAGCCGCCGCGCGAACCGCGTCGAGAATGGACATTTGCATAAAATTTGTTCCGGCAAAAAGCGCCCGCTGATCTCATGCAGCAGGCGCTGATATGATTACATATCGTGCAGATCGGTCGCCGGAATCTCTTTTTCCAGTGTGATGACCGGCAGCTCACCGGTCTGCGGAAGATCACCGGCGGTTTTGCCGTGCGGCGCATTCATCTGCACACGATCGACCGGGAGCTTCTGCTTCCGGACATCGGTATTTCTGTGCTTTGCCATATTATCACCCCGATGACAGTATTTGCGGAAATGCGCGGATTATTCCGGATCCGGCAGCAAATACTGTTCGGCGGCCTTCTGCCGGCGGATATCGACAAGCGCATCAATGACCGTGCCGTCGGCGGTGTATTCCTCCGAAAAGACCTTGCCCTCCTCGCGGATGCACTGCAAAAAGCTCCCGTCCGCATACGGGATGCAGAGCCGCATCCGCTTTGCCGTCTGCGGGAGTGCCGTGGCGATCATCTGAAGCAGTGTGTCAATGCCGCTGCCGGTTTTCGCGCTGATCCAGACCGTATCCGGCTCATTGCGCAGCGGATAATCCACGAGATCGGCCTTATTCAGCACATGAATCTGCGGGATCTCCGCGCAGCCGAGGTCATTGAGCAAGGACTGCGTGATCTGCATTCGCTCGCGGATATCCGGTTCGGAAGCATCCAGCAGATGCAGGATCAGATCGGCATCGGCGGTCTCCTCCAGTGTTGCACGGAACGCCTCAACAAGATGATGCGGCAGGCGGCGGATCAGCCCGACCGTATCCGAGAGCAGGACGGTTCTGCCGTCCGGCAGCTCCAGAGCGCGCACGGTGACATCGAGCGTTGCAAAGAGCTTGTCCTCGGCCAGCACGCCCGCCTGCGTCAGCAGGTTGAACAGTGTCGATTTTCCGGCATTGGTATAGCCGACGATCGCCGCGGTCAGGATGCCGTCCTTTTTGCGGCGGCTGCTGAGGTATTTGCGGTGCTTTTCCAGATCGGCAAGCTCATGCTTCAGCGCGGTGATGCGGCTGCGGATATGCCGGCGGTCGGTTTCGAGCTTGGTCTCGCCGGGGCCTCTTGTGCCGATGCCGCCGCCGAGCCTTGAAAGCGCTGTTCCGACACCGGTCAGGCGGCTCAGCCGGTACTGATACTGTGCCAATGTGACCTGCACCCTGCCCTCGGCTGTCCGCGCTCTGCCTGCAAAGATATCGAGAATCAGCATGGTGCGGTCAATGACTCTGCAATCGGTGCGGTCTGCGATATTGCGAAGCTGTACGCCGGTCAGCTCCGTATCGAAAATCAGCAGATCCGCTTCGAGCGCTTCTGCCAGAGCGCGGATCTCATCGAGCTTGCCGATGCCGACACAGGTCGCTGCCTCCGGCGCAGGACGCGACTGCACGACCGTGCGAAGCACCGTGCAGCCTGCGGTATCCGCAAGCGCGGCCAGCTCCGCGATTGAGAGCTCCGCATCGTATTCGCCGGTATCGACGCCGACGAGGATCGCCTGCGGATTGCTTTCCTGCTGTGCAGTCTCAAACATTGTTTTCCTCCGTATTCCGGCCGTATTCCAGCACACGCTGACGGAGAAGCTCATAGCGCAGGCGCTTTTCCTCCCGCGCAAAATGCGTCTCCCGCTGCTGCTCGGTGCCGGATGAATAATCGAGCTTTTCGCCGCCGAACTGTTCATCCGTCAGATCGAAAACGCAGTCTCCGATGATATTGTAGCAATGATAATTGCCGCCTTCACGCAGAATGCCGAAGACCTTTCCGCCGAAGATGTCCTGCGCGAGGAATGCCGTGACCGAGCATTGTCCGCGTGTCGGATTCTCCCTGCTCCAGCCGTCACGCAGCCGCGGCGCACAGGTCTCCGCAGACCAGCATTGCAGCAGGACTGCGAAAAGTGCCTGCGGAGAACCGATCCATGCGAACGCCCCGCTGACCGGCCTGACAGCGCGGACGGCGTCCTGCTCTATTCCGTAAAAAGTATGCGGCATAAGACCGCCTCCTCTCATTCCATATTACAGATATCATATCATAAATCCGCGTTGCCGTCAAGTATGCATCGGATCATGCAAACGGATGTTTTCTCTTTTTTCGCATGGTTTTTCGCATTGTCCTCCATAATCCCTTGACTTTAATGCTTTTTTGTGCTAAAATAATACTGACAGGGTATCCCCTGCAATCACATTGCGAAAGGACGAAACGCCAATGCCTATCACTGATATACTGGAACAGAATGCAGCGCTCTACGGCAACGATACTGCGCTGGTCGAGCTGAACCCCTCCGTGATCGAACCGCGCCGTGTCACATGGAAGGAATATGAACTGATCGAGCCGCGCCGCCCCAATTATTACCGCCGCGAGATCACATGGAAGGTTTTTAACGAAAAAGCAAACAGATTCGCCCATTTTTTAATCTCCCGCGGCGTGAAGAAGGGCGACAAGGTCGGCATACTGCTGATGAACTGTATCGAGTGGCTGCCGATCTATTTCGGCATCCTGAAGGTCGGTGCGCTGGCAGTTCCGCTGAATTTCCGCTATGCCGCACACGAGATCGAATACTGTGTCGGACTGGCAGATATCTCGGTTCTGGTGTTCGGGCCGGAATTCATCGGCAGAGTCGAGGAGGTCGTTGATACGCTCGGCAATGACCGGATGCTGCTCTATGTCGGACAGGGCTGTCCGGGATTTGCGGAGAGCTATGATGCGCTGACCGCGAACTGTCCCAGCAATACGCCGTCGGTTCTCCTGACCGATGCCGACGATGCCGCGATCTACTTCTCTTCCGGCACGACTGGTTTCCCGAAGGCGATCCTGCACAATCACGAAAGCCTGATGCATTCCTGCAAGGTCGAGCAGAATCACCACGGCCAGACCAAGGACGATGTGTTCCTCTGCATCCCGCCGCTCTATCATACCGGTGCGAAGATGCATTGGTTCGGCAGTTTTCTGGTCGGCGGAAAGGCTGTCCTGCTGAACGGCATTCAGCCGAACGTCATCCTCGATGCCATCTCGACGGAAAAATGTACGATCGTCTGGCTGCTGGTGCCGTGGGCGCAGGATATCCTCGATGCGATTGAGAGCGGAAAGGTCGCGCTCAGTGATTATGAGCTTTCTCAGTGGCGGCTCATGCACATCGGCGCACAGCCTGTTCCGCCGAGCCTGATCGCCCGCTGGAAGAAGTATTTTCCGAATCATCTTTACGATACCAACTACGGCCTGAGCGAGTCGATCGGCCCGGGCGCACTGCATCTCGGTGTGGAGAATATTCATAAGGTCGGCGCAATCGGCAAGGCCGGCTACGGCTGGGAATCCAAGATCATCGATGAGAACGGCGAGATCGTTCCGCGCGGCGAGGTCGGCGAGCTTTGCGTCAAGGGACCGGGCGTCATGACCTGCTATTATCATGATCCGGAGGCAACTGCACAGGTATTGTCCGCGGACGGCTGGCTCCGCACAGGTGATATGGCGCGTGAGGACGAGGACGGCTTTGTGTATCTGGTTGACCGGAAAAAGGATGTCATCATCACCGGCGGTGAAAATCTGTATCCTGTGCAGATTGAGGACTTCATCCGCACGAATCCGAAGGTCAAGGATGTTGCTGTCATCGGCCTGCCGGACAAGCGGCTCGGTGAGATTGCAGCGGCGATCATCTCGATCAAGGAAGGCATGGAATGCACTGAGGACGAGATGAACCGTTTCTGCGAAGCACTGCCGCGCTATAAGCGCCCGCGCAAGCTGATCTTTGCAGATGTCCCGCGCAATCCGACCGGAAAGATCGAGAAGCCTAAGCTGCGAAAGATGTACGGCGCAGACCGTCTGATCGCAGAGCAGAACGAAATCTGACCGGGTGGCAGAATCCGAAAATTTCATTCAGGCAATACCGCACAGAGCTGGCGGTGCAGATAGGCAGTCAGTTTTTTCATACAAGATGACGGAAGATATGCAAGTAGATGCGCTGCCAAGCTGCCAGCCGGGCTCCGGTCGTCAGGCGGGCTTTGTGCGGTGTTGCCTTAAGAATACAGAAAAAGTGATGCAGTTTTCCGGCTGCATCACTTTTTTGGTGAAGTCCATCGGTTATGTCATCAGCCAACCGTCAGGCGCACGGGTATATGACCTTTCCGGCAAAGCATTGCTCCGAGACAGACTGTGAGAAACGCTTGCAGCTCTGCGGCTGATTACCGAAAAAATACAGCGGAGACAAATCGCCCGTCTCCGCTGTTGTTTTTGATTATTGTGCGCCGACCGTGACCGTCGCGATGTATTCCGTATTATCGCTGACCGGAATCTCCGGATCGGCAACCGAGAGTGTACCGTCTGTCATCATCATGAAATGCGCCAGCGCTATGCCCATGTCGATTTTCTGCATATCGCCGGTCTGCTCGCTCGCATAGCCCTTGCTGTGTACCTCGTAGAAATGGAATGCATTGCCGCATTTCACGATCCGCCACGGTTGCTTATTGACGGCCGA
>CAMOOV010000086.1 GCA_946621745.1 uncultured Ruminococcus sp.
GCTGATCATCAGTCGTAGTGGTGGTGGAACCGCCCTGATGCTGATCATCAGTCGTGGTGGTGGTGGAACCGCCCGGCTGACCTTCCTCAGTCGTGGTGGTGGTGGAACCGCCCTGACCTTCCTCACTCGTGGTGGTGGTGGTAATGTCGGTCGTGGTGGTCGTGGTGGTCGTGGTGGTAGTCACGGTCTTTGCCTTAATGTGAACAGCCTGCACATCGCGGAGAACATCATAGAAGAACTCGGTGTTGAGACCGTAGTCATTGGTTCTGTCGTTGAAGATGATCGTCTTGAAGGAATCAACAGCGACATACTCATAGGTATTGAGATCTGCCTTGTCAATGCCGGTCTCGTCGCCGTCAATGATGACTGTGTAGCCATACTTGTCCTCGACATCCTTTG
Organism: uncultured Ruminococcus sp.; assembly: GCA_946621745.1. Classification (GTDB taxonomy): domain Bacteria; phylum Bacillota; class Clostridia; order Oscillospirales; family Ruminococcaceae; genus Firm-04. Next base: position 400 of record CAMOOV010000086.1, read on the forward strand.
CGGTCATGCCGGAAGCGATCAGCTCAGTGAGCAGCTCATCCTTCTGATCGTCGTCGATCTTGACCTTTGCATTGAAGGAATAGCCATTGGTGAATGCATACTCTGCATCGAGTGCGCTGTCCAGAACATCTGTCACATCAGACGGCTTCAGATCAATCTGAATGTTGCTGTACTTATTGTTGAAGAAGTTGACAGCGGAGTTGTAGTAGTGGTTGACCAGTTCGTCCTTAGCTGCCATGCTTGCGTTCCCCGGAATATACTTGATCATCTGGTCGATGATGCGGAGCTTGTTTTTTTCGGAAATATTTGCAGCATCGAGCTTCTTGCCGACCTCTCCCATATAGTCAACATAGACCTGATTGTAATCAGCGCCTTCGATCTTGATGCTGTCAACAGCCTTTGCAGCCTTCAGGACATCCTGATTGAAGTCGAAGCCGTTCCTTGCGATCCTATTGACAGCATCCGTAAACTTTTCGGTTTTGGAGCCGTCCTTTTCAGCATCATCTGCAGCGATAGTTGCTGCCAGGCCGATTTCGTTCATAACATGCTGGCAGTAGCCGTCAACCTCAAATACGCTGTCAGCGTCCTTGTACTCCTTGCCCTCGTCATCAACAAACTTTGCAGAAGTCGAGATGGTCTTCTTATCGAAATCGGTCTTGCCCTCGATGATGAACTCGCCCGCGATCTTGACTCCGCTGAAATCCGGAACGATCTGCTTGCTGCCGTCATCGGTCGTAACCGCGCCGCCCATGATTCTTGCGATGGTGTCCATGTAGATCTCAGTGGTGACCTGTGCTGCATCGTACATTGCAACCTTTGCAGTAAAGGTGCCGTCCGGATTTACAGTGACATTGATGTCGCTGAAGCAGGCAGCAAACCGGCTGGCCTGATCCTTGGTGGCGCTGCCGCCGTAGAACATGATTTCGGCCATACGGTTGATGAACTTCGTGCGAAGCTCGGAAGCGTGTGCGGAGAATTCCTTCTTGCCCACTGCAAGGATCTCAGACTCTGCCTTGTCGTTCCAGTCAGATGCCGTGATCTTAAACGGATCTGCCTTTGCTACCGGAACATTCAGGCAGAACTTCTTGTCAACGACCGTCACCTTGGAGGCGGAGGGTGCGTCAGCTGCACTGACGTTGACATTGACTGCCATTGCAGCGAGCTGGCTCAGTGCGATGACGGAACCGGTGGCCGCTGCAAGCGTGCGCTTGAAAAGTGATTTCATTCAAACCTCTCCTTAATAGTAGATTATGTACGCGACCTTGAGCAGCTGATGGCATCGGCTGCCGCCAGCAGAACGCGTATTTTTGCGCAATGCCGCATATACATATTGTCATTATATCATTCTTAACCTCAAATTGCAAGTCTTTTTTCTCGAATTGTAGAGTTTTAACAAACTGAATTTCTGTGATTCCCGCCGTTTGGATAATTTTCACACGATGTCCCCATTTTTTTCCTCATTTTCCCGCCTGACACGCGAAAAAACGCCGATTGCGGGGTATTTTGGCAGGTTTGCGCGTTCGCTTTCGTTATAAAATAAAAATATATAAAATCATCACAAAACATATTGACAAATCGAGAAAAATATGCTATAATACAGACATAAACAAGAAAAACACAGTTAAAGGAGGCGTTACCGATGGGCTGACTGGATTTCGGCTCGAACGCAATTAACAGCTTTATCACGCTGAGAAAGGATGTGCTTCCGATGCAGAAGTACAGCTCCGGCACCTGACGGCCGGATTCAATGAACAGGATCTACGAAACTGAATAAGGGATGTGTTTCCGATGTACAGGTAAGAGAGGTTACCAGATATCATTTCACCTGAGAGGATGTGGCACCAATGCAGTTTCACAGTTTACCCGCTGAGGGCCGGTTCGCCATAGACCGCCGCGCTTTGCGGATGATGAATATGACAATTCGTTAGCAGCACTGTCATCCCGTGCAGACAGTGCTGCTTTTTTGCGCTATTATCTTTTTGGGCGGTTTCTGTTACAAAAAGTGTGGTTTGGAATGGTTAAAAGAATAAGGTGAAAGTCTGTGCCTGCAATATTTCGCGCCGGATGCACTTCCGCCGCTGGAAAGCCGCGCCGCGTTTGTAATGCAGCGTTTCCTCAGAAAACTGTAAGTTGCCGCGGAGATGGTATATTATAATTGTATAGTGCGCCTGCATATCATGAAAATGGATGCGGGCGCTTTGTCATGATGCTGATTTTTCTGCCTCGGACTTGTGCGCGGATTGTGCAAATCTCCGAATAATGTGAAAAGATTGAGAAAAGGCTTGATTTTTTCTCAAAACATGGTACAATAGGTTTAGCACTCGGAAAGAAAGAGTGCTAAAAGGCACACGCACAGAGTGCTAATTTCAGCGGGAGGCTTCCTCCGTGGGAGCGCCCGATCATAGAACAGGAGGAACCTATCATGACAATCAAACCCTTGGCTGACAGAGTTGTCATCCGCATGACGGAAGCAGAGGAAACCACGAAGGGCGGCATCATCCTGACCGCATCCGCGCAGGAAAAACCGCAGGTCGCAGAGGTCGTTGCAGTCGGCCCCGGCGGTGTTGTGGACGGCAAGGAAGTCACCATGTATGTAAAGGTCGGCGATAAGGTGCTGCTCAGCAAGTACGCCGGCACCGAGGTCAAGCTGGACGGTCAGGAATACACCATCGTCAAGCAGAATGACATTCTCGCGATCGTTGAAGCATAATCAGAAAGGAGATCATCTATCATGGCAAAGGATCTGAAATACGGCGAGGAAGCAAGAAAGGCGCTTCAGGCCGGTATCGACAAGCTGGCGGATACCGTCAAGATCACACTCGGCCCGAAGGGCAGAAATGTTGTTCTCGACAAGAAATTCGGTGCTCCGCTCATCACCAATGACGGCGTGACCATCGCAAAGGAGATTGAGCTGGAAGATCCGTTCGAGAACATGGGCGCACAGCTCGTCAAGGAAGTCTCCGTCAAGACGAACGATGCAGCCGGCGACGGCACCACCACCGCTACCCTGCTCGCACAGGCGATCGTACGCGAGGGCATGAAGAATATCGCGGCAGGCGCAAATCCGATGATCCTCAAAAAGGGTCTCGACAAGGCTGTTGCTGCGGCTGTTGATACGGTCAAGGCAAACTCCAGGACCGTTGACGGCTCTGCGGATATCGCAAGAGTCGCGACCATTTCCTCTGCGGATGAAACGATCGGCAAGCTGATCGCGGAAGCAATGGAGAAGGTCTCCAAGGACGGCGTCATCACGATCGAGGAATCCAAGACCGCTGAGACCTACAGCGAGGTCGTTGAGGGTATGCAGTTCGACCGCGGCTATGTCAGCCCGTACATGGTCACCGATACCGACAAGATGGAAGCTGTTTATGATGATGCATTCCTGCTCATCACCGATAAGAAGATCTCCAACATTCAGGAGATCCTGCCGCTGCTGGAGCAGATCGTCCAGTCCGGCAAGCGTCTGGTCATCATCGCTGAGGATGTCGAGGGCGAGGCTCTGACCACGCTGATCCTCAACAATCTCCGCGGCACATTCAAGTGCGCAGCTGTCAAGGCACCGGGCTTCGGCGACCGCCGCAAGGAAATGCTCAAGGATATCGCAACGCTCACCGGCGGCGAGGTCATCACCTCCGAGCTGGGTCTGGAGCTGAAGGATACCCAGCTCACACAGCTCGGCCGCGCACGTCAGGTCGTCATCTCCAAGGAGAACACGATCATCGTGGACGGCGCAGGCGATTCTGCTGCAATTCAGGCGCGTGTCGCACAGATCCGTGCTGAGATCGAGAACTCCACCTCCGATTTCGACCGCGAGAAGCTCCAGGAGAGACTCGCAAAGCTGGTCGGCGGTGTCGCTGTCATCAAGGTCGGCGCTCCGACTGAGATCGAGATGAAGGAGAAGAAGCTCCGCGTTGAGGATGCGCTCGCTGCAACCAAGGCTGCTGTCGAGGAAGGCATCGTCGCGGGCGGCGGCGTTGCACTGCTCAATGCTGCGGACGCTGTTCAGAAGCTCGTCGAGTCGCTGGAGGGCGATGAGAAGACCGGTGCAAAGATCATTCTCCGCGCACTGGAGGAGCCGATCCGCCAGATCGCTGCAAACGCAGGTCTGGAGGGCTCCGTCATCATCGAGAACATCAAGCGTGCAGGCAAGAACGGCTACGGCTTCAATGCATATTCCGAGGAGTATGTTGACATGATCCCGGCCGGCATCGTGGATCCGACAAAGGTCACGCGTTCCGCACTGGAGAATGCTGCATCCGTCGCAGCAATGGTGCTGACCACCGAGAGCCTTGTCACCGATATCAAGGAACCGGCTCCGGCTGCACCGGCAATGCCCGCAGGCGGCATGGATTATTGATCCGCAAATCAAATACAAAAAACAGACCGGAGAGCGCAGTGCTTTCCGGTCTGTTTTTGCTGCGGACGCTCTGCCGCATACAGACGAAAAGCCCCGACCGCTGCCGGTCAGGGCTTTTGTCATCCGATATTCAGCTTTTCACAGATGTATGCACTGGCCTTCTCCGGCGTCATGCCGAGCGAAAAGCCGAATTCCTCATCCAGCATCCGCGCCGCATCCTTGCGCGTATTGTCATCCATGGCCGAGAGCCGCTTGCCCATCGCCTTCAGCTTGTTCTGCTGCCGCAGGATGCAGTGAATCAGCCGCAGCAATGCCTGTGCATCACCGGCAGAAAGAATCTTTCTGTATTCCGCACTGCGCTGCTTCCGGTCGTCGATCCACGCCATTTCTTCATCATGCGCTGCTTCGCTCAGCATATCGTCGATCTCCTCGCGTGTCCGAAGCGGCTGCATCTTTGCGCAGAGCGTTTCGTTGTCAAGCGGAACAGAGATCTCCATGCCGCTGCTGCGGAGCGGCCGCAGAATATAACACAATCGGAACGGCTGTGCGCCGGGATACGCGATCTCCTCGACGCGTTCGATCAGACAAACACCGTTTCCGCCGTACCGGATGTACATTCCGGCTTCATATGTCTGCTTCATTCCATGAGCCCCTTTCTTCTATGTATCCCGCTGCGCTTCGGCAGTTGATTGATACTATTATTATAGCACAATTTTTTGAAAATTGCAATGGGCTTATTGGACAAAAAATCAGCTCGTCGCACCCTCACCGGCGGATAGAAAGGAAAAACGGTAAAGGCCTTGACGGCCGATGCAGGGGAGAGTATAATTGAATTATCCTATCATCAGCGGAAAAGGAGAACTGCTATGAAAAAGCGAATCATCTCAACAATCTGCGGCGCGGGCGTGCTGCTCTGCGGAATCCTTCAGCCTTTCGCGGCTTCAGCCGGTTATGCGGAGGAGACCGGGCTGATCTATGAGCTGAACGAGCATGACCTTTACGGCAGGGCAGTGTGCATCACCGGACTGCGGGAGGATGCGCCGCGGGATCTGGTGATTCCTGCGGAGATCGGCGGTTATCCGGTGATCTCTGTTGAATCCGGCGCGTTTCAGAATGCGAAGCTTGATTCAGTTGAGATTGCAGAAGGCGTCGAAGAAGTGCTGCCGAACGCATTTGCGGGCAGTACAATCCGCTCCGTCACATTTCCTGCGAGCGTGCATACAATCGCGGTCGGTGTCTGCGGCGGCTGCAAATCGCTCACGGAGCTGCACATTGCCGGGGGCATTACCGAGATTGAGGGCAGAGCCTTTCAGGACTGCGATGCGCTGACAGAGCTGCATCTGCCGGAGAGCATTTCCGTCATCGGGAACGGCGCCTTTGCAGACTGCGATGCGCTGACAAATGTGATACTGCCGGAGAATGTCACAGAGGTGCAGGCGCAGGCGTTTTCACGCTGCGGGGCGCTGCGCTCGGTACAGTTTCTGAATCCGGAATGCATCATCAGCAATGTCACCGGAACAGTCTCCAACGGCACGGGCAGCAATTATCGCGTTTATTATCAAGGCTGGATCGTCGGAGCGGCAGGCTCGTCCGCAGAAAGCTATGCGGAGAAGGCGGGCTGGCAGTTCGCGGAGACCGGCACGCAGATCCGCGGCGATGTCAGCGGGGATTATGCGATCGGCGCGAATGATGCACAGCTTGCACTGACCGCGTTTACGGATCAGCTCGCGGGCAATCCTGTATCACTCAGCGAAGCGGCGATGCAGGCAGCGGATGCCGATCTTGACGGGAAGCTCTCCGCCGCAGATGCACAGGATATTCTGGTGTATTATACGGAAAACACCCTGTCAGGCATGGAAACTGATTGGTCGGCCGGCAGTGCCGGCAGCCGTTTCCCTACGGCATAATTTCACTGAGCATATCAGTTTTGTCGCTGTTGCGGCGCTGGCCGCGCCTAATTAACGGTCTGGCTTCATTCCGTTCTGCTTTCATTCGCTTTTGGAAAACTTTAGGAAATGGCTGCGGCACTGCCGGCAGATTTTATTTGATTGAATCCATTGCACTTTTCACCATAATATGTTATAACCGGGCAGTACCCGGCTCCGATATGAGATCAGACAGCGAAAAAGTCTATTATTATTTACTTGTATCCATTGCACTTTTCACCATAATATGTTATAATAAGAAAAAGCCATATCAGAAATAAAGGAACGATATTATGAGAATTCGCTTCAAAAAATGGGCAAGACCGGAGCTTGCCGCCGCACCGTTCTGCATGGATGACGCTTTCGCCTGCGCCGGAAACTGGCGCTCTCATTTCGCAAAGCCCGACCAGCCGTTTTATGTGGAGCTGGGCTGCGGAAAGGGCGGCTGGGTCTCACAGGCCGCCGTGCTGCATCCCGAAAACAATTATCTCGCGCTCGACATGAAATCCGAGATGCTCGGCGTCGCCAAGCGCAAGACTGAGTCAGCCTTCGCGGAGGCCGGACGCGAGCCGGAGAATATCCTGTTATCAATCCTCAATATCGAGCGCTTCTCCGAGGTGCTGCTCCCCGCAGACGGCGTTGACCGTATCTATATCAATTTCTGCAATCCGTGGCCGAAGGAAGGCCACAAGAAGCGCCGTCTGACGCATCCGCGGCAGCTCCGGCAGTATGCAGCCGTTCTGCGCGGTGAGCTGCATTTCAAGACCGATGACCGCGATCTGTTTGAGGAATCTCTGGAATATTTCACCGGCTCCGGCTGGACGATCCTGCATCAGACCTTTGATCTCCATGCCGATGAGCCTGCGGACAATATCCGCACCGAGCATGAGAATATGTTCACCGAAATGGGCAAAAAAATCAATTTCCTGATCGCGAAGCCGCCCGCCGATGCATTCGGCAGGCCTGTGCCGAATCTTCGCGCACCGGAGACTGTCAAGCTGCTGCGCGGGCTCGAAAAGCAGCACGATCTCGGCATTCTCACCGATGAGGAATTTGAAAAGCGGAAGCAGACCGTTTTGCTTCATGCAGAGGAGGCACAGCATGACACGGGAGTGGAAGTGGAAGAGTAAATCCGGCAAAGCGTTTTTCAATGCCGGATACGGAAGAATGGACGCTGTCGGTGCGGAAAAGCCGAGCGAGGCGATCCCTTTGCAGGAGGGCACCAGACTGCTCTTTTCAAAGGGCATTGACCGGATCTGGCTGGTTGCGCTGGCGGCAGGCGTACTGCGTCTGCTGACACATAAAAACCGCAATAAGGGCAGAAAGATCAGGCGCAATGCCGCCGGAATCCGCAGACTGTTCTGATGCATGGCTCTCCGGCATTATGCGATGAAGCCGGCCGGTTTGCTTCAATAGCTATTCGATCTTACAAAAGGAGGATACCTCATGGATTCGATCCTGATCCGCAATGTCCGCGCCGTTGACCGGCAGCAGGATGCCGTCTGCGATATTCTGCTCCGTGACGGAAAGATCGCGGAAATCGCGCCGCATCTCGATGCCGGTGCAGGCCGCGTGATCGACGGCACAGGACTTGCCTGCCTGCCGGGACTCTTCGATATGCACGTTCATTTCCGCGATCCCGGCCAGACGCATAAAGAGGATGTCAATACCGGTGCCGCAGCCGCGCTGGCAGGCGGCGTGACCGGCGTGCTGTGTATGCCGAATACCACCCCGCCGATGGACAGCCCGGAGACCGTCCGCGAATTCCTCGGCCGCGCCGCGAAAACCGGCGTCGAGATTCACCAGACCGGTACGCTGACCGTCGGGCTGAAGGGCGAACAACTCGCGGATTACGAAGCCCTGAAAGCCGCAGGCGTCACGGCGCTCTCCGATGACGGCAGACCTGTCCCGACTGCGGAAATGATGGAGCAGGCGCTCGCAAAGGCCAAGGCCGCCGGACTGCCGGTCGTTTCGCACTGTGAGGATCTCGCGATCATCAACGGCGGCATTATCAACAAGGGCGCTGTCTCCGAAAAGCTCGGTGTCAAGGGCATGGACAGAGCCTCCGAGGATTCCGTGACATACCGCGACCTGAAAGCCGCGCTCCGCACCGGTGCGCAGCTCCATATCTGCCATGTTTCCACACGCGGCAGCGTGGATCATGTCCGGCAGGCAAAGGCGCAGGGCGGCAATGTGACCTGTGAGACTGCGCCGCACTATTTCCTGCTGACCGATGAGCTTCTTCTGAAGCGCGATGCCGATTACCGGATGAATCCGCCGCTGCGCACGCCGGATGATGTCGCCGCGATCAGGGAGGGCATCCTCGACGGCACGATCGACTGCATCATCACCGATCACGCGCCGCATACCGCCGCAGAAAAGGCGGACTTTGAAAAAGCGCCGAACGGCGTTGTCGGACTGGAGACCTCGCTCGCCGCGACGCTGACCGCATTCTATCACACAGGACTGCTCTCCTTGCAGGATATTGTCCGGCTGATGTGCGACAATCCGCGCAGGATCCTGCATCTGCCGGCGCGTGCGCTCGAAGCAGGGGCGCCTGCCGACCTGATTCTCGTTGACCCTGACCGTGAATGGACAGTCGATCCTGACAGGCTGCATTCCCGCTCACACAACACGGTATTCAAGGGCATGACATTCCGCGGACGCGTGCTGATGACCGTCACGGGCGGCATCATCCGCTATGAACTGAATGATGAATAACGGAAAGGATGGTTCCAATGCCAGTCAGAAAGAAAATTCCGGCGCCGGGCGTATTCCCGCCGCCCTTTGAGCCGAAGCCGAAAAGACGCAAAAAGCCGCAGTCCCCGACCGAAAAGCTGAAGCGCAAGATCGCAAAGGTCACGGGCATCCCGACCACCTCCGCCGGACGGAAAAAGAAAGCGGAGCGCATGGTCTGTGATTTCCTCATGGACAAGATCGACCAGTTCAGCAAGAAATAATCCCGCGGCAGGTGCCGCAAAAATAACAGTAAAGGAGCAAACCGAATATGAAAGAACTTTTGTCGCTTCTCAAGCAGAATGCCCGTCTCTCCAATGCGGAGCTTGCCGCGATGCTCGGCAGGGACGAAGCAACTGTCGCAAAGCAGATCACCGAGCTGGAGGAATCCGGCATTATCCGCGGCTACAGCGTCATCGTCGATGAGGAGCTGGCCGACCGCGATGAGGTCTCGGCCTATATTGAGCTGAAAATCACGCCCCAGCCGGACTGCGGCTTTGATGAGCTTGCCCGCATGATCTCCGGCTTCGAGGAGGTCGAATCGGTCACGCTGATGTCCGGCGGCTATGATCTCGGCATCACGCTGACCGGCAGCGGCCTGCGCGATATCGCAAACTTTGTTTCGCAGCGGCTCGCAACGCTCGAAGGCGTTCTCTCGACGAGAACACATTTCGTGCTGAAGCGCTATAAGGAAAAGGGCATTCTCATTCAGGATGAGCCGGGCGATGAAAGAGGTGTCTACCTGTGAATTATGAATCCATACTATCGGAACGCGCACAGGCGATCGCACCCTCTCCGATCCGCAGATTCTTCGATCTCGCGGAGACGATGGACAATGTGATCTCGCTCGGCGTCGGTGAACCGGATTTCCGCACGCCGTGGGCGATCCGGCAGGCGGCGATCTCAACGCTTGAACGGCAGGCGATCTTCTACGGCGCAAATTCCGGTCTGCTTCAGCTGCGTGAGGAGATCTCGCATTTCATGGAGCGGAAATACAAGCTCAAATACTGTCCCGAAAATGAGCTGCTCGTCACGATCGGCGGCTCGGAGGCGGTCGATCTGACCTTCCGCACACTGCTCAATCCCGGCGATGAGGTGCTGATTACGGAGCCCTGCTTTGTCTGTTATGCACCGCTCGTCTCGATGGCAGACGGCGTTCCGGTCTCCCTGCCGACGCAGGAGAAGAATGAATTCCGCCTGACAGCCGAGGAGCTGAAAGCGAAGATCACCCCGAAAACCAAGCTGCTGATGCTCTCCTATCCGAACAATCCGACCGGCGCAATCATGCGCAGAGCGGATTATGAGGCAATCGCGGAGGTGCTGCGCGGCACGGATATCATGGTGCTTTCCGATGAAATCTATTCCGAGATGACCTACGGCGCAAAGCACGTTTCCATTGCAGAGCTGGACGGTATGCGCGAGCGGACGATCGTTGTCAACGGCTTTTCCAAGACATTCGCCATGACCGGCTGGCGGCTCGGCTGGATGGCGGCACCGCCGGAGATCATTGCACAGGCGCGGAAGATTCACCAGTATGCGATCATGTGTGCGCCGATGGTCAGCCAGCGCGCCGCGATTGAAGCGCTGCGGCACTGCGATGCGGACTGTGCGCATATGATCGAGGAATACGATCACCGCCGCCGCTTCCTGCTTGAACGCTTCGCGCAAATGGGACTGCGCTGCTTCCCGGCACAGGGCGCATTTTACCTGTTCCCGTCGATTGAATCCTCCGGCATGACCAGCGAGGAATTCTGCGAGAAGCTCCTGCAGGAGGAACACGTCGCTGTCGTACCGGGCTCTGCATTCGGCGAGAGCGGCAAAAATAATATCCGCATATCCTATGCATATTCGCTCAAGCATCTGACCGAGGCCGCGATTCGCATGGAGCGCTTCCTCGACCGTCACCGCAAATAAGAACCTGTCCACATAGGGATTCATGCACGTCTTTTCGTCAAATTTTGCCG
>CAMOOV010000087.1 GCA_946621745.1 uncultured Ruminococcus sp.
AGATGCGCTGCCAAGCCGTCAGGCGGGCTTTGTGCGGTGTTGCCTTGACGACGAATGGGGCAAAATCAGCCAAAAAGACGCGTGTTAGGCTTAGTGTCAACACTCCCTAAAAAAAGGGACTGCGCACGGTCAGCTTTTCTGACCACGGCAGCCCGACGTTGAAGGGAAATCAATTCATTTTGGGAAATAGGGAAATAGAAATTGGAAAATGGGGGTTGAAATCGTTGGAAGCGATCATCTCGCTTCACTGATAACAGTATAACCCGCAAATCTTAAATGAATCTGAAGTATTCTAAGGCAATACCGCACAGAGCTGGCGGTGCAGGATACTTACGGTCAAATATATTTGACCCGTCAGATTTTTCGTGCAAGATGACGGAAAATATGCAAGTAGATGCGCTGCCAAGCTGCCAGCCGGGCTCCGGTCGTCAGGCGTGCTTTGTGCGGTGTTGCCTTAAGAAATCACGGATGAAACCAATGAAGTCTGCTGTCATTTCTGCCGCAGATGATGCACCAGAATATTCAGTCCTTCGAGATATCCCTCGAAGCCCTTGCCCTTGACCGTCGCGATGCAGGCCTGCCGGATATAAGAGATCTTCCGGAACTCATCCCGCGTATCGGGATCGGAAATATGCACCTCGACCGTCGGGATCTGCACGGCCTTGACCGCATCCAGCAATGCGACGCTCGTATGCGTATACGCTGCCGGATTGATGAGAATGCCGTCAGCTTTGCCGTATGCCTCCTGAATCCTGTCAACCAGCACGCCCTCATGATTCGACTGAAAGCATTCGACCGTGATGCCGAGTGCCGCAGCCTCTGTTTCGATCATCTGCACCAGATCGGCAAGCGTCTGCGTCCCGTAATGCTCCGGCTCACGAATGCCGAGCATATTCAAATTCGGCCCATTCAGCACGAGAATATGCACAATAATCCCTCCAGATCTCCTGCGCAGCCGCCTCCGGCGTGCTGCTGTTTTCAACTTCTGCGTCTGCGAATTCCTTATAAAGCGGCATCCGCACCGCAGCCATTGCCTCCAGATCGGCTCCGATCGAGAGCGGCCGTCCCTCACGGCTGAGCTGATCGGTCGGGCGGCAGATCTGATAGATCCTGCCGTTGCTGCGGAGCGGCGCCTCATTCTCCGGCCGCGTCACAACACCGCCGCCGGTCACGAGGATCACACCGCGCTTTGCGCTCTGCTCCCGCACGACCTCCGATTCGATCCGCCGGAAGCCCTCCTCGCCGGATTCCGCGAAGATCTCCAGGATCGGCTTGCCTGCCTTCTGCACGATTTCCGCATCGAGATCGACAAGCGGTCTGCCGGTCAGCGTTTCCAGCGCATCACCGATGCAGGATTTGCCGCTGCCGGGCATCCCGATCAGCACGATATTTTCTGCATCCGCCTGCATTTTTGCGCCGATCTCCGCAATCCGCGCATCGTCGATATCCTGCCCGAAGAAATGCTCCGCCGCCCGCTTTGCCTGCGCGACCAGCATCGTCAGGCCGCCCGCAAACGGAATGCCGAGTGCCTTTGCCTGCAAGAGCATCGCCGTCCGCGCCGGATTGTAGATCACATCCGCGACGCCCTTGAGGTTCGGGAATTTCGCCAGATCGACCAGCGATCTGCCCGCATTCGGATACATCCCGACCGGCGTTGCATTGACGATCAGCGTCGTGCTGTCATAGAACCGCGGCAGATCGTCATAGCTGTATTCCGTTCCGCGGATATCGAGAACGGTCAGCGTTTTGCAGCCGTCCAGCTTCGCGATCGCCTGAATCGTCTGCGAAACGCCGCCGTTGCCCAGCACCAGCACATCCGCGCCGTCGAAGGAAAGCCCGCCTGCGCGCATCATGCAGCGCAGACCGTAAGCGTCGGTGTTATAGCCCTTCCATGTGCCGTCATCCTGCCGGACAAGCGTATTCACGCTGCCGATCGCCTCCGCAAGCGGATCGAGCGAAGCGCAGAGCGGGATGACATCAATTTTATACGGTATTGTGACATTGAGTGCTTTCAGACGCGTATCTGCGAGGAAAACCGGCAGCTCCTCCGGCTCCAGCTCATAGAGCGAATAATGCGGATTGCCGAGCGCCGCATGGATCTCCGGCGAGATACTGTGTCCGAGCTTCCGGCCGATCAGGCCGTAGGGCGTTTGAAAATCAGTCATGGATTCAGCCTCCGTTCGTGATAAGATACTCATTCGGTGACTCCAAAAGCCACGGGATATAGGCGTCTATTTCGATCTGCAAAACCGGACGCGGAAAGCCGTCCGGCAGCAGATCTGCCTGATTTGTGTTATAGTATAAAAACAGCGCGAACCGATCCGTGATCCGCAGGGAAAAACGCTCCGGTGAAAACTGCGGATTCTTCGCAGCTTCAAGCAGCTCCGCACCGTCTTTCACAGCACCGATCACATGATAAAAACCGCCGTACCAGTTGCCGCCGTGCGCCGCGTATTGCTCCGCAGGTGTGTCCCACGGGATCAGCTCCGCAATGAGATTCGGCGAATCAAGGCCGATCGCGGCAAGTGTTTCGCGGATGCGGGGATCACAATGCGGACTCGCAGTCCAGCGCCGGAAATTCTCGCAGCCCCCGCAGCCGCAGTCATTTACAAGGGGATGCGCTGCATACCATCGGCGCGTCGCGTCCGCGTCGATCTCAGCGGTGCATTCGCCGAATCGCAGTATCATGTTTCGATCCTCCCGCACCGGCTCAGCCGATCATCTCAGCATAATTGCCGAGCAGTGTGAACGAATCGCAGGAGCGCTCCAGTTCGCAGAGCAGTCCGAGAACGCCCTCCTGATGCAGATTGCATTCCAGATCCATATAAAAACGGTACGAGAAATTCGTGCCGGGGATCGGCATACTTTCCAGCTTGCACATATTGATGCCGAGCGCCGAGATCTTCGCGATCATCTGATAAAGCGCGCCGGGGGAGTTTGCACAGTTCACGAGCAGACTCATGCGGTCGGCGCCGGCATAAAATCCCGCGCCCTTTGTAATGCAGAGGAAACGCGTATCATTGACCGCTTCGTTCTGGATCTCCGCAGAAAGCACATCGAGATTGTAGAGCTTTGCGCAGGCCTCGCCCGCGATCGCCGCCGATGCATGATCCTGCGATTCCGCAACGCGCTGCGCGGCGTGCGCCGTACTGACGCAGGGGACAATATCCGCGCCCAGCTCCGCAATGAACCGGCTGCACTGTCCAGCCGCCTGCTCATGCGTGTAGATCGTTTTGATATCCTCCATTTTCGTGCCCTTGCGAACGAGCAGCACATGGCGGATCAGTTGCCGCACGCTGCGCACAATGCAGATATCCGGCTCCTGAAGCAGATCGTAGACCTGCCGCACCGAGCCCTGCACACTGTTTTCGACAGGCAGAATTCCGAACTGACAAAGCCCGGACTGCACCGCCTTGACGACCGCCGCAAAGCCGCTCATGAACACGATATTGCCTTTGGGGAACAGCCGGTCGGCGGCGGCTCCCGCGTGGCTGCCCTCAACGCCGGAGACCGCAACGCGCCCCGACTGCGGGAAAACCGGCTGTTCATTCGCACACATCGCCGCGACACGCGCCGCAACATTTGTCGCGGGAATGAGCTGCGCGGCCTGTCTTGCGCGGGAAAGCTCCAGTATCATGCGGAAAAGCTGATACGCACCGTCGCCGTATTCACTGCCGGCATTTTCGCGCACGCGCATCAGTATTTCGCGCTCCCGCGCCGGATCGTACAGCGGCTTGGAGGGATCGCGGCGCTTGGCATCCGCGACCTTGTCAACCAGCTCCATGCGGCGGAGATACAGCGCAAGGATCTCCTTATCAATCACATCAAGCTGCGGACGGATTTCTGAAAGTTCCATATTATCACCTGCAATATTATTATAATTCTGTGTCAGAGAGCAGCAGATCAAGCGCACAGAGCGCAGCTGCTGCTTCGATCACGGGGACGGCGCGCTGTGCAATGCAGGGATCATGCCGCCCTTTGATCCCGATTGTCGTCGGTTCTCCGTCAGGCAGGGAGACAGTCTCCTGCTCCTTTGAAATGGAAGGTGTCGGCTTGATCCCGACACGAAAGCGCACCGGCATTCCGGTCGAGATCCCGCCGAGGATCCCGCCGTTCCGGTTCGTTTTTGTAACGATCTTGCCATGATCGGAGGTGTACGGATCATTCGCCTGTGAGCCGCGCATTTCGCTGAGCCCAAAGCCGTCTCCGAATTCCACAGCCTTGACCGCCGGAATCCCGAACAATACACGCGCCAGTCGGTTTTCGATGCCGTCAAACATCGGATCACCGAGACCGGCGGGCAATCCGAGGATCATGCATTCGATCGTTCCGCCGACCGAATCGCCGTCCTGCCGCGCCGCAAGAATCTCCTGCTGCATCTGTTCCCCTTGCGCATCGGAGATAACCGGAAATTCTTTCTCAGCAACCACTTCAAAAAGCGACGGCTCCGGCAGCATCGGAAATTCTTCATCGCGTACCGTTCCGATGCTTGAAAGATGCGCACCTGCGAAGATATTATGCCGTGCAAGGATCTGCTTTGCAATGCCGCCCGCGGCGCAGAGCGGGGCTGTCAGGCGGCCGGAAAAATGACCGCCGCCGCGCATATCCGCTGCCCCGTGCCACTTCACATATGCCGGATAATCCGCATGGGAAGGCCGAGGTTTCAGCGCAAGATTATTATAATCACCGGAGCGTGTATTCGTATTCGCGATCCGGATGCAGACCGGAAATCCGGTCGTTTTCCCGTCAAAAATGCCGGAAACGAACTCCGGAATATCTGGCTCTTTCCGCGCAGTCGAGAGCGCATTCCGGCCGCCCTGACGCCGTTCCATGAACCGCATCAGCGCGTCCGTATCAATGGATTCGCCCGCCGGAAGTCCCTCAATGAGCGCGCCGATGCCGTTTCCGTGCGACTCTCCAAAGATCGAAACACGAAGCCGCTCACCAAAACTCGATGCCATAAGCCCTCCAATTACAATAATATTGCTCAGTCCGTAATCTCAGCGATCCCGCCGAGATGACGGTAATCCGCAAAGAATGTCGGGTACGATTTATTGACTGCCTCCGCGCCGAGGATCGTGACCGGTCCCGCGCAGCGCAGCGCCGCGACCGCCGCCGCCATGACAAGTCTGTGGTCATTGTGCGCATCGACCGTTCCGCCGGTGAGCTGTCCGCCGCAGACGGTCAATCCGTCCGGCAGCTCATGCACCTGTCCGCCAATCGCGTTCAGCAGCTCTGCCACAGCGGACAGTCTGTCGGATTCCTTGATGCGCAGACGCTCCGCATTCGTGAAATGCGAAGTGCCCTCCGCACAAGCGGCACACACCGCCAGAATCGGAAGCAGATCGGGGATTTCCTCCATAGATGCGTTGATTCCGCGCATCGTTCTGCCGGATACGGTTATGGCATTCGCGTTCCATTGCACATCCGTGCCCGCATCCCGCAATATCTCCGCGATTGCCTTGTCACCCTGCGTACTGTCCGGATCCAGACCGCTGACCGTGATCGGCCGGCCGTCACCGACAGCACCCGCCGCCAGCCAGAATGCTGCATTCGACCAGTCGCCTTCGATTGTAATGTTATCCGGAAAACAAAGTTTCTGCTTGCCTTTTATCGAATATCGCAGAAATCCGTCCTGCTCCGAAACTGTGATTTCCGTGCCGAACAGCCGCAGCGTATCCAGTGTCATATCCACATATTTTGAGGATTGCAGAACCGTCGTCAGGCGGATTTCGCTGTCCGACTCGCAGAGCGGCAGCGCCATGAGCAGTCCGCTTAGAAATTGCGAGCTGATATTTCCGGCGATCTCATAAACGCCGCCGGTCAGCGTTCCGGCTGCATTCAGCGGGAGCTTTCCGCCGGAAAATTGTACGCCATGCGCGGACATTGCCTCCGTCAGCGTGTCGATCGGGCGCTCCGGCAGTCTGCCGTGTCCCGTGGCCGCAATATTGTCACAAACACACATCGCTACGGGCAGCAGAAAACGCAGAGTCGAGCCGCTTTCGCCGCAGTCAAGCTCCGCGTGTGCCTGCCGCGTGACCGGTGTGACGCGAAGCCCGTCCGGTGTCTCCGTAAAAGCTGCGCCGAGCGCTGTCAGGCAGCGTACTGTCGCGGCAATATCGTCACAAAACGGCGGACGGAGCGGCAGCGTCCCTCCGTTTTCCGACAGCGCCGCACAGATCAGCTTGCGGTGTGCATCGGATTTCGACGGGATCGCTCTGACCGTTCCGGAAAGCACGGACGGTCTGCATACGATATTCATGACTGTCCCTCCAGTCCGTCAGCAAACAGTGCTTCGATTTCACTGATCGGGATTTTCTCCATGCGGCAGCGGCCGATGCATTCCGGCAGGATCACTGTGATATCCGAGGCGGCTGCTTTCTTGTCAACTGCCGCGATCTTCGCCATATCTGCCGCCGAAAACGGGCAGACCGCCGGCAGCCCGGCGCGCTTGATCGTCCTGATAATCCGCGCAGAATCGTCATTTTTCAGAATGCCGCGCTTCTCGGCAGCCCGTGCCATGATCGCCAGTCCGATCGCGACCGCGTGCCCGTGTGAGATTGAAAAATCGCTGAGCCGCTCGATCGCGTGTGCCGGCGTATGTCCGAGATTCAGCAGCTTGCGCACGCCCTTTTCGTTCGGATCCTCTGCTACGATCTTCGATTTGTAGACCACCGAGCGAACGATGATCTCCTCAAAATGCGCCGCCGGCTGACCGTTTTCAAAGATGTCAAACAGCGCCGGATCATCGAGGATGCCGTGCTTGATCGCCTCGGCATAGCCGTCGTGCAGCTCGTGTTCGGAGAGTGTCCGCAGCGTATCTGTATCGCAATATACTCCAATCGGCTGGTGGAACAGTCCGGCGAGATTCTTGCCGTGCGCCAGATTGACCGCCGTTTTGCCGCCGACCGATGCATCGACTGCCGCGAGCAGTGTTGTCGGAATCTGCACAAAGCGGATTCCGCGCAGATAGCAGCCAGCCGCAAAGCCGGTCAGGTCGCCGATGACGCCGCCGCCGAGCGCCGCCGCAAGATCCGTGCGTGTCATTTTTGCCCCGGCGAATGCCTCCAGCAACTCGCCCAGCACAGCAACGGATTTGCTTTCCTCACCCGCCGGAACGGTATGCGTATATACTGAAAATCCAGCATCTGCGAAGGATTTCTTCGCTTCCTCCAGATAGAGCGGTGCAACATTGCTGTCTGTCACGATCATCACGCGGCAGGGATTGATCCGTGCTGTCAGCTCTGTGCCGACCTGTGCAAGCAATCCGCTCCCTGTCAGGATCGGATAGCTGCCGCCGGCTGTTTCCAGAATTTGTTTGTTCATTCGGTTTCCTCCTGCGGGACAATATCAGCGGAGTTTACAATTTCCTTCAAAATATCGAAATCCTCGGATTTCAGAAGCACTGTCGTTTTGCGGTTGAGGTTTTCCCGGTCATACAGCTCCAGCAGCAGCGCATAATTCCTGGCCGCTCCCTGCGGCTGTCCGTAGTAGAAGCAGAAACCCTTCGCCTTTTCGGTATCGAACGGATAGCCCGCTCCGCCGACTGCCGGATAGATCGTTTCCTTCATGTTCATCAGATTGATGAAAAATCTCCATGTCCCGTGCTTATGATAGTTGTATTCCTCCGGTGTGAAATTGTAGATCAGATCCCACATCTCATAGTTATTCTGCGGTTTTTCGCGCCGGAGCCCGCGGCAGCCGCGGTCGAATTCCTCCTGCGTAAATCCGTCCTCGCCGATGAATTCAAAGCGCGGTTCATCCTGATCTATGAATGCGATCACAACGCGCTCGGATTCGCTGCCGTCTGAAACATAAAGCCGGATGCTCGATTCCGGATTATGGAGATGCGTCGATTCCGGAACCGTCAGCGTCATGCCGAAGGCGGTCAGTTCCTTGCCGCCCTCCGGCGTACCGTAGCCCTCAAAGGGATACGGTGTCAGCTTTGTATTGAGATATTCAAACCGGTGCTTTGCATAAATGATCGCAGGAACGCCCGGAAAAAAGATGTAGAACAGCAGCGCGATGAGCAGAAATCCGCCGAAGATGCCGAGAAACCATTTCATTCCCTTGCTCATGCCGCGCACCTCAGTTTCCGCCGGCAGACGCCTTTGCGATGCGTCCCTCCCGCAGACATTCGCAGAGCTTTTCGGCATCATTTTCTTCGAGCGCTTCGAGATACGGCTTGAGATTGTCGATCAGGATGCGCAGCTCCTCCGCGAGATATTCCCGGTTATCGAGCATCAGCTCCGTCCACATTTTTTCATCGAGACGGGCAACGCGCGTCAGATCGCGGAAGCTGCCCGCCGAAAAGCCGCGGCGCTTCTGTGCGGTCGGCGATTTGACATATGCGCCGGAGACGATATGTGCAAGCTGCGAGGTATAGGCAATGATCCGGTCATGCTCATCGGGCGTGGAAAAGGTCAGATGCGCAAAGCCGATATCGGTGAAGTAATTCTTGAGCGTTTCGAGCGTCGGCAGATCGGTATTTGCATCCGGCGTCAGGATCATCGAAGCGCCGTCAAAGAGCGAATCGGTCGCATTGACAAAGCCGCCCTGCTCCTTGCCCGCCATCGGATGCCCGCCGATATAGCGGAAGCCGTTTTCCTCAGCGATTTTCGCCATTTCTCCGACAACTGCGCGCTTGACGCCGCAGATATCGACCAGCACGCATTTTGCTCTGCCGAGGATCGCCGCATGGTCGCGTGTCCACTGCAATGCCGCGCCGGGGCGCAGCGCCGTGATGACGAGATCGCATTCCGCGAGCAGCTCATCCGTCAGCGCCTTGTCCATCGCGCCGGTCATCCGCGCAAACATCATGACCTCCTGATCGAGGTCGTAGCCGTAGACGGTGTGCAGCGTGCGCGATTTCGTTGCCTTTGCATAGGAACCGCCGATCAGTCCCAGGCCGATAATTGCAATAATCATGGTTCGTCCTCCCTGACAAAAATGTCCTGTGTGCGCGCCGTGTTCATTGCCTCGATCAGTGCAAGGCTGCGCACATCCATTTCCGTCCACGCAGGCCGGAAGCCGGATTTCACCGCATTCCGCGCCGATGCCAGATTGCACCATGCGCAGCAATAGAACGGCACCTTGTCCCGATCGAGGATCTCAGCCGCAAGCCGGCTGGTCAGCGCCGCCGCAATGCCCTTTCTGCGGTATTCCGGCAGCACATCAATGCCGATCTGCCACATATCCGCGCAGTCCGCAGAACAGCCTGCGAGTCCGACAAGCCGCCCGCCGTCATAGGCGCCGACGCCGAGCATATCCAACTCCGCGCGCGGTTCGCAGAGCGCATTCGACCACTCCGGCAGATACAGCTCCGCGAGATCCGGCTGTGTCAGAATGCGCATTTCATAGCCGCAGTCCAGCGGTTTCAGGATATCGACATCCGGCAGCCAGTATTCCGAAGTCAGCGCAATGCCGTAGCCGAGCGGCCGGAGCGCATCGTGGAGCATATGCATATGCGGCGGCTCAAAGGAATGGATCAGCGGATATTTCGCCAGATAGTCCTCCACAGTCTCCCGCAGCTCCGGCGCAGCCGCGCAGACGATATTGCTCCCGTAGCTGACGAAATACGCCGCATAGGGCAGCTTCAGATATTTCCGGGCATCGGGCGATTCCGCCGCCGTCACGACAACCGGATGCGTCCGCGCAAAATCCGCCGGACTGCATCCGAGATCAACCGCAGACTGCCGCATCGCCGCTGCAAGAATTTCACTGTTTGTCATGTCATTCCCTCCGCGCGGCACATCAGCAGCATCCGCTGTGCTTCGTTTGCGGCAAAGCCGAATTTCTCATAGAACGCCATTTTGTCGGGCATGGCGCAAAGCTCGACGGCAATGTCCGTCCCCGGAACGCCGTGTGTGCGGATAAATGTGAGCATCGTCTCAATCAGCATCCGCCCGACGCCGCGCCCCTGATAATCCGGATGCACGATCACATCTTTAATATAGTAGCACATTCCGAGATCGCCGATCATCCGCGCCATGCCGACGATCCTGCCGCCGTCATAGACAGCGGCGCGGAAGACGCTGTGATCCAGCGCAAGCTGCACCTGTTCGCGGGACGGACAGCCGCCCCAGACCGAATTCCAAAGCAGCATAAACGCATCGGCATCAAATTCGTTTTCCCGTATCTCCATATTATACCTGCATGAAGGTGTGCAGTCCGTGCAGCTTTTTCGCCAGCGCATCGAACGCCTCCGGCCTGATCGACTGCGGGCCGTCGCAGACTGCGTGCTCCGGATCATTGTGTACTTCGATGATGAGGCCGTCCGCACCCGCCGCAACTGCCGCCGGCGCGATCTTCGGCACCATCCACGCCTTGCCGCAGGCATGTGACGGATCGACGATCACCGGCAGATGCGTCAGATGCCGCAGGACAGTCACCGCGCCGATATCGAGGATATTGCGCGTATAGGTCTCGAATGTGCGGATGCCGCGCTCACAGAGGATGACATTGTGATTGCCGCCCGCCATGATGTATTCCGCGCTCATGAGCCATTCCTCATAGGTCGCGGAAAGGCCGCGCTTCAGCAGCACCGGCTTCTCCTGACGGCCGAGCTCCTTGAGCAGCGAGAAATTCTGCATATTCCGCGCACCGACCTGAATGATATCGACATCTTTGAATGCGGAAAGATGCTCCGCGTCCATGATCTCGGTGACGATCGGCAGGCCGGTCTCCTCGCGGGCGATCTTCAGCAGCTCCAGCCCTTCGAGTCCCATGCCCTGAAAGGAATAGGGCGAGGTGCGGGGCTTGAACGCGCCGCCGCGGAGGACAGTCGCGCCGCTTTCCTTGACCTGCTTCGCGATTGCGACGATCTGCTCCTCGCTCTCGACCGAGCAGGGGCCTGCCATGAGCGTCAGCGTGCCGCCGCCGATCTGTGCGCCGCGCACCCGGATGACAGTCGGCTCCGGATGAAATTTTTTGTTCGCGTGCTTATAGGGTTCCTGTACGCGCTTGACATCCTCGACGATCTCCAGCGCGGAGATCAGGTCGGGGTCGATCGCGGCGGTATCGCCGACCAGACCGAGGATCGTGTGCGACATACCGACGCTCTTGTTGACCTCAATATGCTTTTCCTCCAGCCACGCGATCAGGCTTTCCAGCTGCGCGGGATTCGGATTCTGTTTCAGAACTACGATCATGATGATTCTTCCTTTCCATTATCTTCACACATCAGCGATTGCTTTTTGCAGAGGTATCTGCGATGCATTATAATGGGGCTCCGCCCCAAACCCCGCCCAAGGGACATTGCCCCTTGGGAATC
>CAMOOV010000088.1 GCA_946621745.1 uncultured Ruminococcus sp.
GGCGGAGCAGCAGGCCTCACACCGCTGCTGAATCCGGACGGTTCTCCGGTCGTGACACCGCCGGAGATGTTCATGCCGCGATGACGCTGTTCAGGCTCACGAAAAAGCAAATCGTGATCCGGCTGATCCTCCTGACAGCGCTGCTGACCGGCGGAGCGGTATGGCTTTGCGTCCGCGCCTGTCCGACATGGCACAGCCGGATACAGGTTCCGCCGGAGGTGCGTGACGGGGGTGTGCAGAGCAGTACGCAGGAAGATCTGCTTCCGCCGCCGGAGGGATATGAACGCATCCCTGCGGCAGAGGACAGCTTTCTGCATTTTATGCGCACATCGCAGTGCTGGCCTGCGGGCAGCAGCATTATGACCTATGACGGCAAGCCGCTTTCCGGTGTGAACGCCGCAGCGGTCTATACGCTCCCCCTGCCGGATTCCGGCTATCAGGAATGCGCTGATACGATCATGGTGCTCTGGGGCAATTATCTCTATAACAGACAGGATTACGGCCGTATCGCGTTCGCATTCTCGAACGGATACGAAACAAAATATACGGACTGGCGCGACGGCTGGCGCTATGTGACGGTTCCGCTTATCAACAGAACCTTCCGCGTGAAGCTCGCGGGAGAGGACGGCTCGGATCAGCAGTATTTCAACTACTGTGAAGCAGTCATGCGCTATGCGGGAACGCTCTCGCTGGAGGCGGAATCCCATACGATCTGCCCGTCAGAGGCGCAGACCGGCGATATGCTCTGTCAGGGCGGCGCGCCCGGCCATGCAGTTGTGATCGTCGATGAGGCGCGGAACGCGGACGGAAAGCGCTGCTTCCTGCTCGCGCAGGGCTTCATGCCCTCGCAGTCGGCGCATATCATCGCCGGTGTGCATGACAGTCCGCTGGGCGAAAACTGCCCGTGGTATACCGAGGAGCAGCTCGCAGGCAGTCCGATCCATCTGAGCAGCTTTACATTCCAGCCGGATGCGCTGCGCCGCTGGAAGGACGGCTTTCCGAATACTGCGGCAGCGGAAGAAGGAGTATGAAAAATGGCAATTCGCAATATTGTGAAAGAGGGCGACGACGTTCTGCTGAAAAAATGCAGACCGGTCGAGAAATTTGACGATAAGCTCGCGCAGCTGCTCGATGACATGACCGAGACGCTGAGAAAATCCGGCGGTGTCGGACTGGCCGCGCCGCAGGTCGGCATCCTGCGCAGAGTATTCATAATGATACTGGAGGAGGACGGCCCCGTGATCGAAGCCGTCAATCCGGAGATCGTCAAGACCTCCGGCAAGGTGCGCGATGTGGAAGGCTGCCTTTCCGTCCCGAACCGCTGGGGCTATGTCACGCGGCCGAAGACGGTCGTACTGCGCGCCTATAACCGCAGCGGCGAGCAGTATGAGCTGAAGCTCAAGGATCTCGGCGCACGCTGCGCGTGTCATGAAAACGATCATCTGGACGGACATCTGTTCCTTGAAAAGGTCGAGGAATTCGTCCAGCCGGAGCAGGAAGCATAACGACAGAACGGAGGAAACGCATGGACAGACAGCTTGCACAGAAAGCACTGGTACGGTATCTGATCGGACTGGGCATTGTGATGCTCGCGGTATTTCTGCCGGCCGGTACGCTGCTCTACCGCGGCGGCTGGCGGCTGATCCTCAATCTGTTCCTGCCGATGCTGCTGATCGGCTGGCTGCTGCTGCGGCGTGATCCGTCGCTGCTGCAAAAGCGTCTGGAATCGAAGGAAAAGCAGTCGGTGCAGCAGGTCGTTGTCGTGCTGAGCGCCGCAATGTTCCTTGTCGGATTTCTGGTCGCGGGACTGGATTTCCGCTTTGGCTGGTTCCAGCTGCCGCGGTTCATCTCGCGCATTGCAGCCGTGATCTTTCTGGTCGGCTATCTGATGTACGGCGAGGTGCTGCGCGAAAATTCGTTCCTCTCGCGCTCGGTCAGAGTGCAGAAGGGACAGAAGGTCATCGACACCGGCCTTTACCGCTTTATGCGGCACCCGATGTATACCGCAACGATCCTGATGTTTACGATGATGCCGCTGATGCTCGGCTCCCTGATCGCGCTGCCGGTCTTTCTGATCTATCCGGCGCTGATCGTCCGCCGCATCGGCAATGAGGAACACGTCCTGACAGAAGAACTGCCGGGCTATTCCGAATATAAGAAAAAAGTAAAGTATAAGCTGTTCCCGCGGATCTGGTAAGCTGCGGAACGGCAAAGCGGGGAGGTGGCTGCAATGCAGATCGTCTTTATGGGGACGCCGGAGATCGCTGTCCCGACACTGGAAATGCTGCTTGGCAGTGAACACAAGGTTCAGGCTGTGCTGACGCAGCCGGATAAGCCGCGCGGCAGAGGCAAAAAGCTGATGCCGACACCGGTCAGGGCAAGGGCGGAGGCGGTAGGCATTCCGGTCTATACGCCGCAGTCGCTCCGGAAGGGCGATGATGCAGCGGAGATCACGGAGATCCTGCAAGGGCTTGCGCCGGATCTGATCGTTGTCATTGCATACGGACAGATCCTCCCGAAGCAGATCCTCGATCTGCCGCACTATGGCTGCATCAATCTCCATGCATCACTGCTGCCGCGCTGGCGCGGTGCCGCACCGATCCAGCGGGCGATTCTCGCGGGCGATGCGGAGACCGGCATCACCGCGATGCAGATGGCCGAGGGACTGGACACCGGCGATATGCTGCATACCCTGAAAACACCGATCGCAGCGGACGAGACAGCGGATTCGCTGCATGACCGTCTGGCGCTGCTCGCGGCAGATACGCTCCGTGAAACGCTCGCCATGCTGGAAAACGGTACGCTGAAAGCCGTGCCGCAGCCGGAGGACGGCGTGACCTATGCGGAGAAGATCACCAAGGCAATGAGCCGTCTGGATTTCACGGTTTCGGCGGCGGAGCTTGACCGGACAGTCCGTGCCGTGACCGGCTATGCGGTCTTCGGCGGCAAGCGGTTCAAGCTGCTCAGAACGGTTCTGGACACCGGAAAGCGGAGCGATGCGCCTGCGGGCACACTGCTGCGCGAGGGCAAACATGAGCTTTATGTTGTCTGCGGCGACGGCGGCTGCGTCAGACTTCTGACAGTACAGCCGGAGGGCAGCAGACCGATGCAGATCCCCGATTTCCTCAACGGCTGCCGTCTGAACGGCGGAGAATGCCTGACAGCGGCGGAGGAAGCTCTCTGAAAGGAGTCAAGGATGTACTGGATCTTTATTATTGTTTCATTTGCGATCACGCTTGCTGCGCAGATCCATGTGAAATCGTCATTCCGGAAATACAGTCAGGTGCGGAATCAGCGCGGACTGACCGGCGCGGAGGCGGCGCATCAGCTGCTGCTCGAACACGGCATCACGAATGTGCGGATCGAACCGATCAGCGGCTCGCTGACCGATCACTATGATCCCCGTGCGAATGTCATCCGGCTCTCGGAGGATGTCTACGGCAGCGACAGCGTTGCGGCGGTCGGCGTTGCGATGCACGAGGCCGGTCATGCCGTGCAGTATGCGCAGAATTATGCGCCGATCAAGGTGCGCAATGCGATCGTGAAATCCACGAATATTTCCTCGTGGCTTTCCTATCTGCTCATTTTCATCGGCATTCTCGTCGGCGGCAGAGGCGGACATTCCGCGCTCGGCTATCATATCATGACGATCGGCATTTTGTTCTTCTGCGTCGTGATCTTCTTCCAGCTCGTGACGCTGCCGGTCGAATTCAATGCGAGCGGCAGAGCCGTCCGCTATCTGAAGGAATCCGGCGTATTTACGCAGGAGGAGCAGAGCGGCGTGCGAAAGGTTCTGACGGCGGCAGCGCTGACCTATGTGGCGGCGGTCGCGGTCTCCCTGCTGAACCTTGTGCGTCTGCTCATGATACGGGGCAACCGCAGATGATCGGGCTGGATGCTCGCCTGCTCTGTGTGCGGACGCTGATCCGCTCGATCGAATCAAAAAGCTATTCCAATCTCGCCTTGACGCAGGCGCTCATGGATGCGGCGGAGATCTCCCCGCAGGACAGCGCACTCTGCCGGAGGATCTTCCGCGGAACGCTGGAGCGCATGATCACGCTGGATGCCTGCATTGCAGCGCATTCCAAGCGGCCGCCGGAGAAGCTCGATCTGCCGGTGCTGTGTGTGCTGCGCTGCGGCATCTATGAGCTGCTGTATCTGCACACGCCGGAATCGGCGGCGGTCAACCTCTGGACGGAGGCCGTCAAGCGACTGAAAAAAACAAGTGCGGCCGGTATGGTCAATGCCGTTCTGCGCGGCTTCATCCGCGGCGGAAAGGCGATCCCGTTGCCGGAGGATGCGCTTGCGGCGATGTCGGTGCAGTATTCTGTGCCGGTGCCGCTGCTCGAAGCGCTGCTGCATGACTATGACCGCGAAACGGTCACGGCATTTCTGGAGGATGCCGAGGACGCGCCGCCGGTCTATATCCGCAGGAATCCGCTGTTTGCGTCAGAGGAGAAATTCCTGCAAATCGTCGCGGCGGAGCCTGTTCCGGAGATTCCCTGTGCATACCGGCTCAGACGGCGCGGTGAAACGGCGGAGGTTCCGGCTGTCATCGACGGGCAGGAGACCGTTCCGATGGACCCGTTCCGCAGCGGATTCGTCACCGAGGCAAAGCCGATGGGCAGGGGCTGGCACGTTCAGGATCTCGCCTCGCAGCTCTGCTGTCTGGCGCTGGATCCGCAGCCCGGCGAGACCGTGCTGGATGTATGCGCGGCACCGGGCGGTAAGACCTTTACGATTGCGGAGCTGATGCAGGACAAAGGCACTGTCTATGCGTATGATCTGCATGAAAAGCGCGTCGGACTGATCCGCAGGGGCGCGGAGAAGATCGGTCTGCAATGCGTCAAAGCGCAGACCGGCGATGCACGGAAAACGGAAAAGCCGCAGGCCGACCGCGTACTGTGCGATGTGCCCTGCTCCGGCTTCGGCGTGATCCGCAGAAAGCCGGAGATCCGCTATAAATCGCTGGACGAGGCAGCCGGTCTGCCGGACATCCAGTATGAAATACTCGAAGCGTCAGCGCGGGCGGTGAAGCCCGGCGGTGTGCTGGTCTATTCGACCTGCACCGTACTGCGGCGCGAAAATGAGGATGTCGTCCGCAGATTTCTCGCGGCGCATCCGGAATTCCGTCCCGAACGGCCGTGGCAGGCGCTCCCTGCGCTCGCCGGATACGGGCAGGAGATGACCACGCTGTTCCCGCAGATGCTCGGCAGCGACGGCTTTTTCATCGCGAAAATGCGGAAAGCATAACGCACGGAGAAAGCGGAAAAACGGAAAGGAGCGGAGCCGGTTTGGAGTCACAGAAAACGGATATTTTGAGCCTCCTGCCGGAGCAGCTCGAAGCGGAGATTACCGCGATGGGCGCGCCGAAATTCCGCGCAAAGCAGATCTTCCGGCAGCTGCATCAGAAAAGGGTATTTGATTTCGCGGAAATGACAGAACTTTCTAAACAATTTCGCGAAGAGCTGAATCATCGCTTTTATATAAATCCGCCAAAGATTGAGCAAAAGCTTGCATCTAGTGCGGATGATACTGTAAAATATCTGTATAGGCTCTCTGACGGGAGCATGATCGAGACCGTGCGCATGGTCTATCACCACGGCGTGACCGCCTGCATCTCGACGCAGGTCGGCTGCAAAATGGGCTGTAAGTTCTGCGCATCGGCGCCGCTGGGATTCATCCGGAATCTCCGCCCCTCGGAAATGCTCGGTCAGATCTACGGTGCTGACGCCGGATATCCGGAGGATCAGCGCATCAGCGGCATCGTGCTCATGGGCATCGGTGAGCCGCTGGATAACTATGATAATGTGATGCAGTTCCTGAGACTGATCTCCGCTCCGGAGGGCAGGAATCTCAGCCTGCGTCATGTGACGCTCTCGACCTGCGGCATCGTCCCGCAGATCCTGCGGCTTGCGGAGGAACAGCTCCCGGTCACGCTGTCGGTCTCGCTGCATTCGGCGGACGACAGCCGGCGCGATGCGCTGATGCCGGTCAATCACCGCTGGCCGATCAGTGAACTGCTCGATGCCTGCGGCGCTTACTTCCGGAAAACAGGCAGGCGCGTTACATTTGAATATGCCGTGATCGCCGGCGAGAATGATTCTCCGGCGGCGGCAGCGCTGCTTGCAAAGCGGCTCCGGCCGGTCTTTCCGGGACAGCATCCGCACATCAATCTGATCCCCGTCAATCCCGTTGCGGGAACGGGCTTCCGTGCAGGCCACGCACAGCGCTTTCAGAAGCTGCTGGAGCGCGAGGGCATCAATGCGACCGTACGCCGGACACTCGGCGAGGATATCAAGGCTGCCTGCGGTCAGCTTCGGCGTGACCACATGGAGGCCGGCGAAGAAAGTGTGGTGAGCGGCATTGAAGGCATATCTGGGATGTGATATCGGACGCACCAGACCGGAAAATCAGGACTCTGTCCGTGCGGAAAGCTATCCGGACGGTGTGCTTGCGATTGTCTGTGACGGCATGGGCGGAATGCAGAACGGCAGTGCCGCGAGCAAGATCGCAGTCGCAGCGGCGGAGGATTTCTTCCGCGCAGCCTATGACACCGATCTCGATGCCGAGGCGATCTGCGAGATCCTGCGGGAATGCGCTTCCGATGCGAACCGCAAGGTCTATCAGGCAGCGATGCGCAGCGAGATGCGCGGCAGAATGGGTACGACACTCGTCGGCGCCTTTGCGCGGGACGATCTGCTCTGCCTTGTCAATATCGGCGATTCACGCGCCTACCTGCTCCCTGAAGACGGGCAGCTGCGGCAGCTGACGACCGATCATACCGTGGTGCAGCTGCTCTATGAGCAGGGCTCTATCACCGCTGAGGAGCGGGCAACACACGCCAGACGCAATGAGCTGCTGCGGGCAGTCGGCGTTTCCATGCGCGTGCTGGCGGATATCCAGTCGATCCCGCTGGCAGCGGGCGACCGCGTTCTGCTCTGCTCGGACGGCTTATACAAT
Source organism: uncultured Ruminococcus sp. (assembly GCA_946621745.1). Taxonomy (GTDB): domain Bacteria; phylum Bacillota; class Clostridia; order Oscillospirales; family Ruminococcaceae; genus Firm-04. The sequence continues at coordinate 6,964 of CAMOOV010000088.1, forward strand.
ATGGTCTCCCCGGAGCGGCTGACCGGAATCCTGCGCGGAACACCGCCTGAGCAGGTGCCGGAGGTCTGCATCGCGGAGGCGAATGCGGCAGGCGGAAGAGATAATATTTCCGTGATCCTGCTGACAAACTGAATTTCGGCAGATATTGGAACGGCGCAGCGGAAGACTGCACCGCGCCATGTGCATATATTTTTCCGGCAGTGTGCCGGAATGCGGCGTTTTTTGATGAGGGATGGAATCTTTTTTGATCGCCGGACTGCGAACCGGCACGGAGGTTTGAGATGGAAAAAGATCGCAATGACAAGAACATCGGGAAGAAGCTGGACGGCCGCTACGAGATCACAGAGCTGATCGGTGAGGGCGGCATGGCGGATGTCTACCGTGCGACAGATACAGTCGAGCACCGGACAGTCGCCGTAAAGATCCTGAAAAAAGAGTTTGCGGAGAATGAGGAATTTCTGCGCAGATTCCGCAACGAATCCAAGGCGATTGCAGTGCTGAGCCACCCGAATATCGTGAAGATCTTCGATGTGGGATTCTCAGAGCGGATCCAGTTTATCGTCATGGAGTATATCGACGGCATCACGCTCAATGAGTATATGGAGACACAGGGACAGCTCGGCTGGAAGGACGCTGTTCACTTCATTCTCCAGATTCTCCGTGCGCTCCAGCACGCCCACAGCAAGGGCATCGTTCACCGCGATATCAAACCGCAGAACATCATGGTTCTGCGCGACGGCACAATCAAGGTCATGGACTTTGGCATCGCGAAGTTTGCGCGTGAGGACGGCAAGACCGGTACTGATAAAGCAATCGGCACCGTGCATTATATCAGCCCTGAGCAGGCCAGAGGCGGCGCGACCGACGCAAAGAGCGATCTCTATTCCGTCGGCGTGATGCTCTATGAAATGCTCACCGGCGCAAAGCCCTTCGACACGGATAACCCTGTCAGCATTGCCGTGATGCATATGCAGGCAAAGGTGCCGCTGCCGAGCTCCATTCGCCCTGATATCCAGATCGGACTGGAGGAGATCATCCTCAAGGCGATGGAAAAGGATCCCGCAGACCGCTATCAGTCTGCAAGAGAAATGATGGATGATCTCCAGACCTTTAAGGAGGATCCGGACGGCGTGTTCGGATACTATCCGGAATTGTTTGAAGGAGAGGAACAGCCAGTGGACATTTTCAATGAGGGTGAAAACCAGAACAGAGATCTGACACCGGAGGAGGAGATGCCGGCGCCTGAGGAGGAATACTACGAGGACGACCAGCAGTACTACGAAGACGATCAGCAGTACTACGAGGATGACCAGCAGTATTACGATGAGCCGCAGTACGGCGCCCCCGTTCTCGCTTCCGATGAGGACGAAGAGGAGTATGAGGAGGAGACCAAGTCCCTCTTTGTGCCGATCCTGAGCGCGGTTATCATCGTTGTGATCGTCGTTGCCGGCGTGCTTTTCACAACGCTGATCTGGAATATGCTCAAGCGCAACACCAGCAATAATACCGACATCGAATTCAAGATGCCCAGCCTGATCGGTATGGACTATAACGAGGCAAATCTCCGCTTCGGCGATCAGATCGTTATTAACATCATCTCCAGCGAGTATTCCGACTATGCGAAGGACAAGATCTTCGATCAGGACATCGCGGCGAATGATCCGGTTGCAAAGGGCGATACGGTCAATGTCAAGGTTTCGCTCGGTGCAAAGAAGGTGCAGCTGCCGGATGTCCGTGAATGGGACTTTGAACAGGCAAAATCGACAATTCTCGGTTTGAACCTGTATGTCGATAAGCGCAACGCCTACAGCGATGAGATCGAGGCCGGAAAGGTCATCTCGACCGATCCGGAAGGCCCGAAGGAGCTTGAGCCGGGCTCTTATGTCCGCGTGACGGTCTCGCTCGGCGAGAACAAGATCACGGTTCCGGTTCCGAACTTCATCAACATGAAGTGGGATGCGGCGAAGACAGCTGCGGACGGACTCAAGCTGACGCTTGCGAAGAAGGAAGTTGATGACGAATCCGAGGAAGGCACGATCCTGAATCAGAATGTAGCGCCGAGCGAGGAGGTTTCCGAAGGTACGGTCATCGAGCTGACGGTCTCCAGCGGCAAGAAGAAGGATACGCAGGTGCGTGTCAGCTTCAATATCCCGGTCAATGCCTCCGGTCTGTTCCACATTGTTCTGTACGACGGAGGCGTTCCGAAGGCGATCGGCGGCTCGTTCAATCCGGAATATGCAGCAGGTGTGACATTCCTGAATGTGGACGGTACGGATGTCGTGGATCTGGTCGCAATGCTTGTGAATGAGGATACGGGTGCGGAAGCGAAGATCGGTGTCTACCGCGTAGACTTCGATTCCAAGTCCGTGCAGGAGCTGAGCGGCGATATTGAGGGTGCATTCGATGCAGTCGGCGGCATCAAGGGTGCAACACCGCCCACACCGCAGCAGACGGAGGCTCCGGCAACAACGCCGCCTCCGGTTGTGACCGAGGCACCGGCTCCAATCGTGACCGAGGCACCGGCTCCGATCGTGACTGAAGCACCGGTTCCGCTGGCATGACGGAATGCACATGGAAGGTTTAATCATCAAGGCAGTTGGGGGACTTTACACCGTAGAGTCCCCCAGCGGTGTATTATCCTGCAAGGCGCGCGGCATCTTCCGGAAGCAGGGAATCTCGCCCTGTACCGGCGACCGCGTGACCGTCGCAGATGATGTGATCACAGAGATCCACCCGCGTAAGAACCTGCTGATCCGCCCGCCGCTGGCGAATCTCGACCAGCTGCTGTTCGTGCTGGCTGCGCGCGATCCGGCACCGAATTTGCAGCTGCTCGACCGCTTTCTCGCGGTCTGCGTCTACAAGGAGATCACGCCGGTTCTGATCTTCACAAAGGTTGATCTCGCGGATGCGGCGCCCTATGCGGAGAGCTACCGTGCAAGCGGCTTTCCGGTACTTTTTGTGGATTACGGCAGGCCGGAGACCGTTGCGGCGGTCTATGATCTGCTCGCCGGCAAGATCAGTGCATTCACGGGCAATTCGGGCGTCGGGAAATCGACGCTGCTGAATGCGCTGGATGTCTCGCTGAATCTGGAGACCGGCGATATCAGCAAAAAGCTCGGCAGAGGCCGTCACACGACGCGGGAGACAGCGCTCTATACATTGCCGCACGGCGGCAGGATCGCGGATACGCCGGGCTTCTCGACCTTCGAGACGGATGCCTATGCGGTCATCGCGCCGGAGCAGCTTTCGGACTGTTTTCCGGAGATCGGCAGCATTGAGGCGCCCTGCCGCTATGCGGACTGCCGGCATATGAAGGAGCCGGGCTGTGCCGTGCGTGAGGCAGTGAAGGCGGGAGATATCCCGCGCAGCCGCTATGAAAGCTACCATGTTATGATGCTGGAAGCCCTTGCAAGAAAGCAATACTGACTTTTCCCCGACATACACGCAAACCGCTCTGTCATCGAAAAATGAAAGAAAAGAGGTGCGCCTATGTTATGTCCGAACTGCAAGAATCAGATTTCTGATACAGCCTCGTTCTGCACCTTCTGCGGGACGGCTGTTCAGCACGCACCGGCATCTGCCGGAACCGGTGCTTCGCAGGATCAGCCGTCGATGCAGACGCAGATGCCCGCAGGGATTCCCGCCCCCGGCTTTTCGGAGCGGCTCAATGATCCCGAGATCCTTGCGGCAATGAAACGGAACAGCCGCGCAGCCGGAATTTTCGGTATGATCATCATTCCGCTGCCGCTGATCGGCTTTCTCATTTACAGCAAGTTCAACGAAAAAATGGAGTTTTCGGAGGCGCTGAGGATCGGCCTGATCGTTTCCGGTGTGTTTCTGCTGTTTGCGCTTTTCAGTGCCGCCAAGCGCAGAATGACGAAAAGCTATGATGCCGTCGTGACCGATAAGCGCACGCGCACAACATACCGCCACACGAATTCTGATGACAGGGAAATGATTACGGAATACACGACAGTTGTCCGGACGGACAGCGGCAAAACACGGAAGATCGTCGAATATGAGGGCAGTCCGCTTCATGCATTTGATTATCTGAATATCGGCGACCGCTTCCGGTTTCATCCGCAGTTTGTTTTTCCGTATGAGTATTATGACAAGTCAAAGGCGCCGTATCTGTGCTGTGTCAGCTGCGGGAGAAGAAACCCCGTGACGGCAGACCGCTGTCAGAAATGCAATGTGCCGCTGCTGAAATAACCGTATACAGAGCAAAAAAGAACCTCCCGACCGACGGTGAACCGCCCCATTTTGTACGGACAGCACAAAAAGCCGCCTATGGCAAAATG
>CAMOOV010000089.1 GCA_946621745.1 uncultured Ruminococcus sp.
CTGACGAAAAATCTGACTGCGTATCTGCACCGCCAGCTCTGTGCGGTATTGCCTATAACCCGTATTTGATGCGGATGCGTTCGAGCTTATCGCCGATCGGCTTTGCCAGCAGCAGGAGGAATATCACATTCGATACCGCATAGAGACAGGTCAGCGGGAATGCTGTCGAGATCGCGGCGAGATATTCTTCCAGTGTGAATTCCTTGTATGTCCAGACCGTTGTCCAGATATCCAGCAGCATTGAATACGCAAAGCCGGACAGAAATCCGTATGCATACAGCAGCAGGCGCGAGCGCTTCAGCGGCTTTGCGAGAATCCCGGCAAACAGCCCGATCAGTCCCCATGCGAGCATCTGAAACGGTGTCCACGGCCCCTGTCCCATGACGAAATTGGACAGCACCGCCGAGAGCGCGCCGACCAGAAATCCCGCCTCTCTGCCGAGATACAGCGCCGACAGAACGGTCAGGGCAGTGATCGGTTTGATGACCGGCAGCAGCCGCCCCAGCACCGACAGCGCCGTCATCACCGAGACAAGGATCATCCGGCGCGTGCCGAGATCGCGGCGCTCAAAGCCCGAAAGAAAGAGCAGCAGCGCCAGCATCACCATGACAAAGCTGACGAGCGCATAATACTGCTCCTGCAAGCCGAGCGGCAGCAGCAGCACGATCGCCGGCATGACGGCAAAGGGCAGCGCATTCCGCAGGATGTGGCGCACACCCTCCGATTTGATCGTCCACATATCGGCTCCTTTCCGTCAGCGGCGCATTCTGCGGCGCATCTCGTCCATGCTGAGACATTCCGCGTACCGGCGGTTCCAGATGAAATCATTGTAATAATGATAGGTCTGTTCGCCGGTCAGATGCGCATTGTCCGCAGTGGTGTTCGCATAGGCCGGAACAAGCAGCCGGAAGCCATGCTCGAAGCCGCATTTGACCGCCGCATCCACACAGTATTCCGTTTGCAGTCCGGTGACGATCAGCGTATTTTCCCCGCAGCTGCGCAGATATTCCGTCAGTCCGGAATCGCGGAACGGACTGTTGACCGTCTTATCGAAAATGCGCTCCGAGTGCAGCGGCGCGAAGTCCGCAGCGATCTCAAAGCCAGCATTGCCGGGTGTCAGCGCAGAGCCTGCGCCGTCATCATGCCGGATATAAATGACCTCGGTATCGGTCTGCCGCGCCGCCGCGATCAGCGTTTGCAGATTCTCGGTAAACGCCTGATATGCAAAAAGCGCCGGCGTGCAGATTGCAGCCTGCACATCAATGACCAGTAGCTTCATGATTCCTCCTGACAAGCTGTACGATTGCATCGACCGTGACGGTCTGCCGATAGAAGCCGCGTGAGATGCGGCTTGCGGCTGTCGTATAGAATGCATTCTCCGCGAAAAATCGCTGCGGGATATCCGCGGAGATCAGCGCGCCGCGTGAGAGAAAGCCGCAGCGGTCGGCGTGACAAGCGGCAAATTCAATATCATGCGTGACCGTCAGGATTGTGATGCCCTGCGCCTGCAAGCCGTGCAGCACATCCGCAAGCCGCTGCTTTGACTGCGCATCAAGTCCCTTTGTCGGCTCATCGAGCAGCAGCAGGCGCGGCCGTGTCAGCATGACTTTTGCAAGCGCGAGAATCTGCTGCTCACCGCCGCTGAGATCATAGGGATGCTGCGGCAGAAGCGGTGTGAGATCAAACGGAAAATCACGCAGATGCTCAGAATATTGCCTGTCGATCTCCCGCAGCTCCTCATCGCCGGTATTGCAGAGAAAAACGGTCTGCACATCCTGCGGAAGCAGCGTGACGCAGTTCTGATGCAGGCTGCGCCCCTTGTAATCCTGAATGCGTTTCCCGAAAATGCGCACATCGCCCGCATAGCAGCGGTTGATGCCCGCCAGCACGGAAAGCACCGTTGATTTGCCCGCGCCGTTCCCACCAATCAGACAGTACAGCTCGCCGCTTTCGACGGTAAAGCTGAGGTCTTCGAGAATGTCGCGCCCATGCCGCTCATAGCGGAAGAATGCGCCGCTGATTTCGACTGCCGGATCCGTATGCGGGCGGGGCGGGGGAGCAGGCAGCGCCGTGATCTGCTGCGGCATCAGCGGCATGAGCCTTGTCCGCGCCGCATTGACGGAAAGCGGACAGGCGCAGTCGGGCTTCAGTTCATGCCAGAGCCGCACCGCAGCGGGCATACCCGCGAGAACCGGCGAATCTGCGCGCATTTTCGAGAGGAGCGTCTGCGGATCATCCTGCATGACGACCGTGCCGCGCTCCATGAGCAGGAGCTGATCGCAGAGCGGGATGACCTCCTCCAGCCGATGCTCCGCGAGCAGGATCGTGACAGAAAAATCCTGATTGAGCCGGTGCAGTGTCGTGAGAAAATCCGCTGCGGCGATCGGATCAAGCTGTGCGGTCGGCTCATCGAGCAGGAGCAGGCGCGGCTGCATGATCATGACACTTGCGAGATTGAGCAGCTGCTTCTGCCCGCCGGAAAGCTCCGCCGGATCGCGGTCCAGCAGCGATTCGATTCCGAAATACGAGGCGATCTCGGCAATGCGCCGCCGCATGACATCGGGATCCGTGCCGAGATTTTCCAGTCCGAACGCCAGCTCATGCCAGACGCGGTCGGTGACGATCTGCTGCTCCGGATGCTGCATGACGAAGCCGATCTGTCCGGCGGAAATGCGCGCATCCAGTGAAGCAAGCGGCTGCGATTCAAACAGAATGTCTCCTGACTGCGTACAGAGCGGCGTCAGCTCGCGCTTGCACATCCGCAGGAGCGTTGTCTTGCCGCAGCCGGTCGGCCCGCAGATCACGGCAAAGGTGCCGGATTCAAGCGTGAACGAAACATCAGATAATACAGGCTTTTCGCATTCCGGAAATGTGACGGTCAGATGTCTTGCCGCAAGCGTTTCCACATCATCGCCTCCTTATACTCATGAATGACCGGCAGCAGCGCCAGCAGGAAATATGCCGTCAGCACAGCGAAATACGCAGGACTGTGCGCAGCAGGCGTACAGATCGGATAAAACTGCCAGTCGAGCCGGCCGGCAGCGATGCCCGCCGCGACCGCCGCGCCGAGCAGCAGCGATGCGGTCAGCAGGAGAATATCGCCGCGCCGCCAGCGGAAAAATGTGAAGCTGCTGCGTTTTCCGATGCCGTAGCCGCGCGCGGCCATGCTGTTCGCGGTGATGATGCCGTTTTCGAGTGCCCATGTCAGCAGGATCGAGAATACGCGCAGCCCGCCTCGCAGATCGTCGATCAGATGCCCCTCGCGGTAAAGCCCAAGCCCGCGCTGCGCCGTCCGGATGCGCTGCATCTGCTGCCGGAACAGCGTCAGATTGCGCACGGCCATTGAGAAGATCAGAGCGAGCTTCGGCGATAAAAACCGAAATAAGTAAAATAATTTTTCACTTGTCATCAGCTGCGAAAAGCTCCGGAACCAGTACAGAACCGCCGCCAGCCGGATGCCGGTCACGGCACCGTAAAACAGCGCTTCGGCGGTGTATGCGCGCTGATTGATAAAAAACAGCACGGTCGTTCCGTGCTGATTCCAGAGCGGATTGAGCAGCGCAAACAGCGTCGGCATACCAATCGCGCCAATATGAAAAGCCGCGTGTTTCCGTCCGTTTTGCATGATGAAAAACGCGATCGCACAGAGCAGGGAGATCCCGAGCAGAAACGGCTCCATGCAGAAAATTGTAATGCAGGCGGTCAGCATCAGGTGAACGGTCACTGCCGCCGGATTCATCTCGGAGTAGCTGCGCATCGGGATCACCTCCTCATTGATTGTTTACAGATTTATCGTATAGATCCAGTCGATCCGGTCTCCGTCATGCAGCGGGCAGGTGCCGCATCCGACCGGCGGCCGCTCGCCGTTGACCTCATATGTCCAGCCGGACAGATCGCCGAAATCGAACTCGTAGAGCGATGCGATGCCGCGCACATAGGCCGTCTCGACCGTTTCGCCGGATACGCCGTCCACCTCGATCTGCAAGCCGTAAGCCTTGACCGCGTCGTAGAGCAGCGTCAGCGCGGATTCGTTTTCGTCGATCGCGAATTCGGTCAGCGGCATGATTTCGCCGTCCGCCGGAAAGCGTTCGCTGCCGTCCATGCCGCAGATCACATCGCAGCGAATTGACATCAGCACATTGCCGCCGCCGCTGCGCGATTCCGCCTGATAGAACTGCTCCGGCGATTCGATTTTGATGCACCAGATCAGGGAAATCACGACAGCAGCGCCGCCCGCGAGCGTCAGCCATGTTTTGAGGCTGCGGTTTTTGCGTATGATGAAAAATATCGCAAGTGCTGAGAAAATCACCGCCGCACCGACTGTCATCGGAATGCGGTACGGGTATTTGCCTGCCGCATCGTCCGGTGTATCCGGCGGGGCTGTTGTGTGAATGACCTCGCTCCGCGCCGCAGTTTCCGCTGCGGTTGAAGCTGTTGTTGCGGCAGTCTCAGAATGCCTGCCGGATGCGGTCGTTGCTGTGGATGATACAGCGGTTCCGGCCGCTGCCGCATCGGTTCCGGCGGCTGTGGTCTGAATGACAGTTTGTCCGGCGGGCGAAGTCTGCGGCGGATTATCATGCGGCACATCATTCTGCTTCGGCGCATCGGTCGGCGCGGGCGCATCATCCGGCGCCGGATCGGACGGCGCGTCCCATTCCGGCGTACCGTGCCGGAGATACAGATTCCGGCCGTCCTGCTGCATTTCTGCGGCGGTCAGCGCCCAGTAGACCTGTACCGTCGCCAGATTGTTCCGGTCGCCGCCGGGGGCGTGTGCAAAGCTGCCGTCATCGAGCCGGAACTGCAAAATGCCGTCGAGCAGCGTATTTCCGTCCGCAATAAAGCGCGGATCGCTGAGCCCGTCGATGCCGAGACAGGAGAGCGCCGTCCAGACCTGCGCTGTGCTTTCAGGATTTTCCGCGCCGAAGCTCTGGAATGCACCGCTCGGAAGCTGCGCATTCGCAAGATAATCAAGTCCGCGCTCGATCGCATCCCCGACTTCGGAGATGTGCTGATAGGGTGCGAGTGCTTGAATCGTCATCGCCGTGACATCGGGATCGCCGCGGTCACCGGCCAGTGACCAGCCGCCGTCCGGCGCCTGCTGTCCGACCAGCAGCATCGCCGTCTCGCTGCGCGAATATTCCGAGGGGATGCCGTTGTTCATCAGGTGCAGCGCGAAGATCCAGCTCATGATGCCGAGTGTGCCGGCGCTGTTTTGCAGCAGCTCCGCACAGACCGCAGGCGCGGCAGGCTCACAGGCTGCGAGCGTCAGCGCCATGCGTTCCCGCGTCGAGCCGGAGGCGATCTCCGTGACGGCGATATGCGACTGCAATGCGGCGCTGTATGCGGATAAATCATATCCGCGTGCGGAAAGCGCCATTGCGTACCAGTCCGGCGCACTCAGTCCGACCTGCGACGGCAGTGTCTCATTGATCCACACATCGCGGTCAGTGCCGCCGACAGTCTCCTCGATCTCTGCGGCAAGCTGCGGGATGCGGTCATCATATGCCGCCGCCGGAACCGAAAAAAGCAGCCGGAGGCCGCCCGTGCTCAGGATCAGCGCGAGCGTTCCGGCTGCGATCATTCGTTTCTGTTCAGTCATCGTTCTTGCGGCGGCGGAATGCGACTGCCGTACCGCCCGCGAGCAGCGCTGCCAGTGCGATTGCCGCAACGGAAGCGGAATCACCGGTCTTTGCGGCATCGGTCTTGCTGCTGCTGCCGGAGCTGTTTGCATTGGACGGTGCCTTTGTCGTCGTACCTGCGGCGGGCGCAGCCGTGGTCGTGCTGTCTGCGGTCGATGTTGTGGCTGCGGCGGGCGTTGTCACGGCATCTGGTGTGGTCGTGACATTGTCCTCGGGCATGGTTGTGGTCGCGGTGGTGGTCACAGCGGGATCGTCGATGGCTGTTGTTTCAGCACTGTCAACCTGTACATTGAGAACCGGCGGAGCGAGTACAAGATCGCTTGATCTTGCGCTGATAGTATGATAGCCGATTACATCAAAGGTCAGGAATGCTTTTCCGTTTTCATCAGTCACGAAAGAAGAGTCGGAGTTATCAATCGTAATGCGGGCATTTTTGACCGGCGCAGTGTAGGGTGCCCAGTTTTCATCAAACAGCAGCGCGTTCAGCGTAATCTCCAGTGATTCGCCGTGTTTCACCGCTGCTTCCTTGATATTAAAGAAGCTGTATTTGTCGGAAAAATTCGCGGCATCCTGAAATACATATGCATAGAGATAATCGCCGCTCTTGAGCTCGTCCGTCAGCCCCATCGCCATTGTGTCATTGACATAATAGCCGTAGCTGCCGCCGTTTGTCACGCCCCAGAGCGTCTTGAGGCTGAGACCCCAGTCGCTCTGTTCGGTCGCATAACCGGCTGTGCCGCCGCTGTAATACATTTCGTGCGCGTAATAGAGCGCTTCGTCGATCGTATATTTGCCGTCGTTGTCGCGGTCATAGACGATCAGATCGCTGTTCGGCACCTCAACGCTGCCGGCATTGCTGATGCCGACGGTGATCTGGATGAAATCGCCTTCTGCTGCCGATGCAGAGAAAGCGGGGGCAGCTGCGGAAACGGCGAGCGCTGCGCCGCAGATCGCGGAAATGATTTTCTTTTTGTTCATGATGATTCTCCTTTGCAGATCTTTGAACAGTCAGCGGCCTGTGCGCATAAAAAAGCACACCTTTCGTCCGGAAAACGAAAAGCGCACAAAACGCAGCCCTTTCATTCCTTGCGGAACGGGGCGCTGATCCGGTACGTTTTTCATTTACCCAAAAACGCGAGCGTGCGGCGCTCAGACCGTATGCAGTGCGAGCGACCCGACTTTGACGGTAGTGGCTGCTGCGGCGAATTTTCATCGCACTTCTCTCTGAACGCAAAGCGAAACACTGCATATTTTCTATTGTATCCTCATTATATCACGGAATCCGTCCTTTGTCAAGACCGGTCGGCAGTGCCGGTCGGCAGGGCCGACAGCCGTTTCCCTCCGGGTCGGCAGGGCCGACAGCCGTTACCCTACGGCGACGGTTTGCGGAGCATATCAGTTTCGTCGCTGTTACGGCACTGATCGTGCCTATTTTACGGTCTGGGGAAATCTCGTTCTGCTTCCATTCGCTTCCGGAGGACTTTAGTATTTGCCAGCGGGGGCTCCCCGCCGGTGCCGGGGGTGTCCTTGCATTTTCATCGGGTATCGTGTATAATATAGATGTCTCAGCGGTTTCTTATTGATGTCCCAACTATCTCTTGAAGATATCTGCTTGTCTTTTTGCCGTGACACTGCGTTAGAAATTCTTGTCTTGACGCCCAGCAAGGAGTTTTCGTGCAAGATGACGGAAAAAATGCAAGTAGATGCGCTGCCAAGCTGCCAGCCGGGCTCCGGTCGTCAGGCGGGTTTTGTGCGGTGTTGTCTATAGTATCCGGAAAGCAGGCTTCTCATTGCCGCGAACCCCTGCCTGTTGTATCATCGTTCCGGGAATCAGATGAAATTTGTGAATGTTTCACAGTATTTATTTCTGAATATTGGAAGCGCTTGTTTTTCCAGTATTCTTTCTGTCCCGATTTTGCGAAACAACTTGACAGCGGCGTGGTTATGTGATAGAATATACTTAATAGCATACATCCGTGTCTGGCTGTATTTGTCGAATACAGCCTTTCGCCGCATGGGCTGCCTGCCGGCAGTTTGTGTGTCTGCTCTGCACGCTCTGCATAAGGCGGGCTGCGGGGCAAGATGTGAAAAAACGAGATCCCGCCGATCCGGTCAGAGCAGAACGACCGCAGTCCGGGATTCGTTCCGATATTGAGGTGTAAAAATGGAAAACAACGTCCACTCTTTGCGTACTATGATCATCGGCGGCGGCGTTGCTGCAAAAATTCTGCTGACGGAGATTCAGAACGCACGGCAGTCGCCTTATGAAGGTGATAAATATGCTGCGCAGTTCGATCCGGTCTGTATCATTGACAATGATCCGAAAAAGCAGAACACGGAGATCATGGGTGTGAAGGTTGTCGGTACCGCGTCAGATATTCCGCAGATCGCAAGACGGTATCATATTGAGCAGATTGTTCTGGCAATTCCGTCGCTGAAGGAGGATAACCGCAAGCTCCTTATTGATCTTTGCAATGAGACCAAGCTCCCGCTTAAGATTGTGCCCTTCGTGGGTACGCTGCTCCTCGGAAAAAACACAAGTCTGCTCGGTCAGGTTCGCGATATCAAAACAGAGGAGCTGCTCGGCCGTGAACCTGTCAAATTCAACAATAAGAATATCCGTTCCTTTATTCATGATAAGGTGTGTCTTGTCACAGGCGGCGGCGGCTCGATCGGTTCGGAGCTGGTGCGGCAGATTGCAAAATACAATCCGAAGCAGATCGTGATTGTTGATATCTACGAAAACAATGCCTATGACATCCAGCAGGAGCTTATCATGGAGTACGGTGATGAGCTGAATCTTGTGACACTGATCGCATCTGTCCGTGACTACTTCCGCATGAATCAGATCTTTGACCGCTATAAACCGGATGTTGTGTTCCATGCAGCGGCGCATAAACATGTTCCGCTGATGGAAGCCTCACCGATGGAAGCCATCAAGAATAATGTAATCGGTACATTTAATGTCGCGACACTCGCGCAGTATCATAATGTCCGGAAATTTGTCATGATCTCCACAGATAAGGCAGTCAACCCGACCAACGCAATGGGTGCTTCCAAGCGCTGCTGTGAAATGATCGTGCAGTATCTTGCGCAGCAGCATGAGGGATGTACGGAATTTGTGGCAACGCGCTTCGGAAATGTACTCGGCTCGAACGGTTCCGTTATCCCGATTTTTAAAAAGCAGATTGAGCACGGCAGACCTGTTACCGTGACACATCCGGATATCATTCGCTATTTTATGACAATCCCTGAGGCAGTCAGTCTGGTATTAGAGGCTGCGGCTATGGCCAAGGGCGGCGAGATCTTTGTGCTGGATATGGGCAAACCGGTCAAGATCGTCACGCTGGCAGAGAACCTCATCCGTATGTACGGCAAGGAGCCGTATGTCGATGTGCCGATCAAGTTCACCGGTCTGCGGCCGGGAGAGAAACTGAAGGAAGAGCTGCTCATGAAGGAGGAAGGCCTGAAGCGCACCTCCAATAAGCTCATCTATATCGGTAAGCAGATTGAGATTGACTCAGACAGCTTTGTCTCGACGCTCAGAGAGCTGCGCGATGCGGCAAAGGAAAATGACGAAGCAATCGCCATGGCCGCACTGCATAAAATGGTTCCGACCTTTACCTCTCCGGAGGAATTCAACCGTCTGGCGCTCAACGGCGTCTGATGAGATATGCCCTGAACGGTCAATATACAAGAAGCAGTCATGCAAAGCGTTTTTACGCTCTGTATGGCTGCTTCTTTGTATATGTGCATTTGACGATCAGGCACGGTAAGCGGTGCCGCCGAAAAACAACCCCGCAGAGGATGATTCTGCGGGGTTGTCGGCTTTTGTTCTATTGTGAAATTCACGCTTCGGAGCCGAATGCTTTCTTTGAATTTGTCGCTGTATTGCGCTGATAGATCAGCATCAGTCCTCTGAGCAGCAGATGCTCGTCATGAATGATCTTCCGCCGGCAGAAAGGGATGATGCGCGGTGCATTGCCGCCGGTCGCAACGACCGTACACGGCTGCCCCAGCTCCTCCTCAATGCGTGCAGTCACGCCGTCGATCGCACAGGCGGTGCTGTATATGATCCCGCTTTTCAGGCAGTCAACGGTATTCGCAGCAATGAGCTTTTTCGGCGGCTCCAGTGAGATCTCCGGCAGCTGTGCAGCGCGTCCCGTGAGGGAATCCAGCGATACGCGCACGCCGGGAATGATGAGCCCGCCGATGAATGTTTTGTTTGCATCGACAACGGAGACCGTTGTCGCGGTGCCCATATCGACAGTGATGACCGGGCAGGGATAATAATATGAAGCAGCAGCGGCATCTGCGACACGGTCACTGCCGAGCGCCGCGGGATTGTCCACATGGATCTTCAGGCCGGTTTTGACGCCTGCGCCGAGGATCAGCGGCTCCTTTCCGGTTGTCCGGAGGATCGAGCTGCGGACGGTCTGTGTGACAGGCGGCACGACGGACGAAATGATGCATCCGTCAAAGTCCCGGAAGTCCATGCCGTTCAGCTCAAGGACGGTGCGGATCAGGACGATATATTCCAGATCGGTCGAGAGCCGTTCCGTTGACATCCGCTCCATGAAGATGATCCTGTCACCCTCAAAGCTGCTGACAACGATATTTGTATTGCCGATATCGACAGCAAGAACCATAATTTACGCTCCGTTGGATTTTTTCAGCGGGAGAATATGCGATGCATAGAGCGCGGTGCCGACGCCGCCGCTGACGATCGTGGAGACGATCATTTCGACAACAGCATTGAAGCCGACAAATGCGCAGATAAACAGGAATGTGCCGCTGAGCGTCTGTTCCTGACCGAATTTTTCATAGAGCCCCTGTACATATTCGGTTTTGCCGAAGAGCAGGACGAGCGAAGTCATGAAGAAGGCCGTGTTGAGAAATGCGGAGCAGAAGCCCGTGATGAAGCTCGACGCTTTTCCGCCGATCTTATTTGTGAGTGCCTGATGCAGCAGACCGATCAGCAGGCCGTCCAGCGCACGCGGAACAAACCGCTGTACGAATGCGAGAAACGGATTGATGTCGAACAGGATCGCGCCCATGCCGCTCGGTACACCGATGCCGATGCACTGTAAAAAGCTCAGCAGGCCGAATACGGATCCCATGGCGAGGCCGCCTACAGGTCCGAGTGCGATCGCCGCGATCGCGACGGGGATGATGTTGAGCGTGATCGAGAGCGGCCCGATCGGAATGGTGCCGATCGGCGTGAATGAGAACAGCAGCAGAACTGCGGTCATCAGACCGAGGATCACGATCGCTTTGGTTTTGGTGTTTTTCATTTTTAAGATTCCTCCTTGTTGTTATCATTCCCCTTTCGGGGATACAATACAGCAACATCATTATAGCGCAAAAGGAAGCAAATGTAAACAATTTCCGGCAGATTCGTCAAATCTGCCGGATTCCCGCATCAAACCAAAATGCGATTTTATATTGATGTACCAATTAAATCTTGAAGAATAGATGCGCAGGATTTTT
>CAMOOV010000090.1 GCA_946621745.1 uncultured Ruminococcus sp.
TCGTGCCCAATACGATCACCAGCATCAGTACGATATACAACGCACCGAATGCACCCGCATAGATGAGTTCTTTTGTCCGCAGCTTCCTGTTTGACGGATTGCTTGAAGTGATTTCCTTTTTGCTCATGATGATTCTCCTTATTCTTATATTGATATTAGCGTATGCTAACTAATATCCATTGGAAATGTCGGTCAGTCCGGCAGACTTTCCGGCAGTCCGAGCGCCCGTTTCCAGTTGATCAGCTTTGCAATGGTCAGACACAGTGCTGTCATTTCATCGCGGGACATTCCATGAATGAATGGCTCATAGAACAGTTCCCAGTAGGCGGTCAGCAGAACGTGCAGCGTTTCTTTGCTGATCGTTTCTCCTGCAAGTCCGCGCCGATGCGCTTCCGCATAATAGCGGTAGTCGATCTCTGTGAGCTGCTGTGCAAAATCATGGTGAAAATGCCGATATTTCGTCCCCTTTGCGCAGGTGAGCAACAGAATAAACGAATCACGGACGCCTTCAAACAAGTCAAAGAATCTTGAAAGCCCTGCTGCATCCGCATACCACGGAGCGAGCAGATCATGGTCTGACAGGCGCTCAATATCCGTTTCGGCAGCCTTTGCGATGTCATTCAGAACCTGCACCGCATGCTGTATGCCGAGTGTGTGAAGGCGGCAAAGTGATGTGCTCTGTGACCGGCCGAAAGATTGACCCTGTGTAATTTCAGGACCTGCCGGGAATCATTATGCCGAGTTTGGGCCTTGCAAATGATCGGTCTGATCGGGAGCCTCAATTCCATATAACATAAAAGGAGCTTGTAAAAATGGGACTGTTCAAAAAAATGTGAATCAGACGAAAAAGCCGGAGGAAACACTCGGAAAAATGATGCTTGCAGGCATGAACTCCGGTCATGCAAAGCCGGCAGACCGGGGATTCCGTTCATTTAGCTTAGGCAACACCGTACAAAGCCCGCCTGACGACCGGAGCCCGGCTGGCAGCTTGGCAGCGCATCTACTTGCATATTTTCCGTCATCTTGCACGAAAACTCCTTGCTGGGCATCAGCCCAGCGGAGTCATTTTCATACAATCTAACGAAAAATCTGACTGCGTATCTGCACCGCCAGCTCTGTGCGGTATTGCCCTAGCATAATATAGCACAAGTGAGAACGGGAATTCAACTTGTCTTCTGAGTTGTTTGTATATCTTAGTTGAATCGTTCCGGAAAGATTCAGTCGGCTACTGGATCACCTTCATGGAAGGCTTCAACGCCGGTTGCATGGATTTGGGCGGATGCCATCCCATGTATTCCGGTAAATCCATAGAAAGGCACCGGCTGCGATGCAGGAAAGCGCTGCCGAAAGCGCAGCGAACCGGATACGCAGCAGTACGAGCTTTTTTTCATACTCCGCAGCGACCTGCACCTCCGGATTCATGATGCGCAGCCCAAGCTGTTCGAGCAGTGCGGGATCTGATCCGTCCAGACAGATGCGCAGTTCGTATCCATCCCGCAGATCTGCGGCGGCTGCTGCCGTCACAGCATAGGGCTGACCGTCCGGGATGGTATCTGTACGGATGATCTCAGCAGCAAACGGCTTGCCGTTCAGCATTCCGCGATATTGCACCGACTGATCTGTGTTATCTCCGCAAATCGCCGCAAATGCCGCATCATTCGCAAAAATAACATGAGCGTCGGTTTCGATCCCATAGCTGTCATACAGATACGCAGCGGAAAGCAAAGTGATGTTCAATGTCCGGTCATTCTGCGCGAGCTCTGCGGTTTTCTGCGGACTGTATGCTCTGATGCCTTCAGTTTGCGGCAGACGCGGCAGGAGTGTCTCGTATTTGTCCGGCATTGCACAGATATACTCCGACGGTGTTTGCAGTATCACGGCATAATCCGCAGCAGCATGAATGCAGTATCCGATCAGGAAAACTGCCAGCGCGAACAGCATGACCGCCGCCTTGATGCTGTCATATTGCTTCCATAACCGCAGCAGCTTCATGGCTGCACCCGCCTTCTGTTCCGATAGATCAGATATGCTGTCAGCAACAGAATACCGGTTCCGATGCCTGCCATGATCCATACCCAGTGATTCGGCAATGCCTGCTCCGGTTCAGTTCTGCGTTCGGAAAACGGCGATTTCAGCGTGAGTGCGATCTCTTGCGTTTCAGTGTGTTCAAGGCCGGATTCATCCTCATATGTGAACACGATCTGTCCGGCTGTATCGCCGTACAGCTCCGCGCCGCGTTTGGATGATACCTGCACATTCAGCACGCATTCTGCGGATGTGCCGCCGCTGACAGTGCCGATAAACGCGGTTCCCTCCGGCAGCAGGCCGTCACAGGTCAGCTCTGCGCGGACATTCTGTGCCGCTGTCACGCCGAGATTGATTGCCTGAATATGCAGTTCCAGCCGGTCGGACACCACCGCTTCGGCCGGCAGAACGACCTGCGGAAACTCCATTTTCACAGGCTGTGCGACAGTCAGGCTGATATTGCCGCTGCCGGAGCCGGTCATACCTTTTCCGTATGCGAAATCGAATTGCAGCGGGAGTGTATACGATCCAGCTGCTGCATCCTGGGGAAACTGACAGACATAGACCGCTTCAAATTCCGCATTCGCCGCGATGCGCTCGAAGTAAAGCGTGTCAGCACTCCGCAAAGACAACGGCGCCGCCGCAGCTGCTGCAATCGTCAGATTTTGCAGCGCTTCCGTGCGCGAAGTGTTTTTCAGTGTGATATGAAGTTCAGCCGTTTCACCGGCCTGCACTGCACCGCCTGTCACGCTCTGCACCAGAATTTTCGGCATCAGCACGACCGGTTCCTCCTTTTGCTCCGGCTGCGGTTCCGGGATCGGTTCCGGCTCAGGTTCAGCTGCAGGTGCGGGTTCGTCCGCATTCGGATCTTTCCCGTCAGAGATGTTGACATAGACAGTATATGCGCCGAATCCCGCTGTCTCCAGCAGCACCGGCCAGCTGCCGTTCGTGCGGTCATCCCGCAGCGTAAGGCGGAATTCCGCCAGATACAGCTCATGCACATTGCCGTCCGAATCCGTATGTGTACTGAGCGGAACGGTCTGCTCATAATTGCGCACGATAAACGGAGATTCCGGCGTGAGCCTTGCAGAGATGTGGACCGAATCAGGCTTTTCGTCATCCTCGCAGATCAGAGGCAGCACGATCACTGCATCATTGCCGTCGATCAGCGGCTCATAGCCCTGTGCATAGCTTTGCTGCATATTGGTATAAATATGAGCATTGTCAATCAGCAGAACAGGTGCAGCTTTTGCAACGGCATCCGGTATATCCGTCTGCTCCGGCAATTCATCTGCACTTACTGAAAATCCGAGCAGAAACGCGCATATCAATGCTGTCAGAATTGAAATCAGCTTCATGAAGTATGCACCTCCATTTCGTGAACATTGTCGCAGAGTGTACGGATATCCTCTGCATTATGGCTCGCGAGCAGGATCGTTTTGCCCTGCGCTTTTAGGCCGAGCAGCAAATCGCGCATCTCAGCGACCGCCTTTGCATCGAGGGCATTGAACGGCTCATCAAGGATCAGCACATCGGGATCCTCCATGACCGCCTGCGCAATGCCGAGCCGCTGCCGCATTCCGAGCGAATAATTCGCGACGGATTTGTGTCTTGCTTCGTAAAGCCCGACGCGCCGGAGCGTGTCAATGATCTCCGGTTTTCCGATGAGACCGCGCAGCGCAGCGAGTGTCCGCAGATTGCGGTAGCCGGACATGGACGGAAGAAAGCCCGGTGTTTCAATGATGAGCCCGAGACTCTGCGGAAAATCGCAGTCCTTGCCGATGCGCTTTCCGCCGACTGTGATCTCTCCGCGCTCCGGCCGCAGAAAGCCGCAGATGCACTTCATCAGCACGGTCTTGCCGCTGCCGTTGTTTCCGACCAGCCCCGCGATCTCGCCGCGGCTGACTGTCAGGGACACATCATGCAGAACAGTCTCCCTGCCGAACGATTTATAAACATGGGATACCGAAATTCCCGTTTCAGCATTCATTTTCATTTCTCCGTTCCCGTAAAGCAGAAGGCGTATTTCTTCGAGCGCAAAAATGCCAGTATGAATAATACAAGTGCTGCCGCCGCGAAGATCAGGTATGATGTTTTCAGCCGCGGCAGATTGTCATAGCCGAAATTGTGCATATAATAGGTCGCGTGATTGAGCGGTGAGAGCCAGCCGAACAGGATATTCGCGGTGCGCGACTGATAGACCGAAAGGTGAAACCATTCCGAGATAATGTCCGGATTCAGGAAAAGGCCGAAGCCGCTGAATGCAATGCCCAGCACCATGCCGAGCCTTGCGCGGAGCAGATTGCCGAGGAAAATGATTCCGGCGAGTGTCATCGAATATCCCAGCATCAGCATGAAAATGTGCAGCGTACAGGGATACGGATAGGTCAGCTCCAGCACCTTGATAAATGCCGGAACAGCGATCTTCTGTCCGAGCGGCGAATAGCTGAGGATCGCGGCAGTCTCGCTCCATTTGTTTGCCGGATAGCCGTACTGCGCACAGAGGATACAGCTTGCGAGCAGCAGAAAGGCTGTGAAGATCACCGTCGCAAGCGCGAGATAGAGGATCTGTGCCGTCATCCAGCGGCGGCGTGTAGTTCGGATCAGCATGAGCGGCACCTCCGCGCCGAGGCCGGGCATATCCGCGAATAAAAGCAGCAGGCAGAGCGAAATCAGCAAAATGGATTTGGCATCGCCGAATGTCCAGATGAACGGCTCAAAGATCTGCATGACCGTACCGTGTTCCTGCGCGAACAGGACGGTCTTGTTCGTCAGCAGAAAGCAGGCGACAAATCCCAGTCCGAACGCCAGCCAGATCTGCGGCGACCTGCGCCAGCGCCGGAAATTGACCGCTGTCAGCAGAAATACCTGCCGGATCGCATCAGCCATGCGAAAGCCTCCTTTCCAGAATACAGGCGTAGAGCAGCCCTGTCAGCAGCGTCATGCCGCCGAGCATCAGCACGATGCTGTCCTGCCCGAACAACCATGTGCATTTCGGCGCGAGCCATTCAAAGGGATCGAGATAGTGGCAGGATTTCCAGTATCGCTCGTGCAGGATCACAAGAAAATAGCAGATCACAAATGCGCCGCCGTATGCGGAATATTTGCTCTCCGAGGCGGCAGCGAGCAATGCGGAAATCCCCGCCCAGAACGCCGCGCACCAGAAGATCAGCGAGAGATTCTGCGGCATTTCGGTCTTGCTCCATGCGCAGAAAAGTACAGCAGCCAGCAGCTCGCAGAGCCCGCCGGAAACCGCGCAGGCTATGAATTTTCCGGCGATATACCAGAAAACGGAGGTGCGGTGCAGCGCAAGCCGCGTATAGCCGCTGCGCGATTCGTCGAGCCATGCGCAGGAGAACGGAAATGTGCAGACCAGCGGAACGCTCATGCGGTACAGCTCACTGTCAAAGCCGCTGTATCGCAAAATCAGAATTTGCAGCACGACTGCGCACAGAAACGCCAGCGACCGGGTCGCGCGCAGCATATCACTGAACAGGCTGTTCACATTCTCACCCCCAAAAACGAAGCTCTGCTACCATAATGATAGCAGAGTTTCATGCATCAAGTATTCAGCGCTGTGTAAACAAGTTGTAAATTGATGTCAGCGGACGGCTATTCAGGGAAATGCAGCGTGATGCTTGTTCCTGCGCCGAGCTCGCTTTCGATCGTCATTTCCGCGCCGTGAAGCTGTACGATCTGCCGGACGATCGACAGTCCCAGTCCTGCGCCGCCCGTACTCCGGCTGCGCGATTTATCGACCATATAAAACGGCTCTGTCAGATTCTTGATCTCGTCCTGCGGGATGCCGCAGCCGTGATCCGATACGGTGATGCGTCCGTTTTCCGCGCTGAGCGTGACTGTCTGACCCTCCGCGCTTGCCTTGACCGCATTCTCCGTGAGGTTGCAGAGCGCATCGTGCAGCAAATCAAAATCACCGCGAACCGTTCCGCCGGATGCGCCGATTTGCAGCCGTACCCCGCGCTTTTCCGCATTCGGCTTGCAGGTTGCTTCCACGGCATCCAGCAGCTTCGCGCAGTCGATCTCCGTCATTTGCAGAGACTCTGTGCGGTCAAGCTGCATCAGCCGCATCATCTTTTTCGCAAGGCGGTCAAGGCGGCGGCTTTCGGAGTAGATATAGCCGAGCGCTTCTTCTTTGTCATCCTCGGAGAGCTTCACCGTGCGGAGCGTCTGCGCATAGCCGGAGATCGCGGTCAGCGGTGTTTTCAGCTCATGCGAAAAATCCGCCATGAACATCGTCTTCCGCTCCTCGGAATCGGTGAGCGCCGCGATTTTTTCCTGTACGGCATCCGCCATTTTGTTGAAATCTCCGGCGAGCAGCCCGATCTCATCCTGACCGCTGACGGCGGCGCGTTTTTCGTATGCGCCCTCTGCGATCTGTTTCGCGCTTTCCGAGAGAACGCCGAGCGGCTGCATCGTCCGGCGCATCAGCAGATACAGCACAATGACCGCAGGAATGCCGATACCGAGCAGAACGCCGAGCATTCCGAGCGCCAGCAGCCGCAGTCTCCGCGAAACCAGTGTCAGATCGGTGATGCGGTAAAGCGATACCTGTGTGTGCATATCTTCCGGATTCGATGCTGCAATATATGATTCTGCAATCAGCAGCGGTCTGCCGGAAACGGTCGCATTGCTCAGACGGTATTCCTCATTTGTCAGCGGGGTCTTCGCAGTCACGGATATGAGATCCGCTGCTGTCAGCACAGTCTGATTATAGATCATTTCACCGTCGTGCATACAGATGATATAATCGTCGCCGCGCTGCTTGAAAAAGAATGCCAGCTCCTGCGCATTCAGATCGCCGCCGTTCTGCATTTTTCGGCGTTCAAGATCCGCCTGCAATTCCGCCGTTTGCCGCAGGGCAGTCTGTTCGGCCTCCCGCGTCAGCGAACGCCGGCAGATGCCCCAGATCACACCGTCACTGACCGCCGCCGCTATGAGGATCACAAGCGCCGCGACTGCGGTGATCTTTGTACGCAGCTTCATAGGTTTTCCTCAAGGCGGTAGCCGATTTTCGGGACGGTGACGATCTGCTTTTGCAGGCCGAGCTTTTTGCGGAGCTGTCCGATATGCACATCAACGGTTCGCGTCTCACCGAGATAGTTCACGCCCCAGACCATCGCGAGCAGATCCTCCCGCGAGATCGCCGTATTCTTATGCTTCGCCAGCGTGACAAGCAGCTCAAATTCCATCGGCTTCAGCGGGATTTCAATATCGCCGCGCAGAACGCGATGCTCGTCCAGACGCACCGTCAGCCCGCAGACATTCAGCGTGTCTGCGGGCTTCGCTGTCCGGCTCATGACCTTTTCCATGCGCACGAGCAGTTCGAGCATTTCAAACGGCTTGACGATATAATCCTCCGCGCCGTCCTGCAAGCCGGTGATCTTGGAATCAAGATCGTCCTTTGCCGTCAGAAAGATCACCGGAATGCCGTAGGGCTTGATATCCTGAAACAGCGCAAATCCGTCCTTTTTCGGCATCATGATATCGAGCAGCGCCAGATCGTACCGGTGATCGGCGGGCAGAGACTGCGCCGCCGCTTCACCGTCCGGAAATACGACCGGCTCCATGCCCGCCGCTTTCAGATTCATTGCGATCAGTCTTGCGATCGCGGTATCGTCCTCCGCGATCAGGATTCTTTTTGACATAGCATTCTCCTTTAGTAACCGAGTGACGCATCAATGACCGAGCCGTCGATCGCATTGATCGCCATTTGAGTATAATAGTAGGAATCCATCCCGTTCCCCTCAACGACCTCTTTCCGTGTACCGCGGAAGCCCCAGACCGGCACGACAAGACCGGTATCGAAGCTGTCCTTTTCGCTGATGCGGCTGTATGTGAGCGTCACGCGGTCGATATTGATATCCGCGCCGGTATGCTCCGGATCATTTGTCGCGCCGGTCATCGGGATCATCTGCTCAAAAGTCGATGTGACAGTATCAAACGGTTTCAGCGCGGCATGATCGACCACCGTTTCCGTGATCTCCAACGGCGCATTCCAGCAGAAGCCGACAATGCCGGTATCGTTTATCATGAATTCGATCATCTCACCCGGCCAGAGCTGCTTGCGGAAATCATCGCCCTCCCAGCCCTCGGCATATTTCATGCCGCTTGCCTGATCGAGCATCACGCCGTCGAAGCTGCGATAATAATGCAGGATCCAGCAGGTCTGCTTGTAGTTGGTTCCGTCCTTTGCGCGCAGATCGAGAAAGACCTGAAATTTTCCGCCCTCGCAGAACGCAAATTCATCCAGCCCGACCCTGTGCAGAAAGTCCTCGGCCTGCTTCTGTGCATCCTCCTGTGAAAGCTCTGCGCTGTCGTCAGGAATCGGCGTGAGCGTTTCATTCGGATCAAGGCCGCCGTCCAGCAGCGGGACATCGGAGCCGGGCTTCTTTTTTGCGTTTTCGATATAGTGCCCGCCGCCGAGAACGGTCATGTATTCCGTTCCGACCGGCGTTTTCGAGAAGACCATGCTGTTGCTGTAATTGGGATTATTCTGCACATAGAGCGATGCATGACCGTCAGCTGTCCGCATCTCAACGGCTTCCTTGCAGCCGAGGCCGGTCTGCCACTTCCAGTATGTCTGATTCTCGCCGGATGCCAGCTTTTCCGCTGCATTTTGCAGCCTGCCGTCCGAGGGGACAAGCGCCGGTTCAAAAGCCGCGGCTTCATATCTCTCCTGCAAAGCATTCAGTTCCTTCTGCCATTCCTGCATCATGATTTCACGGTCATGCGCTTCATCTTCCGTTTTCGGTTCACGGGCAGTCACCTCGTCCAGACGTTCGCGGCAATTTGCAATCTGCGGTTCTAAGTCGGCTTTTGTCTCCTGTCCCATGAGAAAGCCGTCATACAGCTCCGCATCGCCGAAAAATGCCTGCCGGAACGGTTCAATGTCCGAATCGGTGAATGTATGCTGCTTCACGCGGAACACGGACAGCTTCTCCGCCTGCGGGATATCCACCTCGGCATCTGCGCGGACAGTGACATTGAGACTGTCGTTTTTGATATCGGCAGTATAGTGATCGTATTGCTGCAAATCCGCGACCTCCGCCTTGCTTTCATCGGTATGCTGTGCCTCGTCGATCAGCTTTTCCATATCCTTATGCACGACGATATCCGAATCCGGATTCTCCGCACATCCTGTCAGAATCAGCAGCGCAAATGCTGCGGTGATAATCTTCTTCATATCTGCACACCTCCTTCAATAGCCAAGCTCTGCGTCGATCACAGAGCCGTCGATCGCATTCAGCGCAAGCTGCACGCCGTCAAAGCTCAGATGCTCGTCGTAATAGTCTTCTCCGGTGACCTTCTTCGAGCCGTAAAAGCCCCAGACCGGAACGATCAGACCTTTGCCGAAGTCATCCTTTTCGCTGATGCGCGAATAGCTGAGCGTGACGCGGTCGATCCGGATCTCGGTCGATAGCTCCGGGATCTCGTTTGCCGCGATCATCGGCAGCATCGTTTCCGCATTCGCCTTGATCTCGTCAAAGGGCTTCATCGCCGTGTTTTCGGCAACCGTTTCGGTGATCTCCAGCGGCGCATTCCACTGGAACTGAATAATGCCGCTGTCATTGATCCGGAATTCGATCATCTCCGGCGGCCACAGCTTTTCGATATAGTTTTCTTTCTCGGTATGCTCGGACTGCTTAGTCCCGCTCGGCTGCGCAATGGGCATACCGCTGATCGACCGGCAGTACCGCAGAATCCAGCACGAGCGTGCGTAGGTATGAGAATCCTCGGCGCCGTCCGTTGCATTCAGTACATTGACAGAATCCGGATAGGAAAGCGCTGCACTTTCGCAGCATACGAAATCCGCAACGCCGAGCGCCTGCAATGCGTCCTCTGCCTTCTGTTCGGCATCGGCCTGCGAGAGCGTGCAGGTCTCGCCCTCGATCGTATCAAGCCCGCCCTCGGCGCGCAGCTCCGAAAGCTCCCGCAGCTCAATGATATAGCTGCCGAGATCCGTAAAACCGACCGGAGAGCGGGAGAACCAGATCACATTGCTGAAATCATCGGTGTTCTGCACATGGAGCATTGCCTTAGCATCTTCCGTGCATACCCAGAGCGTATCACCGTCCGTGATATCCTGACAGTATTGATGCCAGAAGCCGTCCTTATCCTTTTCCGCAGCGATGCGGTCGGCATTGCGCTCCAGCTTTCCCTCGCTCGGATAGGCACTGTAGTCGATTGTCACGGGAGCGGATTCGTAGCGCTCCTGGTCCCTGTCGATCTCCGCCTGCATCTGCGCGAGGTATTCTTCGAGACTGTTCGCTTCACCGTTGTCCCTCAATACCTTCAAAAACTGCGCCGCATATTCGGGATCGGAATCGAATCGCGCCCGCTCCTGCGCGATATCCTCCCGCGCCAGCTCAATATTATGCGCAAAGCGTGCCCGCGGGACGATATTCTTTGTCTCCGTCAGATCGCAGACCGGCGCATCGCCCATGAAATACGCCCGTACTCTGTCGCAGTCCTCCTGCGTGAACCGGCGCTGCTGTACGCGGTACATCGAGAGCCTGTCAATCTCCGGTACTTCGACTTCTGCATCCGCATGAACCGTGACACGGAGGCTGTCGTTCCCGAACTCCGCGGTGTAGCGGTCATGCTGCTGCAAATCGGAAATATCCGCCTTGCTGCTGTCGGTCTGCTGTGCCGCGCTGATGAGCTTTTCCATATCCTTGTGAACGATGATATCCGAATCGGGATTCTCCGCGCAGCCTGCAAGCATGAGCATTGCCAGTGCCGCTGCAAGAATTCGTTCTTGTTTCATAGTCCGCCTCCTTCGTAACAGTATAGCATAATTCCCCTGAAAATGCAATTCACTGTGTATATGATACCGCACGGAAGCGCATCAAGTATTCATCATGAGGTAAACAAAATGTAAAATCGGAGCATCTTTTGACGAATATTATTGATGTACCAATTAAATCTTGAAGAATAGATGCGCAGGATTTTTGTC
>CAMOOV010000091.1 GCA_946621745.1 uncultured Ruminococcus sp.
TCTGCCTTGTCTCACGACAAAAATCCTGCGCATCTATTCTTCAAGATTTAATTGATACCTCAATACTATGCGGGCATTCATTCCGCAAAGGGATCCTCCGGCGACTGAAACAGCGGCGAGACCGGCTCTCCGCCGTGCAGCTCGCGGTAGAATTTCAGCGTCGGCAGCGAGAGACGGAGCTGATGCAGCAGATAGCTTTCGGCATATGCCGCAAACTGCGCTTCGCTTTCGCCCTTCAGCCGGAACTGAAAGATCCGGTCAAGCTCCGGATAGACCGCCTGCCGCGCCGCGAGCAGTACGGAAGGCGTCACCTCCAGATCCAGCGGATGCCGCTCGAACCGGCAGTCCCGGCAGATCATGTCTGCATCGTGGATGCGCAGAACGGGATGCGGCGGCAGATAATTCAGGCAGACCGGACAGCAGACCAGATTCGGCATCAGTCCCAGCTCCGTCAGCAGCCGCAGCTCAAAGACCGCCTTCACCAGCGCCGGCGGACGGTCATGCTCCGAGAGATGATGCAGTGCAAGCAGAAACAGCCGCAGCAGATTCGGCTGCGGCTGATCGGTCGCTGTTTTGCGGATCAGCTCGGAGCAATAGGAGGCGAGAGCCAGTGCCTCCAGATCGTTCCGGATGCCGTAGAATGCGCTGAGCGAGACGGCGCTGTCCAGATAGCAGCGGTCGCCGCTGATGCGCAGGCAGAATTCCCCGTAGGAGAAAAGCTGCGTCACGGCGGCATATTTGCTTCCGGGCTTCCGCACCGACCGTGCCTGTACGGTTTTGATGCCGGAATCGGTCAGCAGATCAAAGAGCTTGTCCGAATCCTTGTACGGGGTCTCCCGGATGACCAGTCCCCTGACGGTCAGATGTGTCTGCATAGGCAGTCTCCTCCGGTTCACAGCTGGCACGGTATGCAAGATATGCCTCGACCGTACCGTTCTGACAGAACGCGTCCCAGCACTGCTGCCGGTTCTGCGCCGCGAGCCTGTCTGTAAAAAAAGCATTTTGATTTCGCATATGCAGTCCTCCTTACAAAGACTAGCATATGCGAAATCATTCGGAATTTACATGGTAAAAATTGCGTCAGCCCTGATCGTCCGCCAGAAAATACTGCGGATTATCAAAGCCGTCCGAGACATCGCAGCGGTAGCGGAGCTCTTCTCCGCCGCTGAGACGGGTGTATTCCTCCTCGGAGATCTCAAGCGTGACCGGCTTGCTGTCGTGCTGAAAATTCACATACCAGTGTGTTTCACGGGTACGCTCACGCTCATTCTCGCCGAGCGTGAACGATTCGTAATACGGATCGGTGCCGGGCGTTCCGTTCGCGGTGACAGTCCGGCCGTCCACCCATGCATCGTATTCGTAATAATATTTTGTACGCTTCACAGTCGCATAGACCGGCTCGTCGTAATATTCAGTCTCATAATGCAGCGTGATAAGCGAAGGTGCTTTGGCGCCGCAGATGAGTGTCGGGATCCGGAAGACACCGAACTGTCCGTCGCCGTAATCCGCCCAGCCGCCGTCGTCCCAGCCGCCGCCGTCATCCCAGCCGCCGCCGTCGTCCCAACCGCCGCCGCCCCAGTCATCGTCGTCGTCGTAATCATCGACCCAGACCTCGCGTGAGCGCTGCTCATAGTGGTCAATATAGGTATAATCCTCCTCGGCTGTGCGGATCAGGCGGGCATCGGCCGGCAGCTCCCAGTCACTGTCCTCGAAGGTGCGAAGCTCCTCTATATAGACAGTGCTTTCCCAGCTTGGCGCATACTCTGTGACCGTGCGCACCTTTTTGCTGCTGATGCTCTGCCAGACAGCCAGAACCGCGGCAATGCCGAAGAACAGCACGAGCGGGGCAAGCATGATCAGACAGCAGACGAGCGTTGTTCTGTCCTTTTTGCGTTTGTATTTCGGATAGGTCTGCTGCGGGGGCTGCTGCTGAGGAGCTTCAACATCGTGATAGCGCTCCTTGCTCTCCGTGCGCGCCGCATTGCAGTAAACGCAGACATCGACTGCATCGTCGTTCTGCTGGTTACAGTAGGGACAGATCCAGTTCGGACGGTTGATGCGGACGGCATCCTGTCCGGAGACCTCATCGACAAATTCGACAAGATCATCGCGCAGATAGAATTTCACATTCCGCGCACGCGGTCTGCCGCAGTTCGGGCATTCCTTGTGATCGGCGCGGATGCCTTTTGTCTGACAGCTTGCGCAGTCCCAGTAGCCCCAGCGGTTGCGCTTTTTGCCGCAGCGCGGACACTTGACGCGGTCGCCGCTGATATCGGGCAGTCCGCACTGCGGACAGATCCAGTTTGAATGCTGCATACAGATCTCCTATGTTTGATGCTGTGACGGAAGGTTGTTTACTGATCGAATTTCAGGCCGAACTGCTCGATCATCATATCGCGGTTGCGCCAGTCCTCCTTGACCTTGACCCATGTTTGCAGATGCACCTGGATCCGGAAGAACTGCTCCAGCTCTTTGCGCGCCCGTTCGCCGACGCGCTTGAGCATCGCGCCCTTTTTGCCGATGATCATGCGCTTGTGGGATTCCTTTTCGCAGTAGATCAGCACGGAGATATCGAGGATATCCCTGTCCTCGCGCTCCGAGAAGGATTCCGTCACGACGGCGATGCCGTGCGGGACTTCATCCTGCATCAGATAGAGCAGCTGCTCGCGCACCATTTCTGCGGCCAGCACGCGCTCCGGCTGATCGGTCAGCATATCCTCCGGGAAATAATGCGGCCCCTCGACGGCACGGCTCAAAAGCTCCTGCATCAGATCGTCAAGGCCGTCACGCTGCGTGACCGAGACCGGAATGATCGCGGCCGGATGCCAGCGCGATTCCGCAGAGGCCAGCAGGGGCGCAAGCGCGGTCTTGTCCTTCAGCAGATCAATTTTATTGTAGACGAGCAGAATCGGTGTACCCTGCTGCGTGAGATTGTCGAGCATGGTCTGCTCCTGCTCACCGAAGGGCTTTGTGCAGTCCTGCATGAAGATCACGCAGTCGATCTCCGAGACCGCCTCTCTCGCGGCCTTGAGCATCTGGCTGCCGAGCTTTGTCTGTGCGCGGTGCAGGCCGGGCGTATCCGTAAAGACGAGCTGTGTTTCCCCGATATTGCGGATGCCGGTGATGCGCGTGCGCGTGGTCTGCGGCTTCGGGCTGACGGAGGCGATCTTCTCGCCGATCAGCGCATTGAGAAGCGAGGATTTTCCCGCATTCGTATGTCCGGCGATCGCCGCAAAGAGTATTTTTGTCTTACTGCTTTCCTGCATGGATCAATTCTGTTCCTCCGGGACGATATAGCTCGTATCGCGGGAGAAGCCGAGCTTTTCGAGGATAGATTCCTCCTTCTCGCGCATCTGGCGCTCCTCCAGCGGAGACTTTTCATGATCGTAGCCGAGCAGATGCAGCATCGAATGCACGGTCAGGAACGCGACCTCGCGCTCCAGCACATGACCGTACATTTTTGCCTGCTTGACGGCCATTTCCATTGAGATGACGATATCGCCGAGCAGGACAAAGCCGTTCTCTGCGTTGATCTCCAGATGATCGCCCTCGCAGAGCGGGAAGGAGAGCACATCGGTCTCGATATCCTTATTGCGGTACTGCGCATTCAGCTTGCGGATCTCCTCGTTATTGACAAATGAAACGCTGACCTCGGTATCGTGGCCGAAATTCTCCGTGGTCAGAACTGCCTGACAGCAGCGGCGGATCAGCAGACGGATGCCGACCGGGATTTTCACCTCATGCTGCGTGTCCTTGATATAAACCTTCAGCTTAGCCATTTTTGTTTCTTTTCCTTTCATGTTGATTTTGTGTATTATGGTGATGCACACTGTCTGCGTCTTTCGCGTAGGCAGTGATAATATCCTGAACGAGCTTGTGACGGACAACATCCTTTTCCGAGAACAGATGAATCGCGATGTCATCGACCGATTTGAGAACGCGCATCGCTTCGATCAGGCCGGAGCGCTTCGGATCCGGCAGGTCGATCTGCGTGATGTCGCCGGTGATGACCATTTTGCTGCCCTCGCCGAGACGGGTGAGGAACATCTTGATCTGCTCGGAGGTGGTGTTCTGCGCTTCATCGAGGATGATGAAGGCATTGTCGAGCGTGCGGCCGCGCATATAGGCGAGCGGTGCGATTTCGATGATATTCTTTTCCAGATCGCGCTCAACGGTCTCCGAGCCGAGCATCTCAAAGAGTGCATCGTAGAGCGGGCGCAGATAGGGATCGACCTTGTCCTGCAAATCGCCGGGCAGGAAGCCGAGCTTTTCGCCGGCTTCGACGGCAGGTCTTGTCAGGATGATGCGGCTGATCTCATGCGCCTTCAGCGCCTTGACCGCCATTGCGACGGCGAGATAGGTCTTGCCGGTACCGGCAGGGCCGATGCCCAGCACGATCGTATTCGACGCGATCGCATCGAGGTAATGCTTCTGGCCGACGGTGCGCGGGCGGATCGGCTTGCCGGTCACGGTGATGCTGACAGCATCCGCGCTCAGCGTCCTGACCTCCTCCGCCGCATTGTCCGCGACCATTGAAACAACATAGCGCACGGTCTGATCGGTCAGACCGCTGCCCTTGCGGACATTTTGCAGCAGCACATCCATTGCGCTTGCTGCCATTCTGACATTCTGCTCCGGGCCGGTGATCTTGACACCGTCTCCGCGGTTGACGATCACGACCTGAAACCGCTTCTGGATCAGATTCAGGTTCGCGTCATAGCTGCCGAATACCGCAGCGATCTCATCAGGACTCGCTGCATTCCAAATTTGTTCTGCCATGTGATACTTTGACCGTCTCCTTTGTTTGGATTGCGCTGCATATGCAGACCGGGTACGAAGCTGTCTCCCGATGCCAATCCGCCGGAGACACTTTGATACCGGTTTGCACAGTAAGCACATTGTAAAATTCTATCTCCATTATACCACAAACGAATGAAAAATGGAATAGTTTTAGGATAATTTCACAAAAATTTCACTAGTTTTCCCGATGACACCCTCGAAAACATAGTTGATATTCAGCAATATGCCCAAATCTGTCCGCTGAAATTCGGCTTTTTTGCTGATAAGCGTATCATCGGCATGAAAATTCTGCTCATAGCGGGCGGCGGCTTCCTCCAGAGCGGCGCGGGCTTCGTCCTCCGAAAAGACCGTGATCGCCGATGCCTGACGGGTATACCGGCAGCGCAGGAGCGTCAGCGGGAGTGTGCGGCCGAGCAGCATCAGCGGTTCGCGGTCCTCCTCGTAGATGATGCTGTCCGTGCGGCGCGGCGGGACGAAGCCGAGCGTCAGCGGGATGCGCTGCCCGAATACGGAAAGCACGGTGTTCGTGACCGTTTCGCCGCGCACGGGCAGCTCCGCGACGAACGGCTGCATCTGCGTGAAGCTGTCCGGATAGATGCCGGTAACAATACCGTCCGCATGATAATAGCGGCAGGCGCCGAATTTGTCCTCCTCGGTGCCGGAGATCAGCAGGTCGCCGGGCTTGACGAGATCGCCGACCGCCTTCATCGCCTTGCCCCCGCGGATATCCATTTTCGTGATCTGCGCCGGCACCTCGGCGATGTAGTTTGTCGGGATGCGGTCGCTTGCCAGCGCGGGCGGATCGGTCTCCTCGGTGAGCTCGACCAGCAGCCGCCCGCCCTCATGCCGGATCGTGATCCATTCGATATCGCTGACGGCAAGGCGCATCTGCTGTTCTATATAAGTATATGGGATCTCGCGGAACGGGACGCCCTGCACCACGCCGAGCGTTTCCAGCGCCGTCAGGATCTCGGTATCGGAAACACGCGCATTTCCGCGGATCTCGATGCTCCGGACGGATGCATTGCACCAGTACAGAAACAAGCCGCCGAGGAGCAGTCCCGCAGGCAGGCCGATGCGGAAGCGGTAAGGGCGCAGCCGGAAGCGCAGGCCGCGCCGGGACTGAATCTCCGGCGTGACGGCATATTGCTCCGCCAGTGCGCAGACCTTTTTCCAGTCCCGCGCTGCGATCACCGCATGAAATTGCTGCATCCGGATCTGCTGACTGCGGCAGCGGATTCCGCTCTGCCGCAGTGCATCCCGAAAGGCCGCGAGCCGGCCGCCCGATGCCGAAAAACGGATCTCTGCCATAATTCCCCCTTGCTGCGGCTCACAGTCCGCCGTCGAATTCGATTGCGCGGATCTCTCCGCTGATATGCAGTCCGCTGCTGCTGTAGTCGGAGGCGGACAGCGAATGCCCCCAGACGGCGATGCGGTGGCCGCCTGCCTCCAGCAGCATCAGCATATCCGTACACTCCAGCAGTCGGCGGCAGCGGTCGAAATAAATATCCGTATTGCCGGAAAGCTCGATGCGGTCGGCAAAGATCGGTTTCTGATTCACGGCGATCATCCTCTCCATAGGTTCTGTTTTCAGTATATTCAGCATATTCGTGAAATACGACAATGCGGTGCGGGAGGTGTGCGAATGGAGATTCTTCGGCGCAGTGCGGGGTTTTGGCTCACTGCGCTTCTGCTCATCGTGACGGCTGCGGCGGCGCTCAATGCCGATGCTGCCGCCGAAATGCTCCGGCTGCGGATCGCTTACTGTCTCGAAACACTGATCCCCTCGCTGTTCGGCTGTATGGTGCTTGCAAATATGCTGACTGCCAGCGGCGCGGCGGCTTGGCTCGGATACCGGCTGCGCGTTCCGGCAGGGCTCATGCGCATCCCGCCGGAGCTGCTGACCGTGTTCCTCATCAGCCAGACCGCGGGCTATCCGGTCGGCGCGATGCTCCTGCGGCAGATGGCGGAACAGGGGCGGCTGCATCCGGATGATGCCGCGCGCGCATCTTATGCCTGCTTCGGCGGCGGGCCGGCGTTTCTCGTCGGACTGGCGGGCGTACAGCTTTTCGGGAGCGCAGCGGCGGGCGGGCTGATCCTCGGCGCGTGCGTGACCGTCAATCTGCTGCTGCTCATTCTGCTGCGCCCGCGGCACGGCGCAGACTGTGATGCAAAAGCGCCCGCAGTCCGGCTCTCTGCGGAAACACTGACCGGTTCGGTCTCCGGTGCAATGCGCAGTCTCGGCGGCATCTGCGGCATGGTATTGTTCTTCGGTGCGGCGATGCGGCTTTCGGGCATGGAGAGGATTCCGCATCCGCTGCTCCGGGCGCTCTGCACTGTCCTGACCGATATCACACAGCTCCCCGTGCTGCTGCACTGCGGCCTGCATTTCCGGACACTGCTCGCGCTCTCCGCCGGACTGCTCGCCTTCGGCGGAATCTGTGTTCATGCGCAGTGCATCGCGCTCGGTGTATCCGGACTGCATCCCGGCAGACTGCTGCTTTTCCGCATGGCCGCAGCCGCAGCCGTCGGCGGGATCGTCTTTCTGTTTGCCGGTTTCATTGCCCTGCCGGAGAGCGTTCCGGCCTTTGCGCCGCAGGTCTCCGTCTCCCGAACCGGTTCGCCGCTCCCTTCCCTGCTGATTTTTTGTACCGGATTTCCGATTCTTATAAAAAAGGACTAGACAAACTCAAAAAAATATGCTATAATGGAGAAAATAGCCGGGCAGAGACGCACCGTCATCCGGATGTGCGGACTGTCTGTTAGATGAGGTGACCAAAATGGGACTTTTTGATGTATTCTCCAAGGGCGGCAAGTACTTTGGAAAGGCGATCGAACCGAAATGTGAATACTGCGAGCACGGCAAGCGCTCCAGCGACGGCAACAAGGTTCTCTGCACGAAGAAGGGCATGGTGGATGCGGAATTCCACTGTCCGAAATTCCAGTATTCCCCGCTGAAGCGCATTCCGGTGAAGCAGATGCAGCGCGTCGGCTGGCTGGAAGGCGATTACGATGAGAAGGAGTTTTCTGAGGACGGCAGACTTGCGAAGAAGGATGCCGGCAGCGATGCTGCACCGGCAGCACCGTCTGCACCTGCCGCAGCACAGGCGGCAGCCGGCAACCTCGCTTCGCTGGCCGCAGCAGCAGAAGCCGCAGGAAGCTATGAGCCGAATGCAGCACAGCCGGGCGATACAGGCTCGACACTGAGCAATATGTAAAAAGGGGAAAACGATCGGGATCAGCCTGAGAGCCGCGTGCTTTCAGGCTGATGCCGTATATGAAGGAGGATCGCCATGCAGATCACACTCGTCCGGCCGGAGGCCGCACACCGGCAGCAGGCGCTTGCGTTCCGGCAGGCATTTTTTGACTGCGGAGAAACCGTCATCAACGGCAGCGAGCTGCTCGATCAGACGGAGGACTATGCGCAGTGGCTTGATGCGGTCACGCGGAATACCGATCCCGAAACCGTCAGTCCGGACTGGGTCGTGACCGATACCTTTTTCGCTGAGGACGAAAGCGGCAGGATCGTCGGGATCATTGATCTGCGCCATACGCTGAACGGCTTTCTCCGCGATTTCGGTCACTGCGGCTACAGCGTTCTGCCGTCAGCGCGGAGACAGGGCTATGCGACGGAAATGCTCCGGCAGATCACGGAGATTGCGCGGGCGGCGGGGATGCCGTCCTTACAGCTTTCCGTCGAGCGGGACAATCTGCCCTCGGTCAGAACGATCATCAAAAACGGCGGCGTTTATGAACGCAGCTTTGCATTCGGCGGCGAGCAGGCGGATGTTTACCGCATCATGCTCTGAATACCGTTCCGTCAGATTATTTTCAGAATGATGCATTATAATTGAAAGGGAGACAGAATATGGCAGTATTTCATATGCGGGAATGCATCCGCAAAACCAAACAGGGGATCTCGCTGACAGCGGAGGAGATCCGGCAGCTCGTCGCGGGTGTGACCGCAGCGGAGCCGATCCCCGATTATCAGCTTTCCGCGTGGCTCATGGCGGTCTGTCTTTCCGGTATGACCGATACGGAGACCGCAGAGCTGACAATGGCGATGCGCGATTCCGGTACGGTCATGCACTGGGATCTGCCCGGCGCGGTCGCGGATAAGCACAGCACCGGCGGCGTCGGCGACAAGACCACGCTGATCCTTGCGCCGATTGCGGCGGCCTGCGGGATCTATATGCCGAAAATGTCCGGCCGCGGGCTCGGTCATACCGGCGGCACGATTGACAAGCTCGAAAGCATCCCCGGATTCTCGACAGCGCTTGCGCCCGACCGCTTTCTGAAGCAGGTGCGGGAGATCGGCTTTGCCGTCGCGATGCAGACCGGCGATCTCGCGCCCGCTGACAAAAAGCTCTATGCGCTGCGCGATGTGACCGAGACCGTTGACAGCATCCCGCTGATCTGCGCGAGCATCATGAGCAAAAAGCTCGCGACCGGCGCGGATCATATCCTGCTCGATGTCAAGGTCGGCAGCGGCGCGTTCATGAAGAATGATACCGATGCCGCAGAGCTTGCAAGACTGATGCTCGCTGCGGCAAAGGCCGACCGCCGGCACTGCACCGCCGTTCTGACCGATATGGACAGACCGCTCGGTATGTGCATCGGCAATGCGCTGGAGGTGCGCGAGGCGATTGAGGTGCTTGCGGGCGATGCCGGCAGTGAGCTGGGACAGTTCTGCATCACGCTCGCGGCAGAGCTGCTTGCCATGACCGGTATGGGCTCGGCGGCGCAGTGCCGGGAGGCAGCGCAGAATGCGGTGACGGAAGGCACTGCGCTGGAGCGCTTTGCGCAGATGATCGCGGCGCAGGGCGGCGATCCCCGCGTGACGGAGGATCCGTCACGCCTGCCGCAGGCACGGTGCAGCCGTGTCCTGACGGCCGGACAGCGCGGCTGGATCGCCGGTATGGACAGCGAGCAGATCGGCAGAGCCTCTGTGCTGCTCGGTGCGGGACGCATGACCAAAGCGGACAGCATTGATCCGGCGGCGGGCATCGTACTGCGCGCAAAATACGGCGATGCCGTCAGCGATGACAGCCCGCTGCTGACCATGTATGCAGCAAAGGAATCACAGCTCGATGAAGCAGAACAGATGCTCCGGCAGGCGGTCACCATTGCGGAAGCACAGCCCGCGCCGCGCCCGCTGATCCGGAAGACATACAGTACAGGAGAATAAGCATATGGATATCATTGACCGGAATATTGACGGCGGAAAGGCCTTCGACTGGGGCAGAACCTCGGAGGATTATGCGAAGTACCGCGACATCTATCCCGCCGGATTCTATGAGAATATCGTCAGGCGCGGATTCTGCACAGAGGGACAGCGTGTGCTGGATCTCGGCACGGGAACCGGCGTACTGCCGCGCAGTCTGTACCGGTACGGCGCGCAGTGGTGCGGGACGGATATCTCGCCGGAGCAGATCGGACAGGCAAAGCGCCTTGCCGCCGAAAACGGGATGCAGATCGAATTTGCGGCGGCATCTGCCGAGGATACCGCGTTTCCGGACGGGGCGTTCGATGTTGTGACCGCCTGCCAGTGCTACTGGTATTTTGATCCGGCGCGGGCATACCCGAATATTGCGCGGATGCTGAAGCCGGAGGGTACGCTGATCCTGCTCTATATGGGCTGGCTCGCCGCGGAGGATCCCATTGCCGGTGCGTCCGAAGCGCTGGTGCTGAAATACAATCCGGGCTGGACGGGAGCCGGTGATACGCGGCATCCGATCACGCCGCCTGATGAAGCGCTGAACAGCTTTACGGTGCAGGAGCAGACTGTCTATGATCTGCCGGTGCATTTTACGCGTCAGGCATGGCACGGGCGGATGCGCGCCTGCCGCGGCGTCGGGGCATCGCTTTCGCCGGAGCAGCTTGCGCAGTGGGATTCGGAGCACCGCGCTCTGCTGGAGCGTATTGCACCGGAGGAATTTGATGTGCTGCACTATGCCGCGATGACCGTCCTAAAAAAACGAAGCTGACTTCTACAAACCGGGGTTTAGTGGTGTCTCCGACGGATTTATATTGGGGCTCCGCCCCAA
>CAMOOV010000092.1 GCA_946621745.1 uncultured Ruminococcus sp.
CACGACAAAAATCCTGCGCATCTATTCTTCAAGATTTAATTGGTACATCAATATTGCAAATGGCAAATGTGATAATATTGCCGGTGCGAAAATGAGGTTCACATCACAGGATCGCAGCCATATAATATGGCAGATACACAACCTCGCCCTCGACGCGAAGATCACCCTCGTGCAGCACATACTGTTTGCCGACTTTATTGTTGAACTTCTCCTTGAACTTGAGCAAAGATTTTATCGTATACTGTTTTCCGGACTTGGCTTTGATCGGAACGATCTTTCGGTCAATCCGAATCAGAAAATCAATCTCCATTGCCATTTTCCCCTGCTTGTCATATTCGACATAGAAAATGACCTTGTGCCCGTTTGTACGGAGGCATTGCGCAATGACATTCTCTACGAACATTCCCTCATTGATATGCAGGCGGTCGGTCAAGATTGCCCTGTAAAAATCGTTGTCCATATAACTGCCGTCACCGAAGCTCAGATTGATGAGCAAGCCGGTATCCATAAGATAACATTTGAACCGATCATCGTCCATGCTCAGTGTCAGCGCCGGCGACGGATCTGTGATATTGCGCGCAACATTAACGATCATCGCCTCGGTCAGCCAATGCAGCGCACCGCTGTACTCCCGATACCGGGCATTTTTGTCGATATGCGTCAGCGTAAAGGTATTGATCGCATTCGGAGAATCATGCCTTGACAGCTCGGACGGAATATTCTCCAGAATGCTGCCGACATACTGACTGTTTTCTTCCTCCTGCTCTTTGATATCGTTCTGATAGAGCGCGAGGATCTCTTTTTTTGCAAAATCGACCTTCTCAAAATCCTTATCTTCTGCATATGCAACAACCGCCTGCGGCATTCCGCCGACACACATATACTCGCGGAATTTGCGCAGGATATCACGGTGCAGCTGATTCAGAGGCTTACATTTTTGATAGTGCTCGCGCATGATGTCAACGGTCACTTCATCGCCCATTGCCCAGAGAAATTCCTCAAAATCCAGCGGGAACATCTCGATGCTGTACTCCTCAGACGGAATCAGGATATCTGCCTTTTTCGTTTTCTTGGTAATGCCGGCAAGCGAACCGGTTTCAATATAGTCATAGCGACCGTCGGCAAGCAGCGTTTTGAGTGCCTGCCGTGCCAGCGGGTAAAGCTGAATCTCATCGAGAATAATCAGCGACTCCCGCGGATAAAGTTTTGTGCGGTACTGCATCTGAATAACATTGAAAAAGTAATCAAGATCCAGCAGGCTGTTGACGAACAGATCGCGGATCGTATCATTCGCCGACTGGAAGCTGATCGTAATGCAGGACTTGTATTCGTTCTTGCCGAATTCCTCTGCAATGGTCGTCTTGCCGACACGCCGTGCGCCTTTGATAAACAGCGCATACTCCGGTGCGTATTTCTCTTTCCATTCCAGCATTTTCGCGTAAACCTTGCGCTTCAGAACCATTTTGCTCATTGAACAGCACTCCTTTCACGAAATCGCAATGTTTCCGATTCCATTATATCACGAAATCGCGCGCGTGTCAATGACAGTATATCACGAAATCGCATATTTATAAATGGCAGATTATCACGAAATCGCACAGGGCGCAATTTTGTATGTAAAGGACGAGAAAAGTGTGCAGAAATTGACTTTTTCGGGGCGGTTTGGTATAATTGTAATCAGCAAGCAAAGAATCGAAATCTTTATCAGTCATATTATGAGGTAATATTATGCCGACTATTATTTGGGAAGGAAACAAAAAGAAATTTGGAACATCATACAAATGCTCTGAACTTCCTGATAACGCTGTCAAACTGCGTGACGCAGATGGCTTTATCGGGAAAGCAATGCTATATGGTATCGCTCCTATGATGATATGTATGATGTTGATGCCTATAAAGGCTTTTCCGAACAAACAATCACCGATCGATCCGCTGTTTCTGCTTCCGGCTTTCGTAATTGGTTTTATTATTGCTTTACCGCTTCATGAGTTTATGCACGCACTTTGTTATCCTAAAAGTGCAACGGTATGGATCGGGCTTTGTCTGAGAAAACTTGCTGCCTATGCGATTTCTTATCACCCACTCACCAAAACAAGGTTTATAATAATGTCATTAGCGCCTTCGGTGCTTGGAATCATACCGCTTGTTCTATTTATTGTTCTTCCTATTTCTATGAAGCTGCTTCTGACGATCTGCTTTATTTCGGCATTTATGGGACTGATCTCTCCGGCACCGGACTATATGGATATATTGTCGGTTATCAAAAATGTTCCGAATACTGCAATGATACAAGACACACCAAACGGATTATTCTTTTATGATTCAGCTAAATAATACACCCAAACACGGATAGACCGTCCTTATCAGACGGCTATCCGCTTCTTATTCATTAGGGCTCTGCACCGCATACCGGTGACAGCGCACCGACCGCACTGGTGATCGTCGGTATCCTCATGAGCGTTGGTGCATTCGCAATGCGCAAGCGCCGCAGCGAAGATGAAGAGTAATCGCTCTGTGAGTAATCTCTGAAATCAACGAAATCCGCCCGCTTCCAAACCGGAGGCGGGCGGATTATTTTTTATGCGATAGTGTATGGCTTATTCTTCGTCCCTGCGTCTGACCGGAGCAAAACGCATCATGAAGACTCCGAGGAAGATCAGTCCGACTGCGGCAGCAGCGGCGGCGGCGGCAGCCGGATCTGAATGACCGGTCTCCGGCAGATTGACCTGCTCGTCATTGCTGTCTGTTCCCTTTGCAGTATCCGGATCGACCGCATAGGTCACGATCTCCTTGTTGTTCTCATCCTTCAATGTGATATTGACCGTGCCGTCCTCATTCTGAGAGACAGCCTCTGCCGATGCCGCCTGCACATTGTGCCGCACCGCATAATCCCTGACGGACATTTCGCAGAGACGCTCATTCGTATACTTCGGCTTATTATCAGGTGTTTCCTCCGGCGTTTCCTTCAGCGGCATCTCCAGAACATTTTTGCTGAAGCCGTCGATCAGATTCAGCTCTGCATAGACACCCGTCTCAGTGGGCATGAATGCGGTGACCTCTGCACAGAGCTTTCCCGCCTTCAGATCCTCAGCCGTGACTGTATGCACATAGCTGATCTCTGTGGAGCTGCCCATATCCAGCACAGGAATGGTTCCAAGCTTGTCTCCGTTCAGGCGGATATCAATGTTTTTCAGGTCAGAAACAACCATATTGCTGACAGTGACCGTGCAGGGGATCTCGTCGCCGGCCTTGCAGGATCCCTTTGTCCCGTCCGCCTGCACGGTGATATTGACGATCTCGCCCTCGCCGAATGCCTTGATGCCGAAATTGTCAAATTCGATATACCTGCCGTACTGACTCTTGTCCTTGATTTCGAGAATGTCTGTCAGATCTGCCCATTCATCACCGCAGTACAGCAGGCTCTCGCCCTCATTGACGACACCCTTTACGCAGGTGAGCTTGTCGTTCATTTTGTCATAATACTTCTGAAGCGATGAGACCTTCGCACGCTGTCTCTGCAGCTCGATATTTTCGCTGCTCTCCGTCTCCGCTTCCGACTCATTCTGCATCAGATCATTCAGCTCCTGCTTTGCCGTTTCGAGCTCTTTGCCGATCTTCTCCAACACATAACTGCGGCCTGCCTCATTGCAGTTGTATTTCAGGCCAACTGCATATTTGCCGTCCTCACGCCGCACAGTCGCCCTGACCGCATAGGTCTGACCCTCACGGATCGAAACGGGCTTGTCAAGAGCGGTGCGCTGGAATCCGCTGTATGGATATGTCGCTTCGGCATGGCTGACCGATCCGCCGGACGTCACATCCTCAGCGCCCTCCGCCGGCAGATAGACATCATAGGTAACGGTCTCGTTGTTTGTGATCGCCGTATAACCGACGGATTTCAGCTCCATGTTCATATCCGCGGTAAACACATTGACCATCGAAAGCACCTGACTGCTGCTCACTTCATCGCATAAATTTGAAGCCATC
The DNA here is from genome assembly GCA_946621745.1 of uncultured Ruminococcus sp. Taxonomy (GTDB): domain Bacteria; phylum Bacillota; class Clostridia; order Oscillospirales; family Ruminococcaceae; genus Firm-04. Next base: position 3,988 of record CAMOOV010000092.1, read on the forward strand.
AGATCATACATCTGATTAACAGAGGAGGAATATCTGTTTTCGAGCAGATCCTCGTCTGTCAGCACGCGGAAGGAGAAGCTTTCCGGCATATGGATGCTCTGATCGTAATAGGACAGATAAAAATAGCCGTCGCCGCCGTTGCCCCAGCCGGTACCCCAGCTGTTCTTGACGATAAATGCACCGTCACCGCCGAGCGTGCCGTTCGGATCATTGAAATACGACTTCGGAATCGTGTCGTCATAGCCGATGATCGTGACACAGTGATTGCCATTCTGCTTCCGGTTGATGCTTTGGGGATCTGCCGGATCATAGGCCGGATCGTAGGTGTAATGGCACCAGTTTGCCGCGTTCTTCTGATCGTCACAGGGCTGTCCGTCGGCATCCGTGAATTTCAGGAAGCTCGTTCCGGCCTGCTGACCGGGGCTGGACTGATCCGCTGCAAACAGGATGCTGACCGCTCTGCCTGCGATCAGTTCATTCTTAACCGCGTTCACACCGATTTCGTTGAACCGGTAAGCGCCGTTCTGATCCGTAACGGCAGGAGACGGCAGAATATTGGACTGCTGAAGCTCAAAATCCGCCTTGAAGCGCAGCGATTCATCGACCGACCATGTGCCGTCGCTGGATGGATAGCTCGGCTCTTTGTTCGCGCAGCAGTAATAGCCCGGGCCGTCCCACCAGTCAAGGTCTGTCGTATTCAGCCACCGCGCATACATTCCGTCCTCTTTTTCCCTGACTGCGCCATGCTCCTTGATGATCTGATTGCGCTCCTCTGCCGTGTGATATATGAATGTCTCAAGATATCCGTTCTCTTCAGCGACCTCCAGAAAGTTTTCCGGCAGAATCTCATCCGGTTTACGCGTGGCTTTCACCATATAGAGGTATCCGTCCTTCAGGTCCTCATCACTGCGATACGGTGCGAGCAACTCGTTGACCGGCCCCTGATAGGAGCTGTAGTACATTGTTCCTGTGCTGATATTGCCGCCGGTATTGAAATATTTCTCATTATATTCTCTTTGTGCAAAGCCTTCCTTCAGGCGGATCGCCTCGGCAGCAGCGGAGTACAATCCCTCGCCTGCCTGTGACTGGAAGAATGCATCATCCTGCAGCCGCTGACCGGAAAACCAAGCCAGATGTCGCTCAGAAAAATCGAGCGATGCAATGTCTTCTTCGGAGGCAGTGTTCATGTCAATGCCAAGCTGAAATGCGATCGTGGATTCGGCTGCCGCAGTGATGGCAAATGCCCAGCAGGTGCCGAAGGGAGCCTGGTCCCTGACCGGCGTAACATAATTCTTTCCGTTCACATCGCGCAGATCAAAGCGTGCCTGCGCCGGCTTTTCCGGCAGATTCGCCGGATCAGAAACCGTATAATCCGTAAATACAGATGCATAGTGTGCCGCAGCGGAGGCGTCGTCGTCCATACAGTACAGGCTGATCTCGCCCAGAGTTCCTCCGATCTCGTCAGCCAGCTCCTGTGATCTTCCTGCTGCGGAGGCCGGAAGCACGGGGATCATGCCCGCAGCTGCGGTCAGTGCGAGGATGCCTGCGATCGTCTTTTTTATTCTCATTGAATCACATTCCTTTCTGTCGTTGAAAGCAATTAAACCATGCAGATACAATATAGTTTATTTCCAGTGTATTGTCAAGCATCTTCGCCGTTTTCAGCGTTTGCACATCCCGTTTCCGCTCCGGAGGATCCCTGCTCATCATTCCGCTTTTTATGCCGATTGGAAGGGCTGGGGGCGCTTTCCGACTTGCCATCCTATACCTGATATTCAAACAGACCCACCCTCTGAGGAGAGCCTGTTTTTGATAATATATGCCGGTGGTTTACGCTTACCCCGATAAAATCGGGTGGTGCTTTTTGTGTCTGATTCGCTTTACAGCTTTCTGAGAATTGCAGCTGCATCCAGAATCGTCACCAAACCGTCTTCATCCTGATCGGGTTCTGCATTCAGGATCCTGCCGATCTGTTCAGCCGTGAGTGCAGGATCCTCTCCGACGAATCTCGCAAGCAGTACAGCATCCACAGCAGTCACTTCGCCGTCGCCGTTATAATCGCCGCTGATTGATCCGGGCGGATCTGAATGGTTTGTTGTAACGGTAGTTGTTGTAGTTGCGCCTGTTGATGTTGTTGCCTTTGTCGTTGTTGCCGTACCGGAGGTTGTAGTTGTCGTTTTCGTTGTGGTAGTTATTGTACCGGTGGCCGTTGTTGTTGCCTTTGTCGTTGTTGTCGTCTGCCGTGTCGATCTCGCCGCTGCGGTCGATATCGGCAGCATCCTTGTCCAGCGTGATATCGTCCCATTTAGCGACATAGCGCGACAGCAGAACGCCGTCTGACACGGTCACACCGCCGTCGGCATTTACATCGCCGAGCAGCTTTGTTTTTGCCGCTGCGGCAGGCAGAGAAAGCTGCGGCAGTGCAGAAAGCATCATCACAGCGGAGAGAATCGCGGACAGATATTTGCGTTTCATGTTCAGCACCTCCTGTTTTGGTTGAAATACGATGTCCTGTCAGAATCCGGTTTCGGTGAGATTGTATAAAAATCCACTTTGATTATATCACACAGAAAGCGGATTTGTCAAGATTTTAGCGGAAACTGCGGGATGATGGATCTTCGTTCGGACGGCTTGCGCAGTTTGATCATGCGATGCTGTTTGGCATATGATCCCGGGAATATCGGAAAGGATTTTTCTGTATATGTCTGCGGCTTGACCTTTTCAGATTCTCACATAGCAGCAAGAACGCCCTCAGAGTGATCTGAGGGCGTTGCTTTACGAACGGTTCAGGGGCTTCTTCTTCGCAGTCAATGCGATCAGTCCCAATCCAGCAAAGAGGATCACTGCGGCAGCTGCCGGTGCTGCATCACCGGTTTTCGGCGCTGCGTTCGGCTGCTGCGCGACGGAGCCGGAGGTCGTATTCCGACCCGAGGCGATATTCCCGCCGGAAGCAGGTACAGGCTGTCCGTCTGACCGGCTGTCTGTCTTGCTGTCTGTCTTGCTGTTGATAACGGTAATTCTGTCGAGGCCGTCCGGATTCCGGTACTTATCCTGGATTTTCTGATCCGGCAGTTCTCTGACATAACGCTGAAGCATGTCAAAATACCGCTCATCGCTGATCTCGCAGATCTCGCAATTTCCGCTGAATGGGAAGCCGTCGCCGCCGGCAGTCATCAGATAGTCAGGGGCGGCAACCGTATAGATCCGATCGAGATCGAGCGGCTCACCGTTGACTTTGACATTCTTCACGCGGTATTCGCCGGAAACGCCCGTAAAAGCACTGTGCTCATCCAGAGTAAGGCTGCTTTCAATGCCTGCGTCGATCGTGAATTCGAGACCGGAAACTCCCAGAAATCCTCCGCTCTCGCCCGGATAGAAACGTGCCGAAAACTCCAAGCCGTCCAGAAGCTGCCGGCCGGTCATCTTCACGGAAGCAATTTTGTTTTCATACGGGAACACATTGATCAGATCACCGCGTGTGACCGTACCCCTGCGTATGCCGCCGCGGAGGCTTCCGCCGTTCAAAAAGCCGACCTCGGTCTGAGACACTTCTCTGATAACATCCGCACAGAAGTCCATGAGGTTCGTTTCTGTATTCCGGATCAGTCTTTCTCCGGTCTGTTCGTCCTTATAGATCAGATCAAAATCGGATGTACCGCATTCCGCTCCGAGATAATCTTCCATATCAGCCTTCATTTCCCTGATTTTCTGATTCGTCTCCGTATCAATATATCTGCCCGGACGGTCTGCGGCCTCTGTCCATGTATCAGCAGCAAAACCAAGCGCGCTGTCCGGCTCCGGTACGCTCTCGACCAGCTCCGTTCTGAGACCGTCCTTCGTGATCGTCATTTTGCCGATATTCTTCAGCTTGGTGCCGGTCTGCGTAATCACGACATTTCCGCCGTCCTTGTTTGTGATATTCAGCGCGGGCGTGGTCTCGTGGGAATGGCCGTCGATCACGGCATCGATCCCGGAGGTTGCCTTTGCAACCGTGACCGCGCTCCACTGCTCATCCACATCATTTTCGCCGAGATGTGCGAGCAGGATCACATAATCCGCACCCTCAGCTCTAACCTTGTCCACATTCTGCTGAACGATGTCACAGAGCTGCGTTTCCTTTTCACAGAATGAGTAGAGATAATTGCCGTCCTCATTCTTGAAGAAGGTCGGATTGGACGAAGCGAAGGTCTGCGGCGTCACTGCGCCGACAAAGCCGATCTGCATATCACCGCAGTCAATGATCTTATACGGCTCAAACTCCAGCCTGCCGGTCTCTGTCTGCATAAAATTGCAGCTGATATAACCGCAATTCAGCTCGGATGCCCGCTCCTTCAGTGTCTGAATTCCGTAATCGAATTCGTGGTTGCCGAGAACAGCGACATCATAGCCGACCTGATTCATCAAATCCACAATGTTTTTTCCGTGTGAAAGGTTTGCGGCGGTTCCGCCCTGAATCGCGTCACCGGCGTCCGCAAGGATCACGTGTGCGTGCTCCGCCTCCATTTCGCGCTTATAGAGTGCAAGACCGTCATATCCGATATAATCGTCAATCCCGCTGTGCACATCATTTGTGTAAAGGATCACGATATCATCCTTCTTGTCCGTGTCCGCAGAGACCGGGAACGCAGCAATGCCTGCCATAACCGTAAAACAGGACACCCATGTCAGCGTTTTTTTCAGTACCATAGTTCTCCTCCAATAATCAATTGATGCTTTTACTGCATCACAAAAATCCACACAAAGTTTATTATTCCGGCATATGTCGGTGTGATGGGGGCTATGGTGAGGGCTCCGCCCTCACTATGATCCACACTATATCAACAATTTCGGTTTTATTGATCATTCGCTGCCGGAGAAATAATTTCCGCTATATGTATAAACACATAACGGAAGTCCACGTTCCGGCTCGGTTCGTGGACTTGCGTTCTCGGTCAGCCGTCTTATGCTGCCGGCTTCACTTCCTTCGCGGCATGAGAGGAAAGCTTGGTCTGACCGTAGGTCTCCCCGAATGCATTCTGCATCGGAGCGAGTTTTTTATAAACCTGAAGCGGCTTCTCACCGAAGGACATCACAACTGCGCTGTTGATGACGCGGCCGGTTTCGAGCTCGCGGGCGAGATTGCGGGAGACGCTGGCGTTCTCCTCACACTCGACAAACTTTGCTGTAACATGGTAGCCGGCCTCCTCGAACGGCTTGATGTAGTTCTTCATCAGCTCATCGAAATCGCCTGCCACGATCGGGATAATGACATTTGTACCCTTCATATCGCCGGTCAGGAACTGCTGCATAGCGCTGTCCATGATATTGAAGCTCTCAAAGTGCACTGCGTCCGCAGCGGCACCGTGGCTCTCCTGGAACTCCGGGATCAGCTCCTTGACGGCGTCACAGTCGAGGATAAATGCTTTCATGTCCTCGCTGTCCGGATCCGTGACGCGGGAAGACTTGCCGGAAGCAGGCAGACCGAGCACCAGCTCCATCTTGAAATCCTTTGCGAAATCGCCGTCATACACATACTTGTGGCGGCCGGTCTCCGGATCGACAGACTCAGTTCTTGCAGAGCCGATCGCAAGGAACTGCTTTTCGATGTCCTTGCGGAGCTTCTCGCGCTCAGGGGTATGGATCTCGGCGGTATTGCCGTAAACGGTTTTATAGTAAGTAGAAAGTGCATCGATCTGCGCCGTAACAGGGCTGCTCTTCAGTTCCTCGACAGACGGATAGTCCCCGGCCTTAATGCGCGTATACAGTTCGCGCGCCTCATCTGACTCAATGATCAGATGATCTGCGGAGGGCTTCCAGGTGATCGGCTTCACATTCGAAGGAAGTGCAGCGTCTGCAATTGCCTTTCTGTAGGCTCCGATGGTATTCTTGACGGTAATCGAATGCTTTGCTGCACCGCTGTTTGCAATCGCGGGTTTCTTGACGCTGCAAGCGGCCAGCATGGAGCCTGCCATCATCAGGGCGGCTGCGGATACGATCATTTTCTTGATGTTCATTGTGATTTACCTCTCATTCAAACAATTTCGTTTTTTTCGGGCTTCTGCCCTTGCTGTGATTATATGATATCACAGTTACCGGGGAAATACAATTTGCAAAGTGAGGCTGATCTGTTCAGTTAGAGACAGTTTTGATAGTATCTGTTGAATAGTGAACACAAAAGCTAAAAAATGCACACGCTCGGCATGTTCACGGTGCCTGCCATCATTAGGGCTGATCCACCTCTCCTATCGGCAGAGTAAAGCTGACAAACAACGCGTATTCCGGCGCATATTTCTCTTTCCATTCCAGCATTTTCGCGTAAAACTTGCGCTTCAGAACCATTTTGCTCATTGAACAGCACTCCTTTCACGAAATCGCAATGTTTCTGATTCCATTATATCACGAAATCGCGAAGGGGGGCAATTTTGTATGTAAAGGACGAGAAAAGTGTGCAGAAATTGACTTTTTCGGGGCGGTTTGGTATAATAAGGGTAAGCAAGAGTGCAATACGGCTCTCTCTGCTAAATCGGAATTTTCGGAGGAATCATAATGCCCTCAAAATATGTTTTTGTTGGAAGCTGGTCATATTTAATGCCTAATACGAATGCTGACTCGAATGGACATATTGTTCTGATTAAGAAGCTATCATTCGGACCTTGTGAAGTATATGAATGGGGCATAGATAACAATGGCTTACCGTATGAGGAATATAAATGGTGTGAAAATGAGTTTTTTAAGGATGAAAGTTATTTTAAGCACATAACAAAAAATGAATTAACAAAACAAATTGAGAGTGTAATCCATGTATTTACAGAGAATGAATTACCTGAATGGGCAAACATCTATTATAAAATACTTGATTGGTTAAATACTG
>CAMOOV010000093.1 GCA_946621745.1 uncultured Ruminococcus sp.
TTGCCGTGATACTGCGTTAGAAATCCTGCGCATCTATTCTTCAAGATTTAATTGGTACATCAATATCTTCGGCATCATGCGCCGATCTTACGGAATTTGGCGTAGCGGTGTTCGAGCAGCGCTTCCGGAGACAGCGCACTGAGCTTCTGGATTTCATCCAGCAGAACCGCCTTCAGCTCAGAGCAGATCTCGCGGTCGGTCTTGCCGGATTCCGGGATCAGCTTCTCGATCACATCAAATTGCAGCAGGTCGTAGGATGTCAGGCGCAGATGCTCTGCTGCCTCCGGTGCCTTTGCGGAATCCTTCCAGAGAATGCTCGCGCAGCCCTCCGGTGAAATGACCGAATATACGGCATTTTCCAGCATAATCGCAGTATCGCAGACACCGAGCGCCAATGCACCGCCGCTGCCGCCTTCGCCGACAACGACCGAGATGATCGGCGTCTTCATGCCCATCATTTCATAGAGATTCTCCGCGATTGCAAGCCCCTGTCCGCGTTCCTCGGCTTCGATGCCGCAGTATGCGCCGGAGCTGCCGATAAAGCAGATGATCGGACGGCGGAATTTCTCCGCTTCCTTCATCAGACGGAGCGCTTTGCGGTAGCCCTCCGGTTCGGGGCAGCCGAAATTGCGCTTCATACGCTCCTCGATCGTATTGCCGCGCTCCATTGCGATAACCGTCACCGGAATGCGGTTCAGCGTACCGATGCCGGCCACGATCGCCGCATCATCCCCGAAACGGCGGTCGCCGTGCAGCTCGACAAAATCGTCGATCATATGCTCAATATAATAGGAACCCATCGGGCGCTTGCCGTTTCGTGCAGCCTGTACGCGCTCGTATGCGGTTTTGGTTTCTGCCATGCGGGATCCCGCCTTTCTCTCGTTTCATATTCTGCGCATGAACGCGCTGCGCAGTGTTTCATTCACTCGTTTTTCTGTTCCGGCTTATCTTGCCTGATGCAGTTTCAGCAGCTTCGCAAGCGTATAGGTCATGCGCGGACGCTCCTCGATGAGATCGACAAAGCCGTGCTCCAGCTGGAATTCCGCACGCTGGAAGCCTGCCGGCAGCTTTTCGCCGGTCGTCTGTTCAATGACGCGCTGTCCTGCAAAACCGATCAACGCCTTCGGCTCCGCGATGATGATATCACCCTGCATTGCGAAGCTCGCAGTAATGCCGCCGGTGGTCGGATCGGTCAGGACGGCGATGTAAAGCAGTCCCGCTTCCGAATGCCGCTTGACTGCGCCGGAGACCTTTGCCATCTGCATGAGGGAGAAGATGCCCTCCTGCATTCTCGCGCCGCCGGAGGTGATGAAGCCGATGACCGGCAGGCGCAGCTCGGTCGCTTTCTCGATGATACGCGTGATCTTTTCGCCGACAACGGTTCCCATGCTGCCCATCATGAATGCGGAATCCATAACGAAAATGCCGCAGTCCATGCCGCTGATCTTTGCCGTGCCGCAGACAACGCCTTCATTCAGGCCGCTGGCCTTTTCCGCTTTGTCGAGCTTCTGCGAATAATCCGGAAACTTGATCGGATCCTTTGAGCGCAGCTTTTTGTCGATCTCCTGAAAGCTGCCGGGATCGACCGTTGCGTCCAGACGCTCGACGGCGCGCATCCGGAAATAGGTGCCGCATTCGGGGCAGATGCAGTGATTCGCAATATAATCCGAATAGGGGATCTCCGTTCCGCATTTCTTGCAGGTGCGCGGCGGCTGTTCGTCCGTGCCGGTGATCGCCTGAATAATGTTCCTGAATGTGCTCATGCTTCATTCTCCTTTTTCGGCTGGATGACGAACGAGAATTCCGCGCTGACGCAGAGCTTTCCGTCCACATAGCCCTCGCCCTTTGCCCAGTAGAACGGGCCGCGGTTCTTGGTGATCTCGCAGACGGTCTCAAAGAGATCGCCCGGACGGACGGGATTGCGGAATCTGACCTTGTCGATGCCGGTGAACAGTGTCAGCGGCTGGGAGCCGTCGGGCTGCTGCTCCATGCAGACACAGACGGACTGTCCCATGATCTCGCAGAGGATCACGCCCGGCACGACCGGATGTCCCGGAAAATGCCCGTCGAGGAACCATTCCTCACCGGTGATCTTTTTTTTGCCGTGCGCCTTGCCGTCAATGACCTCTGCTTCATCGAGCAGGAGCATACTGTTCCGGTGGGGCAGCAGTGTCATCAGTTCTTCACGGTTCATGCTTTGCCTCCAAGAAATGTTTTTCTGTATCTGCGCTTTCAGATTCCTGCGAATGCGATGCAGGCATTGTGGCCGCCGAAGCCGAGCGAGGTCGAAAGCGCAAGCGAAACCGTTGTTTCGAGCGCGGTATTCGGCGTGATTTGCAGATCGCATTCCGGATCCGCTTCCTTGTAATTGATCGTCGGCGGGACGATGTTATTCTCCAGCGCCTTGACTGCGGCGATCGCTTCGATCGCGCCCGCTGCACCGAGCAGGTGGCCGGTCATGGACTTCGTCGAGCTGACATGAATCTGATACGCCTTTTCGTCGCCGAATGCCTTCTTGATTGCGGCGGTCTCGGTCTTATCGTTCAGCGGGGTGCTGGTGCCGTGTGCATTCAGATAGATCTCATCTGCCGGATATTCCTTGCCGACTTCCTTCAGGCAGTCTGCGATTGCCTTCGAGGAGGCGACTGCCTCGCTGTCCGGCGCGGTCACATGATATGCGTCACAGGTGCTGCCGTAGCCGACGACCTCGGCATAAATTTTTGCGCCTCTTGCGACGGCGTGCTCATATTCTTCGAGGATCAGCGCACCGGCGCCCTCGCCCATGACAAAACCGCTGCGGCGCTTGTCAAACGGGATCGAAGCGCAGTCCTTGTCGGTGCTGTCAGTCAGCGCCTGGCAGTTGATGAAGCCCGCCATCGAGAGCGGATGAATGACCGCATCCACGCCGCCTGCCACGATCGCATCGGCATAGCCGTGACGGATCGTGCGGAGCGCTTCACCGATCGCATTCGTACCGGTCGCGCAGGCCGTTGTCACTTCGAGGCAGGGACCCTGCGCATGAAGCTGAATTGCGATCATGCCGGCTGCCATATTCGAGATCATCTTCGTAATGAAGAACGGCGAAACACGCTGCGGGCCGCGGTTCAGGAAGGTATTATGTTCATTGACAAAGGTCTCGAAGCCGCCGATGCCGGAGCCGAAATACACGCCGAAGCGGTCATCCGCGATCTGTCCCCTGATGCCGGAGTCCTCTGCCGCCTGCAATGCCGCCGCGAGTGCATACTGCTGGAAGCGGTCTGTCTGGCGGACGGTCTTTGCGTCAAAATACTGCTTCGGATCGAAGTTTTTCACCTCGCCGGCGAGCTTCGCCTTGAGGTCGGCTGTGTCGAATCTTGTGATAAAATCAATGCCGTTTCTGCCGGCTTTCAGACCGTCCCAGTATTCCGCGACGGTATTGCCGAGCGGCGTGACCGCGCCGAGACCGGTCACAACAACTCTTCTGTTCGCCATATATTCCTCCGCTTACGAAATTGCCAGTCCGCCGTCGATGCGGATGACGGTTCCGGTGATATAGTCCGATTCCGGAGAAGCAAGGAATGCCGCCAGATTTGCGACATCCTCCGGCTGTCCGGCTCTGCCCGCCGGAATGGACTTCAGATAATTTTCAGTCGCTTCGTCGCTGATCGCCTTTGTCATATCTGTGGCAATGAAGCCCGGTGCGATCGCATTGCAGGTCACGCCGCGGGAGGCCAGCTCACGCGCCGTCACCTTGGTCAGCGCCATGACGCCCGCTTTGGAGGCGGCGTAATTCGCCTGACCTGCCGTGCCGAGCAGTCCGGAGACCGAACCGAGATTGATGATCTTGCCGTATCTCTGTTTCATGAATGTGCGGACGCAGGCCTGCGTCATATTGAAGGTACCCTTGAGATTGGTATTGACGACCGCATCAAAATCGGCTTCCTTCATGCCGAGAATCAGCGCATCGCGGGTGATGCCCGCATTGTTGACGAGGATCGTCACATTGCCGAGATCCGCGAGCACCTGCTTGACGACCGCCTTGCACTGCTCCGCATCACTGACATTGCAGGCATATGCCTTTGCCCTGACGCCGTATGCAGCGGCCAGCTCCGTTTCGAGCGTCTGTGCCTGCTCCGTGACCGTCAGATCGACAATCGCGATATCCGCGCCGAGGGACGCGAGCTTTCTGCAAATTGCGGCACCGATGCCGCGCGCGCCGCCGGTCACGAGCGCTGTCTTTCCGTTCAGCATTCGCCCAGCACCGCCTTTCTTGTAGTTTCGAGATCCTCCGCCGAATCGACATTCAGGATCCGCACATCGCGGGAGATCTTCTTCACAAGGCCGCTGAGCGTCATGCCCGCGCCGACCTCAATGAAGGTATCAAAGCCGTCCGCGATCAGATTTTCGATCGTCTCCTGCCAGCGGACAGGGCTGCACATCTGCTGCTGCAATGTATCGCGCATTTTCGCAGCATCGCTCTCATAGGGCTGTGCAGTGAGATTTGCATAGACCGGGATTTTTGTGCCGGTGAAATCATAATCTGCCAGCACCTTGCCGAACTCCGCGGAAGCGTCCTGCATGAACGGCGAATGGAATGCCGCACTGACCTTCAGCGGGATGCATCTGCCGCCCAGCTCCTTGATCTTCGCGGTGAATGCCGGCATACTGCTGCTCAGGCCGGAAACAACGGTCTGGCCGGGGCAGTTGAAGTTGACGGCATAGAGCTGCTCAAATTCTGCGGCAGCATCGGAAACGGTCTTTGCATCGAGTTTGACGACCGCGCACATCGCGGTGTCAGCGGCATCGCCGGCGGTCTGCATGAGTCTGCCGCGCTCGGTGACGATGCGGAAGCCGTCTGCATCGGAATAAGCACCTGCGAATGCGAGCGCCGCGACCTCGCCGAGCGAGAATCCGGCGGCAGCATCGGCATGAATGCCCGCTTCCTCCAGTGCGCGTGCCGCTGCCAGATCCACAAGATACAGGCAGGGCTGTGTATTTTCCGTGCGCTTCAGCTCCTCGTCCGTGCCGGAGAAGGACTGCGCCTGTGTGCCGGGGCGGAGCTGTTCCGCCGTATCATAAAGCTGCTTTGCCGCCGCAGACTGCGCATACAGCGTCTGTCCCATGCCGCTGTACTGTGCGCCCTGACCGGCAAAAAGAAATGCGATCTTTCCCATTTGAAGAACTCCTTCGATCAGAAAGTTTCACCGAGCAGTTTCCCTGCTTCGGCCATGATCTCAGCGACCATTTCCGCAGCGGGCTGCTCTTTATTGACAAGACCGGAGATCTGTCCGGCGAGGAAGCAGCCGCGCTTCGGATCGCCCTCCGCAACGGCGGCGCGGAGCGTTCCGACGGCCATTGCCTCCAGATCCTCATCGGAGATATCGGTATATTCGACCTTTGCATATGCGCGTGAAAACGCAGATTTCAGCGAGCGGACGGGGTGCCCGAGCCGCTTGCCGGTCACGACCGTGGAGGTATCCTTCGCCTTCAGCAGACGCGCCTTATATTCCGGATGGATACAGCATTCTTCGGCCGCAAGGAAGCGCGTACCGATCTGTACGCCGCAGGCGCCGAGCATGATCGCTGCGGCAAAGCCTCTGCCGTCCGCGATGCCGCCCGCCGCAATGACGGGAATGCTGACCGCGTCGCAGACCTGCGGAACCAGTGCCATTGTGGTCATTTCACCGACATGACCGCCGGATTCCGTACCCTCCGCGACAACGGCATCCGCACCGGATTTCTCCATGAGCTGTGCCATTGCAGCGGTCGAGATGACCGGAATGACCTTGATGCCGGCCGCCCGCCACATCGGGATATATTCGGCCGGAGAGCCTGCGCCGGTGGTCACGACCGCGACCTTTTTTTCTGCTGCAAGCGCAGCGAGTGCATCTATATTATTGCCGCGCAGCATGATGTTCAGGCCGAAGGGCTTGTCGGTCAGTGCGCGGGTTTCGTCGATCATAGCTGCGACCTTTTCGGGATCACCGCTCGCCGCGGAAAGGATGCCCAGTCCGCCGGCATTGGAGACCGCTGCTGCAAGGCGCGCATCGGAGATATGTGCCATGCCGCCCTGCATCAGCGGATAACGGGTACCCAGCAGATCGCAGAGGATTGCTGTCCGCTCCATGGAATCAGCCCTGCTTGCTGTCAACGTAAGCGATCAGCTCTTTGACAGACTTGCCGGCTTCCTGCGGGTTGATCTCGACGCCCAGCTCGTCCTCCATCTCCATCATGATCTCGACAGCTTCGAGGGAATCGACGCCGAGCTCTGCGAAGGTGGTTTCCTCGGTGATTTCAGACGGATCCATTTCGAGGTGGTCTGCAAGGACCTTGATGATCTTTTCGCTGTTCATAGTTTGGTTCCTCCATAATGATTTTTTCAGATGCATTTTATATCAGATAAGCCTTCCGGCTTATTGATAACAGTAGTATTACCAGCGCAGCAGGCAGGCGCCGCTGGAAAGGCCGCCGCCGAATGCGCAAAGGACGATCAGATCGCCCTTTTTGAGCTTTCCGCTCCGGACAAGTCCGTCAAAGGAGATCGGTACGCTTGCGGATGAGGTATTGCCGATCTTCTCAATATTGACGATGAATTTCTCCATCGGCACACCGAGCCGCCGCGCCGCGAGGTCGATGATGCGGATATTCGCCTGATGCGGAACGATATAGTCGATCTGTTCCGGCGAGATGCCAGCTTGTTCGCAGATCAGCTTAATATCGCCGACGATCTGCTTGACGGCAAATTTGAATGTCTCCTGCCCGCTCATGTGAACGGCAAGCGGCTCAACATCCTTTTCATAGAACGGCGAATTGCCCTTGCCGAGCGGGATCGAAAGCACGGAATCATTGCCCGATGTAAAGAGATGCGAGGCCAGATAGCTCTCACCGGGTGCAACGACTGCGGCACCGGCACCGTCACCGAAAATGACACAGGTGCTGCGGTCTGTCCAGTCAAGGATGCGGCTGAGACGCTCCGCGCCCAGCACGAGCGCATACTGAATTCCGCCTCTTGCGATGAATGCCGCGGCGGTATCGAGCGCGAACATGAAGCCGCTGCACGCGGAATTGACATCGAATGCGGGGCAGCTCGCGCCGATCGCATTCTGGATCGTTGCCGAGAGCGACGGGCAGCCGTAATCGGCGGAGACCGTCGCACCGACGATCAGGCCGAGCTGATCTGCGGTGATGCCGGCCGCTTCGAGCGCACGCTGCGCCGCAATCGCGCCCATTTCCGCAGCCGACTCATTTACGGAAACATGACGCTCCCGCACACCGACGCGCTGTGTGATCCATTCATCTGAGGTCTCGACCATTTTGGAAAGGTCATCGTTTGTCACGATCTTTTCCGGCACATAGGAACCCGTGCCGAGAATCTGAATACTCATTCCGCGATCTCCATTCGTAATATAATCAGTCTCTGCCGGCGACAACGCCGTTCAGAAGACAGTTGAAGCCGAAGGTGAAATAATGCACGGCTTCCTCTTTGCTAAGCTGACGGGAAACGGCATCGGCATAATAGCCTCTGCAAAAGCACCAGATCGCATAGCAGAGTGCGTCCGCATCGACCTGCTTTGCGAAGCCCTGCTCCAGCGCATACCGGTAATATTTTTTGATCTTATCGTACCACCAGCGGCGGTTTTCCTCGGTGAGGGAGTCATGTTCAAAGACATAGCGGCGGAACTGCATTTTGACATCGTAGGTCTGCATCAGCACGCTGACGGCGGTATCAATGCAGAAACGCTCAAAGCTCTCCCTGTCGTGAAATTCCGGCTTGATGTTTTCGCGCATATGCACGATCGCATTGCGGTAGACGATGCGCAGCACCTCGTCACAGTTTGCGAAGCGGTTATAGAACACGCGGTTTGTTACGCCTAACTCGGTAATGATCTTCCGTACTGTGACTTTATGCGCGCCCTCCTCTTCGGCGATGCGGGCGACGATTTCGATGATACGGTCGGAGATTTCGTCCCGGATGCGTACCGGCTTTGATGATTCGGAATCGGTTGCGGATGCCATGCGATCCGGACTCCTTTCAGTGATGTAGGGGCTGTCAGCACACAGTGTGCCAGCACACCATGTGCTATTATAGCACAGAATCGCTGATCTGTCAAGTGAAAGCTGTGTGAAAGGTGCAGGCAGCGGGCAAAAATGGAGAAATTGCTGAGAAAACATGGGAGAGGTGCAAAGGTTTTCGTTACACTTTATCCGCTTTTGTATGTTAAGGCAACACCGCACAAAGCCCGCCTGACGACCGGAGCCCGGCTGGCAGCTTGGCAGCGCATCTACTTGCATATTTTCCGTCATCTTGCACGAAAAATCTGACGGGTCAAATATATTTGACTGTAAGTATCCTGCACCGCCGGCTCTGTGCGGTATTGCCTTATAAAAGCAGAATAAGATTTCCCCAGGTCGTAAAATAGGCGTGGCCGGCGCCGTAACAGCGACATAATTGATATGCTCCGCGAAACTACGCCGTAAGGAAACGGCACCGGGCACTGCCCGGCAAGGTCGCTAAAAAAAAACACATATCCGGAGGGAAATTTGCTGCCCGGCAGACGGCGATTTCCCTTGAAAAAAATCCGTCTCTGTGGTATAATAGTATGTCCGGCAATATCATCCAAAAAGGAGGGATCAGCCATGCTCATGAATCTGCACACACATACACACCATTCTCCGGATGCCGATGATACCGTCGCAGAGCGCATTGCGGAAGCAAACCGCCTCGGCCTGCGCTTTATGGCCGTCACGGATCATGTCGAGATCAATCGCTTCTATCCGGCGGAATACTACGGAGAAACGGAATCGGAGGAATATTTCTATGACGGCGGCGGCGTCTTTGAGCGCTCGGCGGCAGAGGTCTGCGCATTGCAGCAGGAGAGCGGAAATGTCCGTCTGCTCTGCGGCGCGGAGATCGGCCAGATCCCGCAGGATCCCGAACGCTCTGCGCAGATCTTCAATGATCCGCGCACGGATATCGTGATCGGCTCGGTGCATGAGCTGCCGGGCAGACCGGATTTCTATTTTCTGCATTATGACGAGGAGGACATTCCGGCGCTGGTGACCGCCTATTTTGAGGAGGTCTGCCGCCTTGCGCAGACGGACTGCTGGGATGTGCTCGGCCATCTGACCTACGGACTGCGCTATCTGCCGAATCGCCGCGCCTATGATCTGACGCCGCATCTGGAGCTGATCGACAGGATTCTCCGGACGGTCATTGCAAAGGATAAGGCGATCGAACTCAACGGCTCCGGCCTGCGCAAGCCGCAGCCCTATATTGATCCCGATCTGACACTTGTGCGGCGCTATTACGAGCTGGGCGGCAGAAATCTGACGATCAGCACCGATGCGCATAATACGAAATATCTCGGCTACGGGCTGTATCTGCTGGAGGATATGGCGCGGACGGCCGGTTTCACGGAGCTGACATGGTTTGAGAAGCATCAGATGCAAAAGGTGAAGCTATGACTCGATTTTACAAACTGACTGCCTTCGGCCTGTGTCTGCTGCTGACCGGATGCGCTGCACCGCAGAGCAGCGGCGATATGCAGGCGGAATCCGCTCCGGCAGAGTCCGCTCCGGCTGAGTCCGCCGCGGAAACACTGCCCGAAAGCAGCGCCGAAGAGATTGTCTATGATTATGTGCACGGCGAGGACGGCTATTTCTCGCTGATCGACGAGGGCCTCGGCACACCGGTCAAGGTGCAGGAAAGCGGTACCTGCTGGGTTGTCTCGGCAACGACGGCAATGGAATCCAATGCGCTTGTGACACGCGGCGAGACGATCGAGGTCGATCCCTATAAGCTGCTCGATGCCTGCTACAGCCGTGACCGGAAGGAAGGCTGGTTCCTTGCGGAGAATCTCTCACCGGAGTCATTCGGCGGATGGGGCTGGCTGGCCGCTGTTACGCTTGCAAACCGTGCGGACGGCTGGCTGCTGACCGAAGCAAACAACTATACGGGCGCTTCGCGGGAGCAGCTCAAGGAAGCGATCCGCACCGAGGGCGCGGTCAATATCGGCATTACTGACCGGCAGAGCAAAAAGGGCTTTTTCGGCGAGTATCAGACTGTCAATGATCCGACCGGTGATGCATACGATCATGCGGTCGATATTGTCGGCTGGGACGATCATTTCCCGAAGGAGTATTTCCGTGAGAAGGCAAAGCAGGACGGTGCATGGCTGATTCAGAACAGCACATCCGAGAAATATGTTTTCTACTGGGTATCATATGAAACGCCGATCATTGATCCGTATACATTTTCGGTTACGCGGGATTACGGTGATGTGATTGCCTATGAACAGGCAAGCGGCAGCACGGTTGACGGCGGCGATGTGACCGTGACTGCAAATGTGTTTCATCATGCGGGAACGCTCGCGGCGGTCGGGACATATACCGTTGCGGACGGCCAGAAGCTGACCGTTGAGATCCGCGATGCGGCGCTGGAAAATGTGCTGTATACGCAGGATGCGCAGTATGATTTTATGGGCTATCATCTGATTGATCTGGATGTGCCGCAGGCCGTCAGCGACTACGCGATCGTGATCCGGTATGAGGGAGAAGCGCCGGTCGAGGGCGGCTCCTATGAGGATTCCTTTTGTTCCTACCGGCCGTCGGCGGATCCGGGTGTTTCGTTTATTGAGAGCGACGGCGAATGGCTGGATCTTTCCGCGAATGTGACGGATCCGGCCTATGCCCCCAACAACGCCTGCATCAAGGCAGTATACGCCAAATAAACCGGGATTTGGCGGTGCTTCTAACGAAGCTATGTGGGGGCGCTGCCCCCA
>CAMOOV010000094.1 GCA_946621745.1 uncultured Ruminococcus sp.
ATATATTTGACCGTAAGTATCCTGCACCGCCAGCTCTGTGCGGTATTGCCTCAAGGATATTCAGGCAAATGACCGTTTTTACATTTTTCCATTATAGCATAATCTTTCCGGATTTGCAAGTGCTTTTTTCGTATTTTCAACAAAAACTGCACTGTGTGCTGTGCATATAAAGATTATGCATCAGCTGAAAGCCCCAGTCCGCCGACGGGCCAATTCTGATTGACTTAGGAAACCACTGATTCAATCCCGCATGACGGTCGGAGCCCGGCTGACGGCTCGGCAGTGCGGTTTTGACTTAGAAATAGCGTCCCGTCACACTTTCGGGATTCTGCCGGATCTCCTCCGGCGTGCCCGCTGCAACGATTCTGCCGCCCGCTGCGCCGCCGCCGGGGCCCATATCCACAATATAATCCGCATTTCGGATCACATCGAGATCATGCTCAATCACGATCACGGTTGCGCCCTGCCCGATCAGTGTTTCAAAGACCTGCAAGAGCGTCCGCACATCCAGCGGATGCAGCCCGATCGTCGGCTCATCGAATACGAATACGGTATCGGACTGTCCCTTTCCCATTTCGCTGGCGAGCTTTAAGCGCTGCGCCTCGCCGCCGGACAGTCCCGGTGTTTCCTCGCCAAGCGTCAGATACCCAAGCCCCAGATCATGCAGAATCTGCAATCGGCTGCGGACGGTTTTCAGGTCATCACAGAGCGCAAGCGCCTCGTCTACGCTTTTTTCCATCAGCTCCGGCAGAGAGATACTGCTGCCGTCCTTCCGCATACGCTTGACGGAATACGCCTCTCTTGCGTAGCGCGAACCTCTGCACTCCGGACACGGAATATCCACATCCGGCAGAAACTGCACATCCAGACTCACCGCCCCCGTGCCGTCACAGATACTGCACCGCAATTTTCCTGTATTGTAGGAAAAATCACCGGCTTTATACTGCTGTGCTTTCGCATCCGGTGTCCGTGCGTAGACCTTCCGTAGCTCGTCATGCACATTGGCATAGGTCGCAACGGTCGAGCGGATGTTGATGCCGATGGGTGCTGCGTCGATGAGCTGAATACGGGAGATTCCATCAGCAGATATCGCTTTGACATGGGCCGGAAGTGCTTTGTCCTGCACAAATGCCGAGACCGCCGGGATCAGGCTTTCGAGGATCATCGTGGTTTTTCCGGAGCCGGAAACACCGGTCACAACGGTCAGCCTGCCCTTCGGGAATCGCACATCGAGCGGCTTGACCGTGTGAATGCAGTCCGTCTGCATGGTGATCTCACCGAGATCAAACGAATGCTCCGGCGGTATTTGCGTCCGCAGCGTTTCCCGCAGATCGGGCGGGAGAAATCGGCCGATCATCGAATCCGGATTCTGGCTGAGCGCCTGCGGCGTACCCTGCGCAATGACCATACCGCCGCCCGCACCGGCAGCAGGCCCCATTTCGATGATATGATCGGCATGGGCCAGCACCTGTGTGTCGTGATCGACCAGAACCACGGAATTGCCGTCAGCAACAAGATCGTCGATCACATCACAGAGCCCGACCAGATTGGACGGATGCAGTCCGATTGAAGGTTCATCCAGCACATACAAAACGCCTGTTGTCCGGTTGCGGACGGCACGGGCAAGCTGTGTGCGCTGGCGTTCGCCTGTGGAAAGAGTGGATGAAGCACGGTCAAGCGACAGATACGAAAGTCCCAGATCGACCAACCGCTTTGCCGTATGGTGGAACGCCTCACAGATGTTCTCCGCCATCGGGCGCATCTCCTCCGGCAGCGAATCCGGCACGCCGCTGACCCATTCGATCAGCTCCGAAAGCGGCAGCGTGCAGACCGCATCGAGCGTCATTCCGTGCAGATGCAGCGCTCTTGCCCGTTCATCCAGCCTAGTGCCGTGACAGCTGGGGCAAACGCTTTGTTTGAGATATTTCTCGACACGCTTCATGCCCTTCTCGTCCTTGACCTTTGAGAGCGCATTTTCAACCGTATAGATCGCATTGAAATAGGTAAAATCCATGTCACCGGCCGCACCGCTCGTCTTGTTCTGGTAGATGATATTCACTTTTTTCGCTTCGCCGTGAAAGACGATCTCTCGCTCTTTTTCGGTCAGATCACGAAACGGCACATCCGTGCGGACACCGAGTTCCCGTGCAATATCCTTCATCAGTGACCACATCAGCGTCTGCCACGGTGCAACCGCACCCTCGTCAATCGTAAGCGAATCATCCGGCACCAGCGTACTTTCATCGACTGTGCGCACAACACCTGTCCCGTCACATTCCGGGCAGGCGCCCTCGCTGTTGAACGCAAGCTGCTCTGCGCCGATTGTCTGCACGAACTCACCGCATATCGGACAGTGTATCTCCTTTTCGGCTGCGTGGTCAAGTGTCGGCGGCACGGCATGACCGTTCGGGCAGCGGTATTCAGACAGTCTCGAAAACATCAGCCGCAGACTGTTCAGCAGCTCGGTCGATGTGCCGAAGGTGCTGCGGATACCCGGCACGCCCGGACGCTGATGCAGCGCAAGCGAAGCCGGAACATAGCGGATATCATCGACCTGCGCCTTTGCAGCACCGGTCATGCGCCGCCGGGTATAGGTCGAGAGCGATTCCAGATAACGCCGGGAGCCCTCTGCATACAAAACACCCAGCGCCAGCGATGATTTTCCAGAACCGGATACACCTGCGATGCCGACAATTTCATGCAGCGGAATGTCCACATCAATATGCTTGAGATTGTGGACGCTTGCGCCTCGTATTTCCATATGCTCCGGAATAGGTTTCTTTCCCATGCTTTAGGCCTCCTGTATCTTATTTTTGCCGCATCTGAAAAGTAAGATCCTATGTCATTATTGTACTGCTGTCAGCCGAAAAAGTCAAGTGGATCAGAGTGAGAACAAAATCGGCGTGGTTCATCCTTGGCTTTTTTGAAATTTATCCTGATGAATTGGCAGGATGACGGTATTATTTCACTGATTCAGTTATTGAGCTTTTGAAAGATCATTTAATTGGAACGCAATTAGTTTACAAGGAAACAGGGTGCTTTGGCGGGTGCGGAACACAGTCAGGTGTGTTATTATGAAAAAGGTGAAATGAGCTGCAAAAGGCTGCTTCACCGAACAATGCAGTCTGCCATGCCGGAATAAACTGTCTGACTGTTGATATAAAGCAGGAGCTTGCGGTCATACGGGAGCTTGTCAGGGACTATAAGTACAGCGAGATCGCAGAGATACTGCAAATTAAATATGATACTGTAATAATTAGGCAAGAATTGTTTTTGAAAAAACAGGCTATACGAACACTTCAGCTTTTGGCTGATGTGGCGGAAAAGAGATTGATTCTTCCGAAATATTAGGAAACTGCCTTCGGGCAAAGAAATGCCCGACCGCGGACAGACCGGATCGGGCGCTAAATCAAGCAGAACAGTTTGAAAATCAAAAAAGATGCAATTAAGATCGAACCGTCTTGCAGACAGGTCTTCAGACTCCCGCGCTTACGGTGGTCTGCTGATCTGGATATATTATACCATATAAACAACGGGCTTTTTTTTACCATTCTGGCAAAAAAGAATATTTGTGCATTATGAATAAATATTCTTCTTTCCACGGCGCAATTTCAAGCGGCCTGATTTGTACGGTTGCAGGTTTCCAGCATGACCGATGCTGCGAGATACGCCGATTCCAGCGTCATACTCAGCCCGGAAAAGATCCGGTAGAGCGGCGTTCGGACAAGATCGAGCTTGACGCCGATGCGCGAGATCGTGCGTGCAGTCTTCCGCAGCGACCAATGCTCGCTGAACCATGCCGCGTACCGCAGTCGAAGCAGGCTCTTGCCCTGCTTCTGCGGAGATGATGTCTGTGTGACCGTCTGCATTGTAGGGGGAGCAGCTGTATCTGCGGCGCTGACTGCCGCTGGATCGGTCAGCTCGGCAGTCGGCTGCTCGGTCTGCGGGGGGGCAGAAACCGGCTTGTCCTCGGAGCTGACGATGAACTGTGTATCTGCAACCTCAATCTCCGTATTTGCGGAGTCGATCGCCGTGATCCGCAGATCGTAGGTTCCTTCCTCTAATGTGGAAAAAACGAGCTTCTTCGTGAAAAATCCGGTGAGCTTATAGTCCTTCGCATGAGGGTAGACCGTGACGGTCTGGACAGGCTCGGCTGGATTTTTCAGATCAAAGATCGCGCCGGTGATTGTCCGGATGACATTATCAGCGCGGACGGTTCCGCCGACCGTAAAATTCGAGCCGGGGCGCAGAGAGCCGGAGGGCAGTGTCGGATTCGCAAGCTCGGCGGTGTGGTTGAAATACTGATATGTATAGCAGATATTTCGGTCAACCGTTGTGCTGATGCCGTCGCAGCGGCCGCAGCCGGAATATTGCCAGATTGTCGCCTCGTTGGAGAGATCGTGGCCGGCAGGGCTGGGCAGGCCGTTGACGGTATTAAAATAATTCGCTTCCCAGACACAGTATCCGGCATCCTGAAGCTGCTTGCGGTCAAGGCATTCGTGGAAGAAGGCTGTGCTGGAATAGACACCTGCCGTGTGACCGGCATCCTCGATCATTTCCAGTCCGGCAAGCACCGCAGGCATGAACTCGCTCGGCGGCAGATGCTCCTGACGGGATGCGGATTCGAGATCCAGAAAGACCGGCAGCTCAAAGGATTTGTCCTTCAGGAAGCCGAGCATATATGCCACATCCTCCTGAAATTCGCTGATCGTCGCAGCGTCGGTAAAGAGATATGCGCCGACTGCCAGGCCGTTCGCTTTGGCGGCCGCATAGTTTTCTTCAAATGTCGAATCGAATTCCCAGTCGTTGTAGCCGCGGATGATCTTGCAGCAGCGAATGATCGCGAAGCGGACATCGGTCTGCGCGACGGCGTTCCAGTCGATCTTGTCCTGATATTTTGAGACATCAATGCCGGGGATCTCAACGGCAGCTGCCGCTGCGCGGAATTGTCCCGCAAATGCCGTCAGCATCACGGATGCAACGATCAGTGCAGTCAGAAAAGCCGCGAATCTGCTGAAAATGCCTTGCAAATGCTCACCTCCCTCCGGAAAGAATCCATATTCCCTATTATTATAGCACAATTTCTGTGAAAATGCAAGGAATTCTTATGATTTTTTGCAGAATCGTGCTTAATTTCTGTACCTCAGCCGTTTCAGGGGGTTGCTATTTTCGGCGAAAAGCGGTATAATAATACAGAATCAGATATGCAAACCAGAGGTGAGAATATGAATCTGGAGGATCAGCTCCGGCGTGCGGAGCAGAGATATGAGGAACTGACCGAGCGGCTTCAGGACGGCAGCATTGCGGCGGATCCGGCGAAGCTCGCGGCGCTCATGAAGGAATATAAGCAGCTCACGCCGATCGCGGAGGTATACGGCAGCTATACCGCCTGCCGCAGCGCAATCGCGGAGATTGATGCGGTGCTGCGCGATCCGGAGAGCGATGCGGAATTCCGCGCAATGGCACAGGCCGAGCGGCTGACCGAATGCGCAAGGCTCGCGGAGCTGGAGACGGAACTGCAAAAGCTCCTGATGCCGGAGGACGAATCCGACAGCCGCAATGTGATCGTCGAGATCCGCAGCGGCGCGGGCGGGGAGGAGGCGGCGCTCTTTGCACATTCGCTCCACCGGATGTATTCGATGTATGCCGAGCGGCAGGGCTGGACGCAGAATATCCTCAATCTCAATGAGACGGAGCTCGGCGGTACAAAGGAAGTCGTATTCTCGCTGAGCGGCGACCATGTATATGCAAAGATGAAATTCGAGAGCGGCGTTCACCGCGTACAGCGCGTGCCGGAAACGGAATCCCAGGGGCGGGTGCATACCTCAACCGTGACCGTCGCCGTTTTGCAGGAGGTTGAGGATGTCGAGATGGAGCTGGATCCGAATGACCTGCGCATTGATGTATTCCGGTCGAGCGGCGCGGGCGGTCAGCATATCAACAAAACATCCTCCGCGATCCGCGTGACGCATATCCCGACCGGCATGGTCGTTGAGTGTCAGGATGAGCGTTCGCAGTATAAAAATAAGGACAGGGCGCTTGCTGTGCTGCGGGCGCGGCTCTATGCAAAGGCACAGGCCGAGCAGGATGCACAGGTCGCTGCGGCGCGGCGCGGACAGGTCGGCACGGGCGACCGCTCCGAGAAAATCCGCACCTATAATTTCCCGCAGTCGCGCCTGACCGATCACCGCATCGGCTATACGGTCTATCAGCTTGAGGATGTCATGAACGGCGAGCTGGACGGTCTGTTCGCGGCGCTCATGCAGGCAGAGCAGGCCGCAAAGCTCGCCGGCAAATAAGGAGATGCTATGTGGAACGACATTTCACCGGTGTGGCAGACCGCTTTCCGCGAAATGTGGACGGCGTTCCGTGAGGGCAGCGTTCCGATCGGCGCGGTGCTCTGCGATGCGGCGGGCAATGTCATCCTGTCCGACCGGAACCGGAATCATGCGGCGGGGACAATCAACAAGAGAATCGCACACGCAGAGGTCAATCTGCTGCGGCGGCTGGATACCGATCGTTACGATCCGAAAACGCTGACGCTGTATTCGACAATGGAGCCGTGTCCGATGTGCATGGGCACTGCGCTGATGACAGGGATCAGGCGGATCTGCTTTGCTGCAAAGGACAGCTATTGCGGCATGACGCATCTGGCCGACAGCGAACCGTATTATGCATCCAAAAATGTCGTATGCATATCTGAGGGCGGCGGTCTTGAATTGGTGCAGCTCACGGTGCAGGCTTATTTTGAACTGCGGTATATTGAGCGGGGCGCAGGCAGAAAGGTTTTTGAGGCATTCGCTTCACACTGCCCGCAGGCGGCGGAGGCTGCCGAAAGACTGTATGCAGAAAAACTGCTCGACGAAGCAGCCGGCGCAGACATCGGTGATGTCTTTGACCGCATTCTCCGCGAAATTCACGGGACGAACCGTACCCGAAAAGGAAAGAGTTTATTATGATAACAAGACTGCTGCATGAACATGATATTGAAGAAGCTGCGGCGCTGATCCGGCAGGGCGAACCGGTCGGAATGCCGACGGAAACCGTTTACGGTCTGGCCTGCGATGCCGGAAATGCGGATGCCGTGCGCAAGGTATTCGCGGCAAAGGGACGCCCTGCGGATAACCCGCTGATCGTACATATTGCGGATATCGCGGACTGGGCGCCGCTCGTAACGGAGATCCCGTCGCTGGCGCAGAAGCTCGCGGAACGCTTCTGGCCGGGGCCGCTGACGATCATTCTCCCGCGCACTGACCGGATCCCTTCGGTCACGGCAGGGGGACTGGACTCGGTCGGTGTGCGCTTTCCGGCGCATCCGCTGGCACAGGCTCTGATCCGTGCCTCCGGCGTGCCGATCGCCGCGCCCTCCGGCAACCGCTCCGGCAGCCCCAGCCCGACGACCGCCGCGCATATGATGCAGGATATGGACGGGCGGATCCCTGCGGTCATCGAGGGCGGCAGCTGCATCTGCGGCGTTGAATCGACGGTGATCGCGCTCGACGACGAACGCTCTGTGCGGGTGCTGCGGCCGGGATTTGTCACGCCGGAGCAGCTCGCGGAGATCGCAGAAAATGTAACGGTCGATCCGGCAGTGCTGGCGAAGGTCTCCGCGGATACGGTCGTGCGGTCGCCGGGAATGAAATACCGCCACTATGCGCCGAATGCCCGCGTGACGCTCGTGCAGGGCGGACAGTCTGAATTTTTGCAGTATATGCGGGCGCATACCGGTGAGGGCGTTCTGGCGCTGGTCTTTGACAGCGATGCTTCCGCCTGCGAAGCGGAAAATATCGCGTACCGCGCATACGGCGATACCGATGAACAGCGTGCGGCGGCATTCTTTGCGGCGCTGCGCGATGCCGATGCCGCGGGCGTAAAGCATCTGTATGTTCGCGCACCGCGGACAGACGGCGTCGGTCTTGCCGTCTATAACCGGCTGCTCCGCGCCGCCGGATATGACATAGCCGCGCTGTGAGCGCAGGCGGAACTGCATACAAAAAAGGCATATACCGATCGCCGGTATATGCCTTTTCCGTTTGTGTTGGATTATACGCCGTACTGCTCGCGGTATGCGCGCATCTGCGGGAGATATGCCTTGCCCTCGACGACGCCGTTCTCGATCGCTGCGATGATATCGCTGACCGTGACGATCGAATACACATCAATGCCGAATTCCGCCTTGACCTCCTGCACTGCGGATTTGTCGCTGTCAAGCCCCTTTTCCTGCCGGTCAACCGTGATGATCATGCCGGTGATATTGACATCCGCGACACTCTTCAGCTTCGGATAGACCTCGCGGAGCGCCTTGCCGGAGGTCATGACATCCTCGATCAGCACGACCTTTGTGCCGTTTTCGAGCTTCGAGCCGACGATCATGCCGCCCTCGCCGTGATCCTTGACCTCCTTGCGGTCGTAGGCATAGCCCACTTCAATGCCGTGCTCGCGCCAGAGTGCCGTTGCCGCAGCCGCCGCCAGCGGGATGCCCTTGTAGGCCGGTCCGAACAGCACATCCGCTTCGAGCGCGTGCTCCTGAATGCAGGCTGCATAATATTCACCGAGACGGCAGAGCTGTCTGCCGGTCCTGTAGTTGCCGGTGTTGACGAAATACGGTGCTTTTCTGCCGGATTTCAGCGTGAAATCGCCGAATGTCAGAACGCCGCATTCGGTCATGAACTGAATAAATTCCTCTTTGTAGGTCATGTCGGGTTACCTTCCTTTCTGTGATGAACGGGTTATGATTCTCAAATTCATTGCGGGATTACAGCTCAGGCATTCCGCCGTCATCGGGATCATCAGGCGGTGTCTGCGGATATGCGGGATATTGCGGCATCTGCGGAGACTGCGGAAGATTTGCAGCCTGCGGATACCGCCGTTCCTGATAGTATCCGGCATTCGGATCGGCGGGCGGCGGATTCAGAAAATAATGCTCATAAAGCAGAAGCAGCCGCACGAGCTTGTCAAGGTCCTGATAGATGTAGCCGATCTTCTCCGTATAGAGAAACTGATATTCGCGGAATGTATAGGAATATGTCCGGCCGTTCGCCTTGAACATAATCCTCTCATTTGTCGTCGGGACGGCTGCGCGGCGGCGGTAGCGGCTGCTTGTGCGGTAATGATACCGCTCGTCCTTTTTGGTACGGATCTCGGTGATATCCGAGAGGCTGAATGTCTCAGTCCGGGTGAAGCCGCGGTGAATGAATTCGCCGGTTGCGCCGTTGAAGATGAGCGCTTCACGGGCGTTCATCACGGCGAACACCGTGAACGCGATCAGCATGACAAGCCCGATGATTGCCTGCTGCATCGGGATCATAACGAGAAAGACCGGCAGGCCGAGCGCGAGGATGCATGCAACATTAATTTTCCGGATGCAGACCGTTCCGCTGAGCCCTTTGATGATCTCC
This sequence comes from uncultured Ruminococcus sp., assembly GCA_946621745.1. Taxonomy (GTDB): domain Bacteria; phylum Bacillota; class Clostridia; order Oscillospirales; family Ruminococcaceae; genus Firm-04. The sequence goes on from CAMOOV010000094.1 coordinate 9,399, forward strand.
TCCGCCTGCATACGCCCTTCCTCTATGGAGCCTGCATGGATTCCTAGCTCTGATAGCTGCATGGCAACTCCTTTCAGCCGGATGCTGATGCGATCTCCTCCGGCAGGCAGATGCGGAATGCCGTCGGGAGGGCGGTCTCGCTGTGCAGCTGCGCCGCCGTCACCCATGTGAACGCTGCGGGCATTTTCGTGACGAGCAGATGCACCGCTGTCATATGCCATTCGATATGCGTAAAAATATGCACACAGTGCCGGACGGAAACGATCTCCGCCGCGCCGGTCTGCCAGTCCGCCGCCGCGTCGAGCGCAGACTGTGCATCGCGTCTGCCGTCCAGATGCGGCAGCTCCCAGAGCCCGGCGAGCAGGCCGGATGCGGGACGCTTCTGCACGGCGATCCGGTCGCCGCACTGTAAAATATAAACTGTGTATTCTTCGATCCTGCGCGGTTTTTTCGTTTTCCGGACAGGGTATTCCGCGATCGTGTCCGTGCGGTACGCTGCGCATTCCGAAGCGAGCGGGCATTCCGCGCAGTGCGGTGCGCCGTTCGGAACGCAGACCGTCGCGCCGAGCTCCATGAGCGCCTGCGTGAGCGTGCCGCGATCCTGCGTCTGTTCGTAGATGCTGCGGAGCTGCTGACGCACATCCCGCTTGACCGACTGCTCATCGACGCATCGTCCGTCGGCAGTCAGACGCGCCCAGACGCGCAGGACATTGCCGTCCACGGCCGGCTCCGGCAGATCAAAGCAGATCGAGCCGATTGCACCGGCGGTGTAGTCACCGATTCCAGCGAGCGAACGGATATCCTCGTATCTGCGCGGAAATTCGCCGCCGAACTCTGTCATGATCTGCTGCGCGGCCTTTTGCAGATTGCGTGCGCGGCTGTAATAGCCGAGCCCCTCCCAGAGCTTCATCAGCGCATCATGACTGCATCCGGCGAGCGCTCCGATATCCGGCAGCGCCGCCAGAAACCGCGCATAATAGGGCTTGACGGCCTCCACTCTGGTCTGCTGGAGCATGATCTCCGAGAGCCAGACATGATACGGCTCACGGTCTCTGCGCCACGGCAGATCGCGCGCATTCTCCGCGAACCATTCCGGCAGCAGCGCCGCGATCCGGTTCAGCTTTTCCAGTGTCTCCATTCTGCGCGGTGACGGAGATCAGATGTTATACAGGATCTCGGAGTAAGCCGGGAACGGCCACTTGTCCTGCGGAATCAGAACCTCCAGCGCATCTGCGGTCGTGCGCAGGCGCTCCATTGCCGGAATGACGGTCTTGCGGTAGGTCTCCGCAGTCTGAATGACGCCGTCCGCCCGGACAGCCTTTTGGATCGCCTCTCGCAGATCGTCAATC
>CAMOOV010000095.1 GCA_946621745.1 uncultured Ruminococcus sp.
CGACAAAAATCCTGCGCATCTATTCTTCAAGATTTAATTGGTACATCAATAGTAATAATCCTGCCCGCTTTTTCGGGCAAATATGTCACGATGAATACAATCCACCGGCCTTACAGATACCAAACCGGTATCGCAAGGATATTCTCTCTCAGGACACCCGGCTGCGGGCACATACAAACAATCGCACCGGTTCCGCGCTTTTTGTCAGGGATTTTGTCAAGAACCGTAAAAGCACTTGTCATGTCGGCAGTGACATTGGATGCCTGTTTGATCTCAATCGGATATAGAACGCCGTTCTCTTCGATGATGAAATCAATTTCACTTTCGACGGCAATCTCCATGCCGTCTTTTTTTGTCCTCTTTTTATCTTTGCCGCGATAATAGGACACAAAATACCGGTAGTCCAGTCCGCGGTTAGAATAGGATTTCAGAATCTCGGTAATCACATCGGTCTCAAACATTTGTCCGCTCATTGCACCGCACGCCAATGCCTCCGGCGTCAGCCATCTGGTTAAATATGCAGCAAGTCCCGTATCTCTGAAATAAATCTTGGGTGTTTTGATTGCACGCTTCAATGCCGAAGCCGTGTAGGGCTCCAGAATATATATAATACCCGTTGCTTCCAGAATGGACATCCAGTGCTTGACGGTCATAGCATCCTTGCCGATTTCATCTGCAATATTGGCGTAATTGAGCATCTGCCCTGTTCTCGCGGCAGCTGCAACCATGAACCGCCGAAAATCGTTCAGATCCTGAACGGCAGTCAGCTTTCTGACATCCCGTTCCAAATATGTTCTGATATAGCTGCCGAAGAAAAGCGACCAGTCAACATCTTTGTTCTGCAATTCCGGATATCCGCCGCGATGAATCATCTCCCAGATATTATTGACCGGAGCGGCTGAATGGTTTCTGTTTGACAGAAACTCCATTGTCGGAATAAACGGATTCTTGAACGGGCAGTTCTGTATTTCTCTGAGGGAAAGACCGCTTAATTCCAGAATTCCGACTCTGCCGGACAGGGATTCCGATGCCTTTTCCATCAGTTCAAGCGGCTGAGACCCCGACAGGCAGAAAAGCCCGCGTTCTTTGCTTTCATCACATTTGATCTTGATGAACCGGAATAAGCCCGGTGCCCGCTGCACCTCGTCATAAATAACAGGCGGCGGATTCAGCATCATAAACTCATTCGGATTTTCATTAGCCTGTGCTTCGATAAAAGGGTCATCAATCGGAACATATCTTTTATCAGGAAACAGCTCCTGAAGAAGTGTCGATTTCCCCGTCTGGCGTGCGCCGGTCAAAAGTACGCCTTTGAAGGTGCTGTACGTTTTCATAACGATGTCTTCGATATGCCGGTGAATAAAATCCATACAGTCTCCTTTTCGACTAATCCAGAATCGCTTTCTGCTTTTGTCACTGTTATATCATTTTCTGATACAAAAGTCAAGATAGCATTGCTGCATATGAAATCCCGAATTTTAGTTTGACCTTTTTTCTTATTCAATGCTGCAAATAATTTTGAAATAGGAGAAAAGAGTAATATGAAAGCAACAGGAATCGTCAGGCGAATTGATGATCTTGGCCGCATTGTGATACCAAAAGAAATTCGTCAAACGCTCCGGATCAGGATGGGCGACCCCTCACTGATAACATTGACACAGGATATGGTGTTCTGCATGAGTGTGGAATCCGCTGCGGAGCGGTACATCGGGAAGTGAATACATACAAAGAACTGCCGACTGCGGGCGGCTGTTCGATTATTGGCAAGAAAATGATGCCCGGCAAACGCCGGGCATCCTTCACGATTATTCTTCTTTTCTTTTTCCGCAGTTATTGCAAAAGTTTCCGGAGATTCCGGTATTTCCGCAGGTGCAGTCCCATGTTGTCGGTATCTCCGGTTTCTTTGCGCCGCAGAGGTTGCAGAAGTTTCCGACTACGCCCTTGTTTCCGCAGGCACAGTCCCATGTCGCCGGCGCTTCGGTTTTCTTTGCACCGCAGAGATTGCAGAAGTTTCCGACGATGCCTTTGTTCCCGCAGATGCAGTCCCATGTTTCAGCAGGCGCGGGTTTTCTGCTGCCGCAGTTGTTGCAGAACATTCCCGTCGCCGTATTCCCGCAGCTGCATTTCCATGTATCGGCAGCGGGCTGCGCAGATGCCGCCGGTGCATTCGGCTGCATTCCGCTGAACATATTTCCGAGCTGCGGCGCGATCTGATTCGCTGCGGCAAGTCCGATGCCCATGCCGAGCATATCGCCCATGACGCCGCCGCCGGAGCCGCTGACCGTCATATTGCCGATGCCCTCTGCATATGCCTTCTGTACCTCGGCTTGCAGGACATCCTTCTGATTATACCCTTTCGCCTGCATGATCTCCGCTTCGGTCAGTCCCTGTAAACGCTGTGCCTGTGCCTCTGCCTGTGCTTCGATAAGCCTCCGCTCAGCCTCCCGCTTCGCAATCTCTGTTTCCGTAAGCTGGCGCTGCAATTCCGCATCGCGGTGTGCGGCCTCGATCGCCGCCTTGCTGCGCTCCTGTTCAGTGCGGTAGAGCGTTTCATTCTGTGCTTCTGCGATCTTCACACCGGCCTGCGCCTGAAGCATTCGCTGCTGCAATGTCACGGTATGCAGCTCGCGGATGCGGCGGAAGTTCGGATCATCCTCCGGCAGTGCAATGCTCGTGACATAAAGCTGCGGGATCGTCAGACCGTATTCCTCAAATCCGGGCGGGATTTTCTGTTTCAGGTTTTCAGAGATCAGGTCGAGCTTTTCGTCGATTTCCAGCAGATCAATGTCATTCTGCTTGATGACCGCCGGAAGATTGGTCTTGACCGCATTGGCGATCAGCGGGCGGAATGCTTTTTGCAGCGACTTGGTCAGGCCGTCGCCGTCCTCACTCCACGAGATCCCGCCCATTGTGCCGACGAGCTTCATGAGAAGTGTCCGCGAATCCTGCACTGCGAGATTCATCTCACCGGATGCGCCGATTTCCAGCGGTGTGCCGGTCAGCGGATCAATGAACCGCACCTTGTCCGGCGTGCCCCATTTGACCGCCATCTGCACGGTTTTATTGACGAAATAGATCTCCGCGTGAAAGAGCGCTTCTGCATTTGTCGGCAATGCCATAAGCCCGCGCAGCAGCGGCAGATTCTTTGTTTCAAGCGTATAGCGGCCGGCACTGAATGTATCGGCAATCCGGCCGTCACAGATGAAATACGCCTCCTGTGTCTCATGCACAATGAGCTGCGAGCCCCAGTTGAAATCCTCAATCGGATGCTTCCAGATGAATGTATTGTTGTCGCCCTCATACTTGATGACCGAAATGATGCCGCTCTTGCTGACATCGCGCTTCGCGGTCTCCTTTGCAACATCAACGACCGTTTTGCAGATCGGGCAGACAAACTGCTCCGGCGCAGAGCTGAACAGCCCGCCGAGCTCTGTCGTTCTGCCGCAGGTCGGACAGGTGAATTTAGATTTGCTCATGTTTTGCTCGCCTGCCTTTCCATATACCTCCGGTATGATGAAGATTTAGAATTCAGCGTTTTGATGATCTCCCGCCCCTCCTCTGCAAGCTCAGCGAGGGATTCCGTTGTCATGGACTGCTTCATCAGCGCATGAATCAGAGGATTCCGCCTGTCTTTCCATGCAGTAATCTGATCGAGCTGTTCTGCTGTGATATACCGATTCAGCGGATGCTTTTTTTCACGAATCACATCACGGATTTTGCTGATCTTTTTTCCGATATTCTGGTGCCTTTCCGGATTGAATACACCGGCCGTCACCAGAAACGATTGCAGTCTGTCCTCCATAATGGCATACTCAATAAACACGGCTTCCAGATAAAACTTCGCATTCATCGCCTTGGTCAGCCGTCCCATTTGTTCCTTATAATTATTGTATTTCAGCATATTTTCCGGAAGATTTTCATTTATGCTCATTTTCATTCTCCTTTAATCAATTTGAATTGTGATAACAGGGCGAACACCTTTTTCCAATGTCACACTCAGCGCGTTTTCGACCCAACCAGTTGCTCTCACTAATCGTGCTGCAGATCTACCAGTGTATCCTCCCGCTCCTTTTTCATAGTGAATCCTATCATATTCAACCACCCACCAATCAGAACCGCATTCTCGTAAATTGTTTTTGAGTCTTTTGGCAGATGAAAAATCCATTAGGTAAACATAATCTTCATATTCATTAAGTATTTCAGTCTCATTTGTATTTGAGGTATTATGCAGCGTTTTTATGATAACAGTTTTTTCTACACTTGAAAATTTATTATAAAATTCGTGATTCAGCCATTCTCTGAGTTCACAGGTTTCCCATGTTGAATATGCTTTGCTGCTGAATTGTTTGGTTGCGACTAAATCCTTACATAGCAAAGTGACCTGATTATCTGCTGTTGAAACAACATACCATTCATAGTTGCCGAAATCAACAGCATCACCTACGGAAACATCTTTGAGCTGATCCAGCATTTCTTTTTTCTGCTGTTCTTTTTGCTGATGTTCAAGTACAGAATCAATTTCTGTAATCCGGCTGTTAGAATCTTTATAACCACTTAATTCGGAAAAAGCTGCCTTCGCATCATCATACTGTCCGTTTTCAAGCATTTCGACAGCCTTATTATATCTGGAAGCTTTCACAATCATCGGTACAGTGATAATCGCCGCTATCACCAGAATAGCCGGAATTCCGCTGATGAGCGCAATCAGCATCTTTTTCTTTTTTTGCTTCTGTTCTTCCGCGATGCGTTCCTGTTCGGCTTTTCCGGCCGCCTGAAGTGCTTCGATCTTGTCTTTACACTGCCTGCGGAGCTCCGCCGCATCCTTATAATCCGGAATATCTGAAAATCTCTTTGCGGCACTTTCCAGCTCGCTCTCCGAGCCTTTTTGCATCATCCGGACAGCCGAGGAATAGATGCTTTCCATGCGGCACTCAACAGCCTTTTCACGGCAGACAGCCGCTTTCTGCGCCGCATCCTGATAATCTCCGAGTGCATCAAACCGCGCAGCCGCATAGCTGAACGCGCTTTCATTGTCTGCGCTGTTCATCATGCCGACCGCACTGTCATAGCGGATTTTTAGTGCCTTCTGCCGGGATTCCTCTGCCTTTTGTACTGAATCCGAAAAAATCGCCGAGCGCCGTGAAAAGCGTCCGGGCTTTTTCACACTGCTCTGCATCATTGACGGTGTTCAGCATCTGTAATGCTCGGTCATACTGCCCTTGCATACGGTAGCCGGTCAGTCGGTTTTTGACCGCATCGCCGCCGAACCGGCACGCTTTGCGGAAGTGGTCAGACTGCGTGAAATCCTGCTCCACACGCAAAAGCAATGCTTCGTTCTGCACCTGCATTTCCGCGCAGAGCTTGCCGATGTAGGCACGATGCTCCTCCACATCTTCATCTAGCACCTGCTCAAAGAAGCGGTTCGCTTCGTCCCACTTGCCGTCCTCCAGCGCCAGATTACCGCGTTTCAGCAGATTCTCAATATTCGCACTGGCCGGGGCTGCCTGCTGAATGACCGTCTGCACGACCGGCTTCTCCGGCTCCTTCTGCACGATCTTCTTGATGCCGCGGATCAGATCCTGCATAAAGCCCAGCTTCGACATATCCTGCGCCTGAAACATCGAGAGCGCATCCGGCAGGTCATAGGGATCCATGTCCTTGTATGCGGGAATGAGCGTCCGGCTCCTGTCATCCTGCATCAGCATCAGATACCGCGACCATTCATTGCGCACCCACACGGCATTGAAGTATTCCGGCTTTGTGCCGACAACGACCATGACCTTTGCAGAATTGAGCGCAGCGAAGATATACGGCTCATATTCCGTGCCGAGCTTTGATTCGAGCGTAATGCGCGAGAAAAATACCTTGAAGCCCTCCTGCGTCAGCCCGTAGTAAAGCTCCTGTGCCAGTACGGAATCCGGTGTCCGGCGGCCGCTGTCGTCCGTCTCCTTGTAGCAGATGAACACATCAAACGGCTGCTCCTTGTTGGAGATTTCGAGGATGCCTTTCTGAATCTTGTCAATATAGGCTGCCTCACGCTCATATACACTGCGCTGCATTGTGTCAGCGTGTTCCAGCGCAGACAGATAATCCGGATCATTCAGGATCGACTTGAACTGCGTCCGGTGGCAGGTTGCGATCTTCTTTTTCGTCAGCGGATCGTCAACATATTCGATGCCGTAGCGGCACAGAACGATCGACCAGTAAAGCTCGGCGTCGCCCTCAGACCGCGCAGCCATTTTTTCATAGATCTCCGCAGCCTTGTCAAATTCGCACTGCTGCCGGAAGTGGTTTGCACGGTTGAACATATTGAGATTCTGTTCGTTGTCTGTTTTCGGGAGCGTTTGCTGTGTGCCGCAGTATTCGCACTCGCAGACGGTCATGCCCTCGGAGACTTCCAAAGAGCCTCCGCACATTTTGCATTTGAAAACTGCCATGATGATTTACGACCTTTCTTCAGTAAACAAGGAATGCAAACGATTAAAGCAATAGTCATATTATATCACACATTGTTGCATATGTCAATGATAACTGAGCAATATGCGCAAAATGGATTTGCGATTACATCCAGTATTATCCAGATATCCATCTGACAGCCCTGTCAATCGCTTGTGCGGCATAATCCGCAAACCCCTGGATTGGGGACCCCTCACTGATAACATTGACACAGGATATCCGGTTCTGCATGAGTGTGGAATCGGCTGCGGAACGGTACATCGGGAAGTGAATGATATGCCAGCGGGGGCTCCCCGCCCGCCGTCTGATTGTGAATATTAGGCGGCGGGTTTCGGTTATGCTTTCTTTCGGTATTCGGTCGGCGTCAGACCGGTAATGCGCTTAAACTGCTTCATGAAATAACTTTCAGCAGAATATCCGCATGCCTCTGAAATCTCACTGAGCGTCAGCGATGTTTCCGTAAGCATCCGCTTCGCCGCATCAATACGAAATTCGATCAAGTCCTCAAACAGGCTCTTGCCAAACTGCTGCTTATAGTGCTTTTGCAGCGTGCTTTTCGGGAGATCGCTTTCCGCGCAGAGCCGCTCCACAGTCCAGTTTTCGGCAGGCGATTCCCGCATTTTCAGCCGGAGCTGCCGGAGTTTTTCATGCATCACACTGCGATTTTGCACAGATTTTGATGCAGACAGCGGTTCTGCATCGGATTCCGGCATACGGTCGAGTGCCGATTCCAGTTCCGTAACAAAATGCAGCCAGCTCTCGTCATATACTCTGTTTCCGGCGCATTGCAGCGCGATCAGACCGAACTTCCGATCATTTATATGGAGCGGCGAGAGGAATATGATTTCCGGCTCCGTGCTGCCGGACAGAAATGCTGCGGCACTGTTCTCTTGCAGCCGGTCACTGTGAATCTGAGGCAGGGCACCGTTCTCATAGGACGCCGACAGACAAAGCGCACCGTCCGGTTCGCGGAGACAGACACGCACGCGCTCGGCGCCGTAAAGCATTTTGCTGTAATACAGCGCCCGCCAGAGCAGATCGGGCATTGCCTTTGCCTGTGCAAGATCGGGCATCATGCTGATGCCGAACATCGAATCCGTCCACATACGCGGAACGGCGGCATCCGGATCGGGAACAAGCTGATTTGCCGGGATATTCGTGCAGCCGCAGGACTGCCCGACACAAAAGCCGCTGTTCCGGAGCTGCGGCTTGCTGCAAAGCAGTCCGGTCAGATTCCGGTAGAGCCGCCGCACGGCATCCGCGCCGAGCTGTCCGTGATTGCGCGCATAGGTGGTCAGCGTCACCTCGGAATGATTGGAAAACGGATAGCCGTCATAGCCCGTGACCGCGACATCCTCCGGCACGCGCACACCTCCGGCGGTCAGCTCTTTGATCAGCGAAACAGCCATGACATCATTGCCGCAGACGATTGCCTCCGGCATCGGAAGCAGTCCGGCGAGCAGCTTTTTGGCATATGCGATCGCGGAATCATACCAGAATGTACCGAATTCATAATATGATTCGTCAAAATAAAGACTGTGCTGCGTCATGCGATCCTCCCATGCACGCAGGCGCGTCTGTGCCTGATAGCTCTCCGCAGGCCCGGTCAGGCAGTAGATGCGCTTGTATCCGTGTACCTCGATCAGATGCTCGGTCAGCTTGCCGAAATCGTCATAATCATCATACTGCGTGCTGTCAAAAACCGGATGTGCCGTCTCATCGACCGTCATCACATATTTCTGCGAATCCAGCAGGCGGCGTTCGATTTCATCAATCGCTTTCTGCCCCATTGTTGCTTCATCCTTCAGATACAAAAACGCATCGAAATCCGGCGCATCTATCATGCGGAAGATTTCCCGCTCTGCTTGTGCGTGTGTGGGCATTGCGCTTTCAAACTGGATCAGCGGTGCAAGAATAACCGCATTGCAGCCGCAGAGCCGAAGCTGAGCGATCGCACCGCGCAGCATATCCTGCATGAATGACCTTGCCAGCACCGGCGCGATCACGCCGATCAGCGGTTTCTGTTTCATGTGACACCTCCCCACCTGTTATTGTATTATTATATCACATTCACATGAGAATTTCAAGATAATTTTACAGCAAATGGAAATATATTTGCGGCAATTTGGATAATATTGAATTGACACTTGAAGAAAATTGCGCTAAAATGTAGATATACAGAACGTTGTGTTTCAAAAAATATGACATAACGGGAACAGGGGGGGAACTATGCATACAAAGAAAATCGCAGCAGCCCTGACTGCGGCAGTCCTGTGTCTGTCCGCGATGACAGCACCGGAACCGGTCATCAAACCGGAATCTGTTTCTGCGGCGAGTATCAGCGATATCCCGCAGGAATACCGTACCGCCTGCGACTGGATCTGGGCAAACCGCATCGAGACGGAGGGCTCCTGCAAGGGCTGGTCTACGATCTATGACCAGATCATTGCCGGAAACGGCACAGTGCAGTACATCCTGATCTGGCAGTCCTACGAAACGCTTACGCTTGCGCAGAGACAGAAACTACCGCAGATGCTTGAGGATGCGCTCAACAAGTGGAATGACTGCCTTGTGGGGTATGATGACTGGCCGGTCGAGCATGTGAATGTCAAGGTCATCGGCTATGCGGTGCTGGACAAGAGCGTCCTGCAGGATCTTCAGCCGGATGAGGTCGTTTACACCGAGACCGCAGTTCCGTGGACACGCGACTGGCTCATTGAAAGCGGTATGGGCAATTCCAGCATTCCGGAATTGCAGCCCGCAGAGCCGACAGCGATCTCCAGGTATGCCCATTGGCAGGACAAAAACTGGAGCTATAACGGCAGCTATGACAACCGCTTTGATATGTATCTGCACGGCATTCACGGCATGATCGACATGGGCGGCGTCGGCTATCAGTATGGGCAGATTCTCTCCGATCATTCGATCGAGGGACTGCTGAACGGCACGACCAGCGAGCATATTCTGCTGCATGAAATGGGACACGGCTTCGGCTATCCCGATTATTACGGCGCCGAGGGTGCTTCGGACGGCTTTCCGCCCGGCGGATTCCCCGGCGGTCAGGGCTCGATCATGATGGCGGGCTCGTGCGGCTACATCAACACTTTCGACAAATACTTTGCGCAGTACACATGGAGCAAGCTCAAGGATGAACCCGGACGTTTTGATCTTGCAGGCTTTTCGCCGGTCACAACGGAGCCGGCAGTCACCGAAACGACCGCGCCTGCAACAACGACTGCTACAACTGCAATCGCACAGCCGCAGATCACTGAAGCTGCATTTACGGATACGATCACGGAGATGCAGCTTAACGGTAACGGCGGCGTGATCCGATTTGCAGAGCATGGCAGCTTTAAATTCAGGGGCGATGCCTATTACGGCGGCGACGATACGAAAAATCTCGCGTATTATGAAGCCGGTGACCAAATCCGCATCCGCTTCACCTATGATGCGCAAAGCAGTGAGATCAGGCAGATCTCTGAGCTGGAGCTCGAACAGAATGTGCGTGCAGTCCGCGGCGATGTGGACAAAAACGGCAGATTTGAGAGAAACGATCTTGTGCTGGTGCAGAGATGGCTTTTGTCTCAGCCGGACACGGTGCTCGCGGAATGGCAGGCGGGCGATCTGGACGGAAACGGCAGACTGAATGCCGCTGACCTCACGCTGATGAAGCGCGAACTTATGCATATCTGAAATGAAACAGCACCCGGTACGCTTCCACCCCTTCGGCGTATCGGGTGCTGTGCTTTTTTCGTGCGGGTGCGCAGTATGCAGCAATCATTTCGCAAGAAAAGGTTTGGATTTATTCAACGGAAGATGATTTCAGTGCAACCATATTAGGTATTCCTGCAAATATGACAGATGACGAAATGTTTTCGCTGCGGAAAATATTGGGAGCAAAGTGAATAATCGGAATGCTGTACCAATGCATAAATCCCCATTCGCGGCAAACAATACCGGTAGCTTTGAAAAAGCGAAGCTATCAAAAAATAGCGAAACCATAAACAGGAGGCACAAAATGAAAGCAACCGGCATTGTGAGAAGAATCGACGATCTCGGCAGAGTCGTGATACCAAAGGAAATCAGGTGGACTATGAGAATCCGCGAGGGCGCCCCCTCACTGAAGACATTGACACAGGATATCCGGTTCTGCATGAGTGTGGAATCCGCTGCGGAACGGTACATCGGGAAGTGAACAGATAAAGTAAACCGCCGTCTGCGTTGTGAACCGCCCCATTTTGTACGGACAGCACAAAAAGCCGCCTATGGCAAAATGA
>CAMOOV010000096.1 GCA_946621745.1 uncultured Ruminococcus sp.
CTTTTTGAAAAAAGCTTGACCAAAAACTTTGGATGACATCGCCGGAAGCGTGATATAACCTCCCTGATCGGGCACTCCCCTCCCGCAGCTGCCTTTCTTCTTATTCGGACTGATTCTCCGCACGCTTTGCCGCTGCGATCCGCTCCATCGCCTCGCGGAACTGCGGATCGTTCGTCAGGTCATATGCGCAGCGGTTGAAGAATGCCTCCAGATCGGTGCGGTTATAATTATGCGCCTGCTGTATCATCACAACTGCCAGATTCACAAGCTCCGAATTCGGCGGCTGCTTCATGCTGTACTTCTCGTAGACATCGAGCGTCTGACCCTTTGTCGGCGGCGCAAATTTCTGTCCGAAGGTGTTCATCCTGCGGACAACATCCTGCAATTCAAATTCCACAGCCTTCGAGGGCGCAAAGCGCACGCTCTCAAAATAGAACACGGCAGCGGAATAGAAATCCTGCGTCACATAGCAATAGTAGCCCATATTCGCAAGCACGCGCGCCATTCTGTCAGCCGTTGTGCAGAGCGGGAGCGTCTCCTGATTGACCTTCAGCAGATCGGGCATATTCTGTGCCAGCTTGCAGAGCTCTGCCATTTCAAACCGCGCATCCGCACTGACCGGATCGAATTTCTGTGCCCGCAACAGCACCTTCCGCGCTTCACGGATATTGCGCTCCTCGATCAGTACAAAGCCGTAGAGCGAGAGATATGCCGAAAAGTCAAACGGTGCGCGGTCAAAGTTCGTATCCTCCGGATAGAAATGGCGGTACATATGGTATTCAAACGGATTGCGGAAGCTGAAATATTTCGGATCGTCGCCCTCATAATACTGCGCGATCTTGTCGGAAAGCGATGCAAGCAGCTCCTTTGCTTCGGCCGTTTTTTTCGCATCGACCAGTGCCAGCGCATCGCGGTAAATGAGATCGAGACGCTTTCCGCCGATCATCGTGCGGTCCTCCATGTCCTTCCGCACATCCTCCGGCATGATCGAAAATGCGTGATCCATGACGGCCTTTGTCAGCTCATCGGCATTCGGCTCCTTCCGGAGATCCTCCGCCAGCAAGGTCAGATATTCCATATCCTTTTTCAGATCGCCGGTCATTTCCAGACGGATCTGCGTCATAAGCTCCGGTACATTCATCTTTATGATTCCCCTCTTTTTTCGGATTTTCCGCTGCGGATCAGGATTCGCTTTCGATCGCCGCAATGCCGAGGATATCAAGGCTTGCCTTGTCCACAGGCGACGGGCAGCCGCTCATCAGCTCGCGCGCATTCTGCACCTTCGGGAACGCGACCACATCGCGCAACGAATCGCACTGTGCCAGCGTCATCGTCAGTCTGTCCAGACCGATGCCGAGACCGCCGTGAGGCGGAGCGCCGTACTTGTATGCTTCGACAAGGAAGCCGAATTTCGCTTCGATCTCCTCATCGGTCAGGCCGAGCGATTCAAACATTTTCTGCTGCAATTCATAATCCGTAATGCGGATCGAGCCGGAGCAAAGCTCCGTACCGTTCAGCACCAGATCGTAGGCCTTTGCAAAGACCTTTTCCGGCGCGGTATCGAGATATTGCAGGCACTCGTCCATCGGCATTGTGAACGGATGATGCATCGCGAGCCATTCGCCGGTCTCCTCATCCTTCTCGAAGAACGGGAACTGCGTGATCCACAGGAAATTGAATTCGTTCTCCGGGATCAGATCGAGCTTTCTGCCGAGGTGACTGCGCAGTGCGCCCAGCACCGGCAGCGTGACGGAATTCTTGTCCGCGACGATCAGCACGACATCGCCCTGCTCTGCGCCGGCTGCTTTCAGGATCGCATCCAGCTCGCCCTCTTTGAGGAACTTGCCGAAGGAGCAGTTCGGCTCCGCATCCACCCAGCGAATATACGCAAGGCCCTTTGCGCCGATGCCTCTGACCATTTCGGTCAGCTTGTCGATCTCCTTGCGCGTCAGCGTACCTGCGGCATTCTTCGCCGTGATGCAGCGCACCGAGCCGCCCGCCGTCAGCGCATTCTGAAATACTGCAAACTCCGTATCCTTTACGGTGTCAGAGAGATCGGTCAGCTCCATGCCGAAGCGCAGATCCGGCTTGTCCGAGCCGAAGCGGTTCATCGCCTCGGTATAGGTCAGGCGCGGCAGCGGGGTTTTCAGCTCTCTGCCCATGACATCACGGAACAGGCGGATCAGGAAGCCCTCGGTGATATCGAGGATATCGTCCACATCGACAAAGCTCATTTCGAGGTCGATCTGCGTAAACTCCGGCTGACGGTCTGCGCGGAGATCCTCATCGCGGAAGCAGCGCGCAAGCTGGATATATTTGTCATAGCCCGCGACCATGAGCAGCTGCTTGTAGATCTGCGGAGACTGCGGCAGCGCGTAGAATTCGCCGTGATGCACACGCGAGGGAACGAGATAGTCTCTTGCGCCCTCCGGCGTGGATTTCATCATCATCGGTGTTTCGATCTCAAGGAAGCCGTTCTCATAGAAATACTGTCTTGCGCACTGTGCGATCTTGTGGCGCAGGATCAGATTCTGCTGGAGCGGCGCTCTGCGCAGGTCGAGATAGCGGTATTTCAGGCGCAGCTCCTCATTGACCTTGGTCTGCGCGGTGATCTCAAAGGGCGGCGTCTTTGCCTTTGCGAGAATGCGCAGCTCGGTGACATAGATCTCGACATGACCGGTCGCGATCTTGTCCGTTTTGCTCTCGCGCTCGCGCACCTCGCCCTTTGCCATGATGACATATTCCGACTTGCAGGATGCGGCCTTCTCAAAGAGGGCGCGGTCGGTCGTATCGTCAAAGGTCAGCTGCACAACGCCCGTGCGGTCGCGCAGGACGATGAACAGGATGCCGCCCTTGTCGCGCACGGCATCGACAAAGCCGCCGACTGTGACGGTCTTGCCCGCTTCCAGCACCTCGCCGCAATAGCAGGTGCGCTTCATTCCTTGCATTGTGTCCATTTTTGAATTACTCTCCTTCGGATTTATTTGAATCCGCATACCAGCAGGCGCTGTCTGCGGGATGGATAACCAGCCTGAGAAAATGTTCAACAGAGAAAAGCAATATGGGTATCATAATTCTGAATATCACGGTCACTGCACCGAATCCCTCAATAAAACCCGACCAGTCCCGCGAGGATCGCGAACAGAATGCCGCCGACCGCAGAGGTCGCCGCCGCGCTCAGCAGAAAAAACAGGATGCCGTGCGCGATCTTGCTCATCGGTTTCTTTTGCAGATAGGCTTCATCCGGCCGCTTCATCGCGGATGCGATCGCGAAAAACGGCAGCGTCAGAACCCATGTCAGGATCATCGGGATACCGAACCGCCGGTTCATCGCGGCAAACAGCACGCCGAATGCAAACAGCAGCGTCTGAAAGCCCATGAGCCCGCAGTTCATGATCTGCCAGCTCCTGCGCCGTTTCTCCGCCTGCTCAAGCTGTGCCGGAGAAAACTGCACGCGGTACTGCGGCTGCATCGGGAAAGCGCCCGTCTGCTGCGGCATCTGCATCTGCTGCGGCTGGATCGGTGCGGGTTCGGGCGGCGGCGCAAACTGCAAATCCGGTGCGGCCGGCGCATCCTGCGGCGCGAATGCAAATCCGCCCTCCGCAGGCGCTGTATTCAGCTCGGTCGCGCAGGCGGGACAGTGGGCATACTGCCCCTCCTCCACCTGCACCTGTGTCCCGCAGAACGGGCAGATCACTGTTTTCATTGCCATAGCGTTACTCCTTTTTGCATCTGCTCAGCGTCTCCGGCCGAGCACCTTCCGCACGAAGATCTGATGATAGAACCAGTCCATGCGGGAGAGGATGCGTTCATAAAAATAGAATACAAGATTGAATGCGAGAATCAGAATGACATACATGACTTTGCCCGTATCGTCGAAGGTCGGCAGGCCGAGCACATAGACGGTCATGATGTAATCCACAACGAGAAAGAAATTGAACACCGCAAATTTGCAGGCGGTTTTCAGTGATTTTGAGCGGAGCCGCTCGATCCATATCCGGAGCATCGGATAATAGCCGAAAAACAGAATGAACATCAGTGCGGCTTCCTTGTCAAAGGTGACGATCAGTGAGAGCAGGCTCACGGCCAGATAGGTCAGCCATGCCCAGCCGACCGAGACCTCCTCGACCAGAATGATCATCAGCAGACCGGCGGCCATCGGCGCGGCGATATACAGCGCCGGCAGAACGCCCGTCAGGAACATTATGACGATGCAGAGTGCCGCGACAATGCCGCCGAGCGCGACGCGGCTGCTCAGATTTCGGTTATTCATCATGTACGCACGCTGACCGGCGCAGGAACGGTTTCTGTCCTGCCGGTCTCCCCTTTTCCGCCCGTTCTGATACGGGCATACATATACTTTTATATCATACCACAAAATACATAAAAAGTCAACTGCGATGACAGTCTGAGACAAGGATTTGTGCAGATTTGATACCCCGCAAAAAAAGAGCTTCCCGGCCGTCTTGCTTACACGGCCGGGAAGCACAATGCTATGCTGTTTACTGTTTACTGAAAAGCGGGAATGAGCTTTGCGACATATTGCAGAATGAGCGTACCGTCATCCAGATCAACCTGATTGTTGAAGTTGACATCCGCATTCTTCTTGCCTTCCTCGGTGATTTTGCAGTCTACATCCTCAGATGCATACCGGGCGATCATCACCGAATCCGATACATCCACATCACCGCTGCAATCCGCATCACCCAGCAGCAGCTTGCTTTCCGGCTGCTGCGGATCGGGCTGCTGTTCACCCTGCACATAGACGGCCTCGACCGTCACCTCGCCGCCGCCGGGAACGATCACGGCAGAAGCAGTATTGACACTGCCCTCGGCAAAGTCCGCGCCCGTGACCTTCCATTCGGAGAAGGAATAGCCCTCCTTCGGCTCTGCATTCAGCGTCAGCGGAAGATTCTTCGGATAGCTGCCCGACCATGCGCCGTTTTCGCAGGTCAGCGCAAGCGTATTGAAACCGACAGTTCCCTGCGCCGCCGGATTGTTCACGGTCACGCGCACGCTCTCGCTGCTGACCTTGTTCCGCGATGCAGAGACCAGATGCTGTCCGGCTCTTGATGCACGATCCTGCCAGAAGGATTTGATCGTATTGAATTCGTTATTGAGCGCGGTATTCGATCCGTCCTGCTGCTGTCCCGGCTGTCCCGGCCAGCCCCAGTCGCCCATGCCGGGGAATGTCCATCCGCCGCCGGAGTAGGAGAAGCGCGTATAGGTATCGAGCATAGACGGCGTATAGAGCTCCTGCAATTCCGCCAGACGCGGCAGAACGCGGTCAGAGCGGTAATTCTCATTGCAGAGATCGAAATATGCACGGGTGAATGCCTCACGGAATGCGTCATTCGCATCGAACAGGCCGAAGAACAGCTTCGAGATCCAGCAGTTCTTCCGGCGCAGCGTGTCGAATATGCTGGTGCTGGAATTGCTCTGATTGTAGAGCCCCTGACCGTATTCGGTATCGAACAGCAGGAAGCGCCATTTGCCGTCTGCATATTGCTTGGTATCATCGACCGATTCCGTCTTCCAGAGTGCATAGTTGTTGTCGCCGAAATCGCTGTTGCCGAGGAAGATCTCGGTCGCCATATACTGCGTGAAGCTGTCGATATCGACAAGCTTGCAGAAGTTCTCATAGAATGCCGCATCGCCGAAATTGCCGGAATCTGCGAGCGCTTTCAGTGCTTCGTAATCCGCATAGCCCTGACTGGTGCCGTCCTCCAGCTCGTCGGTCTTGATCATGCAGACGGAATCCTCCTTGACCTTGTAATGGTCAGCGATGTATTCCTTGCCGATCTTCTCGACGATATTGTATGTACCCCAGAATTCGCCGTCAATGAACACGACGCATTCTGTCTGCTTCTGCGTGCCGAATGCGCGGTCCGCGACCATTTCCTGATTCAGGCGGTCACGCACCTTCGACTTGTCATCGTTGCCGCCGTTGCGCAGCACGAGCTTATCGAAGGAGTCGATTACCTTGCCCTTGATATTTGTCAGCTCGCCGTTGAAGAAATCATATTCCATTTTGCGGGTGCCGTAATCCAGACGCGCATAGAGCTTAAAGCTCTTCTGTGCAGCAGAACGCGTTGCCGCGCCGTGCATCCGGATGCCGATATTCGCATTATAGGCCGCCTGACCGTTCTCGAACACGGTGATATTCGCCGGACGCTCCCATTCCTTGCCGGACTGCGTATAGTTTGCCGGCTGTTCCCACGATTGCAGCATACGGTCAGCAGACGGATCGTTCCGCCAGTCCTCATAGACCTTGCCGCGGACATAGATGCCCTTTTCGTGATCGAACAGATTATCCGGATCGGTGACGAGCGAGATCACGCGCATATTCATCACATAATCGCTCTGTGCATAGCCGATGAAATAGGACTTCGTGATAATCTCGCTGAGATTGCCGTTCGCATCGGCAGCCGCCGCACGGACGATCATTGCCTTATCGACCGGATCTGCCGGCGCTCTGTATCCCTCCGAGATATCCGTGATCGCTGCATACACATTCGGTTCGGATGTCCGGTCATAGACGCGGATCGGCTGACTGTAGCGCTCGGAGGATGTTGTCGGATCGCTGCCGTCGAGCGTATAGTAGACCGTGCAGCCCTCCGGCGCGGTCAGCGTCAGCTCAAAGCCGTCGTTATAGAAGCCGCTCTCCTGTGAGAATTCCGGCGCTTTGACCGTAACTGTTGCCTGCTGTGCGGGATTTCCGCTGCCGGGGCTTAATTGTGAGAGAATGCCGAACTGCTCGCTGCCGTCCGGAATGCGGCCGTAGGCATTGTCCGATGCAAGCGCAGGCACCTCGACGGTTTCCGCTTCGGCACCGTCCGCATTGCGCAGCGTCAGCGTTTCCCCGTTCTTTGAAAGGCCGAACACCGCGCCCTCCGTGCCTTCCGCCACGCCGCAGTAGATGACATAGAAGCCGTTCGCGGGAACGGACGCGCCGTCCGGAATGCGGTAGCGTGCCGGATCCGCCGGATCATCGCTCAGCGTCCAGCCGCCGATGCTGACCGGACTGCCGGTCGTATTATAAAGCTCAACATAATCATAGAACTGTCCGTCCGGCGCTGCGAGGGTGGAGTTCTTCGTACAGACCTCGTTGATGACGACTGCCTCCGCCGCGCTGACCGCCGGCATGGCGGCTGCGGCGCCGCTGACGGCGAGAAATGCGCCGAGTGCTGCGGCAAATACGCGCCGTGCATTGTGATACTGTTTCATGGTAATCCTCCTTGTTTTCATGTTATACGGATGCCCTCTGTTTTGTGTCGGGCAAATTGTTCCCCTTATAACATGATTATGCCATAGAAACCTGAAATGAATCTGAAATATCTTTTAATGCTCACTGCTCCAGCTTTTTCAGGAACGCCCGTGTCCGGTCATTGGAGGGATGGTCGATGACATCACGCGGATCGCCCTCCTCGACGATCAGTCCGCCGTCCATGAACACGACATGATTCGAGACGCTCCGCGCAAAGTCGATCTCATGCGTCACGATCAGCATAGTCATCTTCTCCGCCGCCAGCTCTTTCAGTACCTTGAGGATCTCTGCGGTCAGCTCCGGATCCAGCGCAGAGGTCGGCTCATCGAAAAAGAGCATTTTCGGCTTCATCGCCAGCGCCCGCGCGATCGCAACACGCTGCTGCTGACCGCCGGAAAGCTGATAGGGATAATAGTCGCCCTTATCCGCAAGCCCCATTTTTTTCAGCAGCTTCTTTGCCTCCTCCGTGACCTCGGCGCGGTCGCGCTTCAATACACGGATCGGCGCATCCGTGATATTCCGCATGACCGAGAAATGCGGAAACAGATTGAAATTCTGAAAGACCAGACCGAAGCTCCGCTTGATCTCGGTCATGTCCTCTTTTCCGGCATACTGCGGCCTGCCGTCCTGCTCCGTGACCGCCTTCTTGCCGCAGTAGGTCATCGTGCCGCCGTCCACGGTTTCGAGCATCGAAAGGCAGCGCAGAAATGTCGATTTTCCCGAACCGGACGGGCCGAGGATCGAAACGACCTCGCCCGCGCCGATGTGCATACTGATATCCTTCAATACCTCCAGATCACCGAAGCGCTTGCGGATATTTTTGACTTCAAGCAAATATTCCATGTTGTCTCCCCCTTATCTGAAATAGTTCAGTTTCTTCTCAATGCGGTCCATGACGAATGCGACGACTGCATTGAATACATAATAGAACAGACCGGCGATGAACAGCGGCATGATCGTTGCCTCCGATGCGGCGACCTGCTTTGCCAGCGTGAACATTTCTGTATAAGAGATCGCGAATGCGAGCGAGGTGTCCTTGACCAGCGTGATGACCTCGTTCGTCACAGAGGGGATGATGTTCTTGACCATCTGCGGGAAGATGATCCGGAAGAAGCGCTGCATTCCGCTGTAGCCGAGGATCGTGCTCGCTTCATACTGTCCCTTCGGAACCGCCTGAATGCCGGAGCGGTAGATCTCTGCGAAATATGCCGCATAGTTCAACGTGAAGCCGATGATGACCGCATAGAAGCGGTAGGATGCGGATGTCTGCATCCGGAACAGATAATACGGGCCGAAGAATACGACCAGTAATTGCAGCATCAGCGGCGTACCGCGGACGACCGAGATATAGACCGAAACGAGCCAGCGAAGCGGCTTGAAACGGCTCATTCTGCCCGCCGCGATCAGCAGACCGAGCGGCAGCGAGAACAGCAGCGTCAGGAAGAAGATCGCCAGCGATGCGCCGACACCGCGCAGAAGCTGCTTGCAGATGCCGAGCAGCTTTTCCGAGAACGGTACCTTCTCCGTGGTCTTTTCCTCTGTAGTATTGCTGCTCTCCGCAGTCAGGCAGACACTCTCATCCAGTCCCCAGTCCTTTGCGATCTGCATGAAGGTGCCGTCTTTGACCATTTCCATGAGCGTCGCTTCGACCTGATCGCGCAGCGCCGTATTGCCTTTGAGAAAGCCGATGCCGTAGACCTCCGAGGAGACTGTCTCATCCAGCTTCCGGAAGCCCTCGCGCTTTTCGATCTCATATTTCGCAACGCCGATGTCCATGCAGACCGCATCGACCGCGCCGCTTTCGAGATTCAGGAATGCACTGTTGTAATCACCGACCTGCTGAAGCTCCTTGAAGCTCTTTGCCAGCTCGATGTTCTTTTCCTCGGCATCCTCACCGGTGAATGCTGCCAGCGCAGAGCTGTCCGCCTGCACCGCGACCGTCTTGCCGCTCAGATCACCGATCGCATTGATATCGGAATCCTCCCGCACGACAACGACCTGAGAATTGTCAACATAAGCGCTCGACCATGTGTAGTCGGATTCGCGGCCGTTGATCGTGAAGCCGTTCCAGATGCAGTCGATCGCGCCGGTCTCCAGCTCCATATCCTTGGAATTCCAGTCGATCGGCTGCTTGACAAGCGTCCAGCCGCGCCGCTTGCAGACTTCATCCGCAAGCGAAAGATCAAAGCCGACATATTCGCCGGATTCATCCTGATAGCCGTAGGGCGGGAACTCCGCATCAAAGCCGACCGTGAAGGTCGTGCGGCCGTCGCTCTCCGTCTCCGCAGCGGGCGCCGTGAGACAGACCGCATCGGACAGTCCCCAGTCCGCAGCGATCTGACTGAACGTATTATCGTTCACCATTTCATAGAGCGTTTCCTGCACCTGATCGCGCAGCTCGGTGTTGCCCTTGAGGAAGCCGACGCCGTATTCCTCCGAGGAGATATGCTCATCCAGCATTTTGAATTTGTCGCCGCGCTTTTCCATTTCGTATTTCGCCACGCCGATATCCATGCAGACCGCATCGACCGCGCCGCTTTCGAGATTCAGAAATGCGCTGTTGTAATCGCCGACCTGCTGCAGCTCCTTGAACTGCTTTGCAAGCTCGATATTCTTTTCCTCGGCATCCTCGCCGGTGAATGCCGCCAGCGCAGAGCTGTCCGCCTGCACCGCGACGATCTTCCCTTTCAGATCCTCCAGAGCGCTGACGCCGGAATCCTTCCGCACGACCGCGACCTGCGAATTATCGACATAGGGCACCGTCCATGTGTAGCTGTCCTCTCTGCCGTTGATCGTGAAGCCGTTCCAGATGCAGTCGATCGCGCCGGTCTCCAGTTCAAGATCCTTGGAATTCCATTCGATCGGCGTTTTCACCAGCTCCCAGCCGCGCCGCTTGCAGACCTCCTCCGCAAGCGAAAGGTCGAAGCCGACATATTCGCCGGATTCGTCCTGATAGCCGTAGGGCGGGAACTCCGCATCAAAGCCGACCGTAAATTTCTGCGCCGCAGAGGCTGTGATCCCGCCGATCAGACCGGTACAAAGGCCGGTCAGCATGAGTCCTGCCGTCCATGCGGCTGCAATGCTCCGCAATTTCAAAGTGATCGCTTCCTTTCTGTCGAAAACAGTATTCTTATACTATCATTTTACCATATTATCACAGAAAAAGCAATAGCTTCGGCAGGAAAAGCCAAGCCGGCAGCGGTTGCTTCTGTATGGTGCCTCCGGCGGATCCATAGTGGGGGCGCTGCCCCCACACCCCCGCCCAGGGGATACTATCCCCTAGGGAACCACTGATTTAATCGTGCCAAAACCTTCAAAATGTGGTATAATATAAGAAA
>CAMOOV010000097.1 GCA_946621745.1 uncultured Ruminococcus sp.
GGGCGGGGTTTGGGGCGGAGCCCCAATATAAATCCGTCGGAGACACCTCTAAACTTCGGTTTATAGACTATCGCGCTCTCTGCGGCGCTTCTGCTTCTGCGCATACATCCGGTCATCCGCCGTCCGGATCAGGTGGTCGAGATCGAAGGTCTCGTCCAGCGGTTCGGCATAGCAGCCGATGCTCGCCTCGACCGGATACGGATTTCCAGCGGAATCATTGTATTTTTTCAGATAATCCGCAAACTGCCGCCGGAAGCGCTCAAAGCAGATCTCTGCCAGCGATTCGGGCAGGAAGCCGCCGACCGCAAATTCATCGCCGCCGAAGCGGGCGCAGATATCATGCGGGCCGCAGGCGTGAAGCAGTGCCTGTGCAACAGCGATGATCGCGTTGTCGCCCTCCAGATGTCCATAGGTATCGTTGATATATTTCAGCCGGTCGAGATCGGCCGAGATCAGGAATGCGCAGTGCTTTTCCTGTGTGCATTCCGTCATCTGACTGCGGAATTCCTTGTAGAATCCGCGGCGGTTCAGCAGACCTGTCAGAGAATCGTGAACATAGAGCTTTTCCAGCTCCGCATTGACCGCCTTGAGCTGGCTGTTGATGCTGCGGATCTGCATCTGGGCGTGGAACGAGCCGAAGGCCGCATTGACCGCACTCATAAAGGTGTGCATTTTCTGATATTCGTCGAGCGTGATCTCCGGCTGGAACAGGCAGTAGCCGAGCGAGAGATCCAGAAAATGCAGCGCACAGACAAGGATCGGTTCCTCGTGATTCAGCATCAGATCCGGCGCGGGCAGAAGCTCACTGCGGCTGATCGTGCAGGGCTCTGTCTCATACCAGAAATAGCGCTGTAAGACGATCCGGATTTTGTCGCTGAATGCCTGCTCTCTGCGGTGACCGAGGCCGAATTCCGGCGGATCGAACATATCGCCGTTGACCGCGAACACCGTTGTCGGCAGGATGAATTTGTTGACGAAGACTGTCGGCAGCTCCTCAATGGACTTCATCCGCGGGATTTCGCCCAGCACGGTACACATCATTTCCTGCCGCTGCGAGGCGAGCCGCACGCGGTCATACATCTCCTGCGCCGCATCGTTGACATTGTAGAACGAGACCGGCTGACAGCCGCAGGACTGTGAGCAGATCAGCCTGAAACCGATCACCTGCTTCTTCGGGCAGGTCTTTCCGGCAAGCCGCGCTTCGATCGACTGCACGATCAGCTGTCCCATTTTGTCATAGTCCTGCCGGCAGGTCGTCAGATGCGGGATATGGTACTTCGCCTGCATGATGCCGTCAAAGCCGGTGACGATACAGTCCTCCGGTACGCGGATATGATGCTTCTGCAAATAGCTGCTGACCGCGATCGCCATGGAGTCATTTGCGCAGACAATCGCATCCGGATACGGGCGGCGCTCCTCCTCGAACCATTCCGCCATCAGGTCATGCGTCGGCGCATCCCAGAAATTGCCGTAGCCGACCAGACTGTCATCATAATACAGCCCGCGCTCCGTCAGCACTTCTTTGAATGCCCGGATCCGCTCATCGGAGAACGCATTGCCCTTGACGCCTGCGACCATCATCAGATTCTTTGCGCCGTGAACATCAATCACATGAAGGCAGAGCTGCCGGAACACATCTGCATAGGAGAACGAAAAGCAGATGCAGTCCTCGATCTCCCTGTCGATCGAAACGACCGGTATCTTTTTATCAAGACAGTTTTTCACGACCTCATCAATGATCGGATCATTATAGAGAAACTGCGGGAAGACGATCATTCCGGAGAGCCGGTCATACGGGATCAGGCGGAACACATTGCGTTCGCCGTCGGTATTCGGATTGTCTGCTTCATAGAGATCGGAGCAGGCGTTGAAGATCATCAGGCGGAAGCCGGCTGCTGCTGCCTGCCGGTTCAGAGCGCGGATGAAATAGAATCTGTCCTCCTCATGGATTGTCGAAAGACAGACACCGATGATTTTTGTCTGACCGGTTATCATACAGCTCACCTCCTCAGCCGGTGCAATGCTTTTCTTACTTGTTTTATTTTACCATAATTTCCGGATAATTGCAACCGTGTTTCAGAGAAATTTTCGTGAAATTTGATGAATTTTTTATGAACAGACAGGGGACGGCTGTGCAGCTTCGCCGCTGTTCAGTTCGGCATAGGTTTTTTCCAGCCGTTCGCGGCATTCGAGGAACAGCTTTCCCAGCACCGGATCAAACTGCGTGCCGAGTCCCTCACGGATGATGCGGAATGCATCGTCGAAGGTGAAGGCGCTTTTATAGCAGCGCTGCGAGACCAGCGCATCGAACACATCCGCGAGCGCCATGATCCGCGCTTCGATCGGGATATCCTCGCCGCTGCGCTGATGCGGATAGCCCTTGCCGTCATAGCGCTCGTGGTGACAGCCTGCGATGTTAATTGCGATGCGGACAAACTCCTCGTCATCCACTTCATTGAGAATTTCGGTCAGGACGCGCGCACCCTCCGCAGGATGCTTTTTCATCTCCGCATATTCCTCATCGTTGAATTTGCCGGGCTTGCGCAGAATCATATCATTGATCGCGATTTTGCCGAGATCATGCAGCGGGGCAGCCTTCGCGACCGCCTGTAAAAACTGATGCGTCAGGCCGAGCTGTTCCATGCGTTCCGGATCCTGCTCCAGCTCCTCCGCGAAGATGCGGACGACCGTGCTTGTGCGGCGGATATGGCCGCCGGTGGAATTGTCGCGGCTTTCGATCACGCTCGCCATACCGGTGATAATTGAATCCTGCACCTTGCGGATATGCTGTGTTTTCTCCTCGACCTCCGATTGCAGGCGGCTGTTGTAGCTGCCGAGCAGCCGGACATATTTCTGCTGCTCGGTGTCATCCTCCAGCAGCAGGCCGTAGCCGACCAGACTGTTGTGGCGCTTCAGCTCCGTGACCTTGCGCTCAAAGGCTTCCTCGCCGATCGAAAAATGCGTGGTCGAAGCCGTGAACAGCACATAGACTTCATCGGGGATGCGCTCATTCTGATGCAGCCGCTCCAGCGCAGGAAAGAGCGCCTTTGCATGGGCATTCGCATCGAGATAGCCGTACTGACTGTCCGTGATGATATAGGGATTCTCCATCTGCTTGAAGATCCATTCGTGGCCGGAATCCGTTACGCCGAAGAAGCTGTCCGTCATCATGCTGACGACAACGGAAAGCAGCGACAGTGCACAGAGCATCGGCATGATGTCAATGCCGGGATCCGCAAAGGTATCGACGGCAAGCGCACCGATGACAATGAACTGTGCGCCGGCCAGTCTGCCGAGATTGTGCCGCTCCGAGACCAGCTTGTTCCGCGCCATGACGATGACCGTATAGGTGAGCAGTGCCGTCAGCAGGCAGAGCAGAATGATATTGCGCGTGTTATAGATCGGGGACTGGTTGGCAATCTGCGCCGTGAAAACATGAAAGGTCTCGTTCCGGACGAAATAATAATGCCCGATGAACAGCTCCTGCGCCGATGTGCTCCAGTGTATGATGCTGACGCCGATCTCAAAGGCTGCCCAGAGCGTAAGAATCATCTGCGGCACCTTCACCCGGAGATAGGAGAGCAGAAATGTGAGAAAGAAATAATAGAACAGGGCATTGCCGAGATACACAAACCGGATCGCGACACCAGCCTCCGGCTCGGAATCGGCAGTCTGCATGATAAAGGAGCCGATGTTCATGATGAGACAGCCGATGCTGGTCAGCATCAGACGAACGCTGTTTTCGCTGTATTGCTTATTGTGCAGCAGTGCGATTACGCCCGCGAACGGAATCAGGATCGCTGCAAAGGTGAGGGCAGGGATCAGCATATGCCGCTCCTTTCTTTTGTTCTCTGTGATTCAGCCGGTGTTTAATCCAGGATCGTCAGGTTTTCGCAGTCCGCAAGCAGGTTTTCCGAGGCGCTGACAAAGACTGCGCCGTTTTCTGCGAATGCATCCCAGATGCGGCAGGAATCGAGCAGCGTCTCCCGCGTTGCAGCAAGCAGCTGCTTTCTGTCTGCGGTCAGATCGGCCTTTGTCTTGCCGATGCACCAGAGCGAATCCGCTGTGATGCCCATGACACGCGGCGACTGGAGCGGTTCCTCGTCATTCACGGTCGAGATGATGAATTTGTCAAGCGGTTCGCCGCTTTCGCAGAACTGCCGGATGAATTCCGAGATGCCGCCGTTGACTGCGAGCGAACGCGCCGGCGACGGATCGCGGTAGGAGTAGGTGAAGACGCTGCCGTCGCGCATCAGCGAGATGCCGGTGCCGTATGCGCCGCCCTGTACGCGGACAACATTCCAGAGATAGCTCAGGGAAATGATCTTCGCGGCGGCGCGCCAGCCGCTGTTGAAGCCGTATTCCTGCTCCGGCAGGAAGCAGCCCTGCACCGCAAAGCCGATCTGCGCCGGAATTGTGTAGCCTGCGCGCTTCGGAATATCTGCGGTATAGGCGGCCTCTGCCGGAACGGATTCGCCTGCGGGGAAGCGTTCCAGCAGCTGCTTGATATCTGCATTCTTTGCAGCGGAGACACTGGCATAATGCAGACGCGCACGGCAGAGCTTTGCCTGTACGGACTGCATCAGGCCGGAGAATGCATCGAACTGTTCATCGAATTCCCGCACGAGCTGCTGTGTCTGCTTGATGACCGGATAGCCGGAGACCGCGCAGCGGACAGCATTTTTCGCGGCATAGCGCGACATGACAGCGGTGATGCCGAGCGCGTGTCCGGCCATGACGCCCATCTGCTTCATGCGCTCATTCGTCTGCGTAACGATCTCGCGGATCTTGTCCTTCTGCGTGAAATCAGTCGTCAGCAGCACCTCCTCGATCAGATCGAATGCATCGGCAATGTGATCTGCCAGCACGCTGCAACGGACAGCCAGCACCGGCGTGCAGACATCTGTGACGAGATCCTTCGCGAAGACCTCAACGCCTGCATTCAGCCGGCCGACTTTGTTTTTGAGTGCCTGCTGCAATTCCAGCGCGGAGTAATGCGCGGTCGGGAGCTTGCCGTAGAGACTGCCGATGTGAGAGACAAGCGTCAGCTCATTGAGCGAGAGGTCGGTCAGGCGGAATGCGAGCGTGATATGCACGATGCCGCGGCTCGGCACCGGATGATACAGCACGGTCACGCCGTCCTGCTGCTGCACCTCGGTATCTGTCCATGAGGGCTCCGGGCTGACCTCCGAAAGACTCAGAACCGGCAGCGTCGCGAGCTGCTCAGCGGAATCAGGCGTCTGCTGCCATGCGAGCAGCTTTTCATTGAGAACACGGTTTGCGGCGAGATCGGCCTCGCTCCATTCAGATGTCGTCGCAGCGAGCCGCGCTTCCTCCTCCGCCCGCAGCTCCTCGCCGCGTGTATAGGACGGCAGTGAGATCAGCACCGCAGTGCCGCTCTCCTCAACCAGTGTTTCACGGAGCAGCGCCTCGAATGCGTGATCCCTGAGCATTTGCCGGACGGCTGCAAAGTCCTCCTCATAGACGAGGTACTGCATCGGGTCGCCGCCGTAAAGCCAGCTGTTCATGCAGTTGATGCAGCGGTCGAGTCCCTGCGGCTCCTCCGGCTCCAGCAGATGGAATGCGAGCCGGTTCGCGGAGGCTTCGAGTGCATCGTAATCGAGCCCGTTTTCCGCAAGATCGGCAGCCGTCTTCCGGATCAGCGGGAGAACCTCGTCAGCCTTGCCGTCGCGGACATTTTTCAGCTGAATGGCGAGATACGGCTGCGCGATCGAATCATCAACCGAAATATCCATTTCCTTT
Source organism: uncultured Ruminococcus sp. (assembly GCA_946621745.1). Lineage (GTDB taxonomy): Bacteria > Bacillota > Clostridia > Oscillospirales > Ruminococcaceae > Firm-04. The sequence goes on from CAMOOV010000097.1 coordinate 5,764, forward strand.
GCAAGCCCCGCCGAAAGCACCGCACGCTTGATCGGCGTCTCATTCGAGCCGGCAACGGCATCCAGCAGGACGCGCAGTGCGATCAGCTTTGTGCGGTCGCGCCATGTGCCGACAATCCGCCCTGCGGTCAGGACAGTCTGATCGGTCAGTTCTTCATCCTTCGCAAGCTCATAATATTGCGTTGCCTTCGAGGAAACAGGCGCCTGCATGGTGATCTCCGGCAGATCGGTGCTGCGCTCAAACTGCGAGAGATATTCCTCAATCAGCGCGAGTGTTTCCTCCAGCGGAATATCGCCGTCCAGAAAGATCCGCGCATTCGAGGGATGATAGAAGCGGTGATAGGTCTCGGTGAATTTTTCATAGGTCAGCGTCGGGATGACGGCCGGATCGCCGCCGGAATTGAAGCCGTAGCAGGTATCCGGAAAGAGCATCGAGATCAGCTTATATTCCGCGAGATCATCGACGCTGCTCATTGCGCCTTTCATCTCATTGAAAACGACGCCTTTATAGCTGAAGCTGCCGTCCGCGTCCTGCTCGATGTGCCAGCCCTCCTGATAGAAGATATTCGGATTTTCGAGGATTGCCGGAGCGAAAACGGCATCCAGATAGACCGCTGTCAGATTGAGAAAATCGCGCGGGTTGCGGCTGGAGACCGGATACATTGTTTTATCCGGAAAGGTCATCGCATTGAGAAAGGTGTTCATAGAGCTTTTCAGCAGCTCGACAAACGGCTCACGCACCGGATATTTTTTGGAGCCGCAGAGGACGGAATGCTCCAGAATATGAAAGACGCCCGTGCTGTTCTCCGGCAGCGTCTTGAATGCGACAGAGAACAGCTTGTTTTCGGCATGATTGTCGATCCAGACCAGCTCGGTGCCGGTCTGCGTGAAGGTCATCTCAACAATGCGACCGCTGAGCTCCTCTGATTCGCGGATGCGGGTGACGGTAAAACCGTGCAGGGTATCTCCGATTTGATTCAGCATAGTACTTCTCCTTTCCGCTGCATAATGCAGATGCATATATATTGTACCACATTTTCACTGATTTTTCAAGCAGGGCCGGCTTTCATCTCATTGCGCAGCTGCCGGCGTAAGAAGCCTTAGAATCCGTAACCGGCTTTGCCGGTGAAACGGCGCTGTGTATAATATACAAAAAATCAGAGTCTGATTTGTTAAGAGCGCTGATTTTTAGCGGATGCCTTGCGCTTTTCAGTGCTGTGTGTTATGATTGATATAATCAATATATTATGTGCTGCGTACTCAGCATATATATATTGAATTTCAGGCCGACCGGCAGATCAATGAGGGGGTCTTCCGGAGCATCCGGTCCATCGAGAGGGGAAAAATATGAAAAAACTGAGAGGCGCAGCAATGCTGTGTGCGGCCTGCCTTGTCTGGACGGGCTCAGCAGTATTGCCTGCATCTGCGGCTGTTTCCGCCGCAGAGGAAGAAGCGCAGCCTGCTTACGAGGGGCTGCGCTACGAGATCGCAGACGGAGCTGTGACGATTACGGGCGTGACAGACGATCTGCCGGAAAGCGTGACCATTCCGTCGGAGATCGACGGGCTGCCGGTCACAAGGATTGCGGAAAGCGCTTTCGCCTTCCACCTGACGATGACGGATGTTGTCATTCCGGAGAGCGTCACGGAGATCGGCGATAATGCGTTCAAAAACTGCTGGGTACTGAAAAGCGCAGTTCTGCCGGATTCGCTGAAGGTCATTCCGACCAGCCTTTTTGACAAATGCGAAAAGCTGGAATCGGTCAATATTCCGTCGGCAGTCGAGAAGATCGGCGACCGCGCATTCTGCCGCTGTGAGCCGATCGAGGAGTTCAATGTTCCCGCAGATCTGAAGGATTTCGGCGAGGACTGCTTCAGCGGCACCAACTGGATGACTGCCAGACGCGCAGAAACCAAATTCGTCACCGTCAACGGCGTTCTGCTGTTCGGCAAGGACAACACCGGCGATGTGCTGATTCCGGACGATGTCGAGATCATCGGACGCGGCGCATTTTCCTATAACCCGAAGCTCATCAATGTCATCGTGCCGGCATCGGTCAAGAAGATCGAACGCTTCGGCTTCTATCTCTGTGAGCATCTGAAAAGCATCACGATCCTGAATCCGGACTGCGAGATCTATGATCTGGATGCAACAATCTGCAATACCGTCGCGAGACATAAGGCAGGCATCACAGACGGTGCGATCCGCGGCTATGAGAATTCCACCGCACAGCAGTATGCGGAAAAGAATACTTATCCCTTTGAGGTCATGGCGGAGGATGAGCTGCTGCGCGGCGACTGCAACGGAAACTGGAAAGTCGAGAATACGGATGCACAGGCAGTTCTCGTCGCCTATACCGAAGCGCTGTCCGGCGCTCCGATCAACCTGAATGATCCGCAGAAAAAGGCCTGCGATATCAACGGCGACGGCAAGGTCGATGATGCGGATGCGCAGTATATCCTGCTCTATTATGTCAATAACACGATCTCCGGCGTTTCGACCTCATGGGAGAAGATCATGGAAGTATGAGCCTGACAGCGCTGCCGGGAATCGGTATATACGAAAAGGGGAATTATTATGCTGGAACAACTGAAACAGGAGGTCTGCAAAGCCAATCTGGAGCTTGTGCGGCGCGGCGTTGTCATTTACACATGGGGCAATGTCAGCGGCGTTGACCGCGCCGGCAATATGATGGTCATTAAGCCCTCCGGCGTGAGCTATGACAATATGAAGCCGGAGGATATGGTCGTTGTCAGTCTGGAGACCGGCGAGACCGTCGAAGGTAAATGGAAGCCCTCCTCCGATACGAAAACGCATCTCGCGCTTTACCGTGCATTTCCGGAGTTGGGCGGCATTACGCATACGCATTCGACACACGCAGTCGCATTTGCGCAGGCGGGACGCGATATCCCTGCACTCGGCACGACACACGCAGACTATTTCTACGGCGATATTCCCTGTACCCGCGAGCTGACCGCTGCGGAGGTCGAAGCGGATTACGAAGGCAATACCGGCGCGGTCATCATTGAGACCGTCCGGTCACGGCGGATCGAGCCGCTTGCTGTGCCGGGCATTATCGTGAAGAATCACGGCCCGTTTTCATGGGGCAAGGATGCGGCTGCATCGGTCTATCATGCGGTCGTCATGGAGCAGGTTTCAGAAATGGCCCTCAAAACGCTGCTCCTGAATCCGGATGCCGCGATCGCGCAGTATGTTCTGGATAAGCATTATCTCCGCAAGCATGGCCCGAATGCCTATTACGGCCAGTCAAAATAGCCCATAAAAAGCAGCCTTTCCGGCGTGATGAACCGGTCAGGCTGCTTTTTTTATTCGGTTTCCGGCGCGGTGATTGCTTCCAGCTCGCGGAAGATGTCTTCAACCGGACGCATCGCGCCGCCGCTTGTGCATTCCACAACACGCCAGCCGAGCACCGCTGCACAGTGATCTGCTGCGCGGTAAGCCCGCCGCAGATAATCGAGATCCGCTTCATGGATATCCTTTTTGCTTTCGTCGCCCTGATAGCGTGCTGAGATCAGCTTCTGACTGACATCCGGATCCACACGCAGGAAGACCGTGCAGGCCGGCGCTGGGATTCCCAGAAGCTCATATTCATAGTGAAAGAGCCATTCCAGAAAGCTGTCCCATTCCTGCTCCGGCAGCTTTGCACACTGGTGAATCGCATTCGATGTGGTATAGCGGTCGGCAATCACGGTGCCGCCGTTCTGATAGAATGTCTTCCATTTTTTCGTATAGCTCGCAAAACGGTCAACCGCATAAAAGCTCGATGCCGCATAGGGATTCACGGCATTCGGATCCGTGCCGAATTCTCCGCGCAGATACATCTTCACGAGCGCAGAGGAATCGCTGTCATAATCGGGGAACGATACCTGCATGACATTTATGCCGCGGCGCTGAAAAGCAGCAGTCAGCAGGCCGGACTGCGTGGCCTTTCCGCTTCCGTCCAGCCCTTCAATCACGATCAGTTTTCCTGTCATTCTTCATTTTCCTCCATTTGACAAATGATCTCCGAAACAGTGCTTCGGAGATCATTTCTGTTGATTCTGATTGCAGACCGCGCTTACTCGACCGTAACGGATTTTGCGAGGTTACGCGGTTTATCGACATCAAAGCCCTTGCCGATCGAAACATAGTAGCTCAGGAGCTGGAGCGGGATGACACTCAGGCTGCCGGAGAACAGCGGTTCAATGCGCGGGATATAGCAGACGAATTCCGCCGTATCCTCAAGGAAATAGTTGCCCGCCGTTGTGACTGCCATGACCTTGGCACCGCGGCTCTTGACCTCGACCATATTGCTGACCGTTTTCTCGATCAGGCCGGGCTGCGTGACGATGCTGATGACGATGGTACCGTCCTCGATCAGGCTGATCGGGCCGTGCTTCAGCTCACCGGCTGCATAGGCCTCGGAGTGGATATAGCTGATCTCCTTGAGCTTTAAGCTGCCCTCCATGCCGATCGCATAGTCGATGCCGCGGCCGATGAAGAATGCATCGCCGACATTGATGAGCTTTGCGGAAAACCACTGCAGGCGCTCGTTATCCTCCAGGATCTTCTCGACCTTATCCGGGATTGAATAGATGCTTTCAAGCAGCTCATTGTATCTTTCATCCTCGATCTCATTCCGCGCCTTTGCAAACTGGAGCGCGAGCAGATAGCCCGCGACGAGCTGGCAGCTGTAAGCCTTGGTCGTCGCGACGGAGATCTCCGGGCCTGCGAGCG
>CAMOOV010000098.1 GCA_946621745.1 uncultured Ruminococcus sp.
AACCTTAAGAGAGGGGAGAGGCTAAGCCGCAAAGCGGCGCCTGCCTCTTCTCTCTCTTATGGTTCCCCCTCGCACCCTGCGGAACGGCAGAAACGAAAACCAAACAATCAAGCGAACTGAAAAACCCAAAGCCCTACCCTCGCCGGAGAAATACAAATCATGGCTGCGGCTCTGCATTCTCCTGCACTTCGGGATTCTCAGGTGCAGCAGCATTTTCAGGTGCAGCCGCATTCTCCGGTGTCTCCGCATCCGCGGGCGTTTCCGGTTCTGCCGGTGCGGTCTCAGCAGGCGCAGTCTCAGCCGGCGCGGTCTCCTGCTTCGGCGTATATTCCGGCGCAGGCAGCGAGATCAGCGGATGCCCCTCCTTCGAGAAATCCTTGAAGCAGAGGTTCATATCCACATCGCCCTCGATCCCCGCGACCTTTCCGGTGCAGCTGTACTGCCACATATCATAATCATAGATAAAGGTCGGGCCGTCGCCGTATTCCGCCAGCCAGAACGGGATATCCGTCAGGCGCGGCGTGTCGATCTTGAACAGCGTCGTGCGCTTATTCTGATACCACATCGTCTGATAGCCGAAGGACTGCATATTCTGACAGTACGCAAGCACTGCATCCGTCAGCGTTTCACAGGGGACATTGTTCGTTCGCGCTTCGTTATCCTGATAGATGATTTCCCAGTCAAAGGCGACCGGAAAATCAAGCTGACAGCCCTCAAGCTGCTGCGCGGAGAGAATCGCCTCCTCGACGGCCTCCTCCTCGGTAGTCGCCTGCGAGAAGAAATATGCGCCGACAAGCAGGCCTGCCTCCTTTGCCGCATTGTAATTTGCGCGGAAGGATTTATCCCTCGCGAGCTTGCCCTCCGAGCCGTATCCGCGGTAGCCGATGCGCAGCATCACGAAGTCAATCCCGTCCGCCTTGACCGCGTTCCAGTCCGTGACTGTATTATGCGAGGAAATGTCGATGCCGGTCAGCGCATTGAGATTTCCGGCATCATCAAACGAAAGCATTCTGCCCTTGTCCGTCTCGACCATTTTTTCGGTCGGATGCGAGGAAAGCGGCACATCCGCCAGAACCGGCAGCCAGATCTGACCGAATGTATTGTCGGAGAGCAGGATCTTATGCCCGCGGCGCTCATAGAAATGGTTGACTGTCACCGGTTCATAGACCTTCGGCGGGAGTACAGCGATATCCGGATCCTCTCCGGCACGCACAACTGCTTCGCGCAGCTCCGCGATCGTATTATCCCGGCTGTGAATCATATACGCCATTGCGCAGAATACACTCAGTGCTGCAATGCCCGCGATGCCTGCGCCCAATACGATTTTCCAGTTCATATGATATTCTCCTTATATTCAGCATATACCGCTATATTATACCACATTCTGCGTGAAAGTTCAATGGAGGTCATAAAAAATTAAGAAAGCATCTGCGCGGCATGAGAACAAACCGGAGCCGGGCACTGCCCGGTTAACGCATACTATTCCGAAAAGCGAAATGGATATAGTAACATAAAAATGATTTTCTCATATCCTGATCTCATATCGGAGCCGGGCACTGCCCGGTGAAAGAAAAAGATCCCGGCCGTTCCGATAACAGCCGGGATTTTCGTATTATTTGTCTGCGGAATCCTGCTCTGTGATCTGTACCGGAGTACGATGCTGCATCCGGATCAGATTGAACGAATTGAACAGTAATGCACAGGCAGCCGCCGCTGCAAGCGTCCACTTCGATCCTTTCGTAAAGATCGAGAAACCGAGAAAGATGATGCCGGAAAAGCACAGCCCGGCCATCGCGATTGAAAGCAGTGTATCCACCGTCTTTTTCACGATATCAGCTCCTTTCACCGGAATGGTTTACTTGTCCTCAGAGGAGATGCCCTTGAGCGCAGCCGTCAGACCGGCAAGTCCCTGTAATTCGCTCGGAATGATGATCTTCGTTGCCTTGCCGTCGGCAGCCTTCGCAAAGGCTTCGAGGGATTTCAGCTGAATGATCTTGGAGTTCGGGGAAGCGTCATTGAGCATTCTCAGTGCCTGCGCCTCGCCCTCTGCCTCCAGCATCTTCTGCTTCTTGATTGCCTCAGCACGGAGCAGGAGTGCCTGCTGCTGTGCTTCCGCGGCGAGGATCTGGGATTCCTTTTCCGCCTGTGCGCGGAGGATCTTGGATTCCTTTTCACCCTCAGCTACGAGAATTGCGGATTTTTTTTCGCCCTCTGCCTGAAGGATCTTTTCACGGCGTTCGCGCTCTGCCTTCATCTGCTTTTCCATCGCGTCCTGAATCTCACGCGGCGGCAGGATATTTTTCAGCTCCACGCGGTTGACCTTGATGCCCCAGCGGTCAGTTGCCTGGTCGAGAATCGCTGTGATCTTTGTATTGATGACATCACGGGAGGTCAGCGTTGCATCGAGCTCCATTTCACCGATGATATTACGCAGTGTCGTTGCGGAAAGATTTTCGATTGCAGCCATCGGGCGCTCTACGCCGTAGGTGTACTGCTTTGCATCCGTCACCTGGAAGAACACAACCGTGTCGATCTGCATGGTGACATTATCCTTTGTGATGACCGGCTGCGGCTTGAAATCAACGACCTGTTCCTTGATCGTCACGACCTTTGCCACGCGGTCAATGAACGGCACCAGCCAGTGCGGGCCGGTATGCCATTCCTTATAGAATGTGCCGAGACGCTCGACCACATAGACATTTGCCTGCGGGACGATACGAAGATTTGCGACCAGGATCACCAGAATCACAATCACCAGAACCAGTGCAACGACCAGCGGGCCGCTGCTGAGAAACATCATTGCTCCAAACATTTTACTACCTCCGTTCAAAAATCAGATTCATCATTGCTGCCGCCGGCGGCATTCGCTTCCGCCGGATAGACAAACAGCTTCGAGCCCTCCACGCGCAGAACCGTCACAACGGTATCCGTCGGGATCACGCTGCCCGTCTCGGAAATTGCCATCCAGTCAACGCCCTTGAGCCGGACGCGGCCGGTACCGTGTGCGGCATCGACCTCCTCGATCACGACTGCCTTCTCTCCGATATTGAGATCGGCATTCGTGCGGAGCTGCTGATCGACGCGCAGGCGTTTGAGCAGCGGCCTTGTCACTAACAGGAGCGCTGCCGATACCGCTGCAAAGATACCGAGCTGCGCCGCGAAGCCCATGTGCATCATGGAAGCTGCGAACGCTCCGGCTGCACCCACTGCAAACCAGATGCTCACAAGCTGGAATGATGCCAGCTCAGCGAGCAGTGCCGCGACGAAGACAATGCCCCAGAAAATGAGTTCGCCCATCATACGGAATCCTCCTTTCTGCCGTTTCCTGCGGCAATCTTTAATGCTATTATAGCAAATCATGCCGGAATTTGCAAGGAGCAAAAAAAGACAAATCCGGTTCGGGGAAGCAAATAGCCGCATTTTGCGAAGAATTCCCGGCACTTTCTCACAAATCCTCTTGATTTCTCCGCTTTTCACTGAGAGTCAAATTTCACTGGGGCTCTCATGAAATTTGCGCAATTTCGTTGATTTTGTATTTTTGCGTGCCGGGATGCATAATTCCGATCATACCGGAAATCCTAGCTTTGCAGGCAAAATAATGCCATGCGGAAAGGAGACTGATTCACATGAACGATCAGAAGAACCCGAATATCCACTGCACCGTTGACCAGTGTGCGCACAATCTCTGCACGGAGAATTACTGCACGCTCGATCAGGTTCACATTGACACGCATGAGGCCAATCCGACCGTCAAGGAATGCGTGGACTGCGCTTCCTTTGTCAAGCGTCAGGAATGTCAGTAACAGCAAAGCCGCAATGCCTGTGCAGAAATGTGCAGGCATTGCTCTGCTGTGCATCCTGCATAAATCCGGCGGCGAATAATCGTCATTCTGCCAGTTTTTGCGCAAAATACTTGCAGTATCCGCTGCAATGCGGTATAATAAACAGGAACGGATGTGTAAATGATGATCCATACAATATATGAAAGGAGCAAGCCCAATGTCAGATAAGACCATTACCTTTTCGCTCTCCGAGGAACGGGAAAAGGAGATTCAGCAGATTCTCCGGACGATCTATGACGCGCTGAATGAGAAGGGCTACAACCCGATCAATCAGATCGTCGGCTATCTGCTCTCGGAGGATCCGACCTATATCACGGTACATAAAAATGCACGCAGCCTGGCACGGCATATCGACCGCGACGAGCTGCTCCAGATCCTTGTGCGCAACTATCTTTCAGAGTAAGGCACAGATGATATGAAAGCGAAACTTCCCGACCGTATAGCAAACACGGCCGGGAAATTTTGTATGCGATGGGGCATCAGCGGTTCAGGAGCCAGACGCCGGTATTCAGGTAGAGCGCAAAGCCGCACCACAGCAGATACGGCACCTGCATCCACGCCGCAGCCGGCGAGATCTTCCCGTAAAACCGTATCATCCATATGATCGAGAGGATCATGCCGACCAGCCAGAGCGCCGCAAAGCCGTACCAGCCCAGCCCGAAGAACCAGATCATCCAGCAGAAGAAAAATGTCATCTGCACGGAAAAAACGATCACGGCGCTGTCTGCCGAGGCTGTTCCCATTGTCTTTTCGCGGATCAATGCAAAGCCGAAGCCGATCAGGAACAGCAGGATCGTCCATGCGATCGGGAATACGATGCGCGGCGGTGTCAGCGCGGGCTTCGCGATCTGCTCAAAGCGCTCCAGACCGTCACGCGTCAGCCAGCTGGAAAGGATGCCGGCCGCCAGGCTGAATGCGATCCAGAATACCGCTTTTTTCCAAAATTTCGGAGCTTCCATTTGCTCACCTCCATACCTCATTATACGGCAGTTTGCATGGAATTATTCCGGGCAGTGCCCGGTGCCGCTTCCCTTCGGTGCCGTTTCGCAGAGCATATCAATTTCGTCGCTGGTCGGCAGTGCCGACAGCCGCTTCCCTACGGCTTGGTTTCGCGGAGCATATCAGGGTTGTCGCTGTTACGGCGCTGATCGCGCCTGAATTACGGTCTGGGGAAGTCTTATTCTGCGCCCGTTCGCTTCCGGAGAACTTTAGAATCCGGCTCCGGCACTGCCGGCGGGCACTGCCCGCCCCATTCTGTAATATCATCCGCGAAGCGGATACTTCTTATTGATGAAATCATAATGCTTTGAAACCAGAGGTGATCTTATGACCGTCATCCGATCCGGACGGATCAGCTTTTATGCGCAGTCCGATGTGACCTGCTATCTGCTGCACGGCACCGGCGGTGATCTGCTGATCGACACCGGCCTGCCGCAGACCTTCCGCGGAATGCAGAAATGGCTCTGCAATGCCGATCTGAAATATGTATTCCTCACACACGCGCATCCCGATCACGACTGGAACGCCGCAAAGCTCCAGCGCACCGGCGCGAAGCTCCTGCTGAGTGTGCATGATATGGATCTGCGCCGCAATTTCGTCATGCAGCGCGTCATGCCGACAGCGGACAGATACCGCCTGCGCAATATCGTGCAGAATGTCGGCGGCCGCTTTCTCAAAAGCCCGCCCTACGAGCCGGATATCTGTGTCGGAGATGCAGACAGCGGCTTGCTGCGGACGCTCGGCTTCGATGCAGAGATCATCCCGCTGCCGGGACATACCTACGGCTCGCTCGGCATTCTCAGCCGCGGCATCCTCTACTGCGGCGACGCATTCACCGCGCTCTGGCATAAGCCGGATATCACGCCGCACGCCGTCAGCCCAGCGCTGATGCGCGAGTCTTTGCAAACGATCCTGCGGCTGAATCCGCAGTGGCTTGCCTGCGGACACGGTCTGCCCGTCCGGATGCGCGATGCGCGGCCTGTGATCGAAGGCTATCTCAAATAATACAGCAGAAAAATACCCCCGAAAGCGGAGCACTCCGCCTTCGGGGGCTGTTTCTTATCCGGCGATATCCTCTGCCGGGATGAGCTTTGCAATAAACTGCAAAATCTTTCCGGCATCGTCAGCGTCGATTTTTCCGTCATGCGTGACATCCGCATTGATCTTGCCCTGCGCTCTGATGACGGCATCCGCATCCTCTGCACCGTAGCGGCAGATCAGCACGGAATCAGAGACATCGACATCTCCGCTTTCATCGGCATCACCCCAGAGTGTTGCCGCAGACGGGGGAGCTGTCAGCGTTGTGGTTGTACCGGTCACGGGTTCGGTTGTTGTCGTGGTCACTGCGGCCGTTGTTGTCACGGTCGTTGTCGTGGTGACGGCAGTCACCTCCGCCTGAAGCAGAACGGTATAGTTGATGCAGTTGCCGTTCATGTTGTTCGTACCAAGCAGCACCTTTTCGCCGGCACGGAAGGTCTTTGTATAGACGGAGAATGTGACATCATTGCTGGAAGCGGCAGTCTCGCCGGTCTTGGTATAGGCCGCAAGCCATTCGGGGGTATTGCCCGCCGCTTCGACGCGCTGATCGAGCAGGATATTCACGGAGCAGTCTGCGGCGGTCTCGAACGAGCCGTAATCCGTAAAGACATTCTTCGCATTGCAGGCGGTCATGATCTGCTCTGCACCGGCAAGGCGCTCCGGCAGCGATGTGAATGTGAAATCGCGGTCGCCGTAGATGCCGGAGCCGGTCTGTGCGCCGTCCGCCGGAACCCATTCCTGCGGGAATGCATCCGCCGAAACCTGCAAATCACGGAACAGTCTGCCGTTGACCGGGATCGCATCATGCCCGAATACGAAGTGATCGACATTGAGCAGATAGCCCTCACCGCCGGTGAATTTCAGATAGACATTATGCTGCCCCTTGATCTCCGGAATATTCCATGTGACATCCTGATAATCGGAGAAGCCGGTCGTGCCGCGGAAGCTGACCGATGCAGCAGGCGAACCGGAAAGCCCGTCGAGATAAAGCTCGATGCCTGCTGGATTGCCGGAGACCGATGCCGTCAGCGAGCGCGCACCGTCCCCGAAATCGACGGCGCGGTAAAGCAGATAGCCGCCGTTTGTCACAAAGCCGACATTCTGTCCGCCGGATGCATTTGCATTGTCCTCTGCACGCGGCCCCTCTGCGGCGGCAAAGCCCTCCGCCTCGATCGTTTCAAATGCGGAGACCGGATCGACCGGTGTACCGTTCTCCGGCGACAGCGTGACAACGCCCGCCGGGAATGCACCGACCGTCAGATCGTTGATGTAATATTCGATATTCATGTAGCCCTGCCCGCAGTAGTCGCCCTTGTAATCGGTCGGATCGGCGGGATTGAGGCCGCGTGTCAGCTCCCAGTTGTCGTCCATGCCGTCATTGTCGGCATCGGTGATCGTCTTTTTCGTGACGGCTGCCGGATAGGAATAGGTCACGCCGCACTTGATGCTGTATTTGTTGAGATCGGTCACGGAAGCGTCATATTCGGAGGTTCCGCTGCAAGAGCCGGTGCCGTTTTTCGTTTCCTCGGCGCACTGCCGGTCGATTGCGGTGCGCTGATCCGGCGTGATGCCGTTTCCGGCAAAGCTGATGACATGATCGTAGGATGCGGCGGCGCTTTCACAGGTTTTTGCGGTCGAGACATTCTCGCCGTTGTTGATCGTCTCAAAGGGCGATGCGCTGTAGAGGTCATTTTTCGTAATGCCGATCGACTCCTTGACGGTTACGCCCGCCCAGTTGTCATTCGTGATCGCATGGAACGAGCCGTCCTTGTTGATGAGCCGGTTGCCGGCGCAGTAGACCTTGAAATTCTGCGGCTTGGTCGAGCTGTCCACATACATCCAGTGATAGCCGCCGGTCGTGGAATTGCCGGCCTTGAGCGTATTGTTGACATAATTGAGGTGGCCGATCGTGCCGTATGCCGTCTGATAGCCCCAGTCATAGATGATATTATTGGTGAAATCGGCGGTCTGCGTTCCCTCGACCTTTCCGCGGAAATTGCGCGAAACATTGTGGATAATGAGATTGTGGTCGAAGCTGAGATAGCCCTTGCCGAGCATGATGCCGAAGCCGTGCAGACCCTTCTTGTGTCCGCCCCATGAATCGGCGGGGCCGAGGACGGAATACTGCACCGTATAATTCTGGTTCGCGGAATAGAGTCCCCACTGTTCGTCGGTCGTCCAGCCCATTGAGCAGTGGTCGATGATCGAATTTGAGCCCTTTGCACCGCCCCATGCGTCATTGCCGGAGCTGGTCGAGGCATAGGATCCCGGACGGGAGCTGATGAACCGGCAGATGATATTGTCGCCGGACATACCCATTTTGTAGTTTTTCAGCGTGATGCCGGAGCCGCCGGGCGCGGTCTGTCCGGCGATCGTGATATTGCTCTGGCAGAGGATATTGCCCTTGAGCTCGATCGTGCCGCTGACATCGAATACAACGATACGGCCGGATTTGCTGACCGCATCGCGGAACGAGCCCTCGCCGCTGTCATTGAGGTTCGTGACATGATAGACCTCGCCGCCGCGTCCGCCGGTCGCATATTTTCCGGCACCGGCCGCGCCCGGAAACGCGAGGAGCTGACCGGCCGCTGCTGCGGGCTGTGCTGTCTGCGGCAGCAGACCGTTCACGGCTGAGAACATGATGCTCAGCGCGGCTGCTGCGGATAACCATTTTCTGTGATTGCGATGCATTTATTTTTCCCCCTGAATCTATATTTCTTCGGCATTCTGCCTGTATATAATGATATCACATATGCCGCGAATCGTCAAGGATAAATCGCGCTGAAAATATGTCAGATTGTATTCCGAACGCAGCTCTGATGAAAATGGAAGTACCCGGCGGCAGTGCCGCAGCCATTTCCTAAAGTCCTCCGGAAGCGAATATAATAGTCAGGTTGTATTCCGAACGCAGCTATGATGAAAATGGAAGTACCCGCTGCAGATCCTCACTGCGTGCGATGTTTCGCACACGGGTCTGAGCGGGTACTGTCGGCATTATATCCGGTGACTGTGAAATCTGTGTGACAATCCGGCCGATTTCACAAATACTTCATCAAATCTTCACCGGTCGTTCGGGCCGACAGCCGTTATGCGAAAGCTGCGGATGCGCTCACTTCAAAAATAATGCCTTCAAGATTTAATTGGTACATCAATATCAATGAAAATCTGCTCCTGTTTGGGTGTGCTTCACGGCTTTTTGAGATTGCATTTGCCGGAAGATTTTCAATCACAGCCTGATATGCTGCATATTTACTTCTCACACTTTCCGCAGTCACTGCACCCATTGCAGCACATCTGCATACCGCAGGTTTTACAGCGTTCCCTGAACACAGGCGTAAATCTGTCTTCTTCTGAGATCGGGTATCCCCAGCTGTCATAAAGATCAAATTTGATCGGCTTCCCCTGAAAGCTCATGCCCGATTTTCTTGCCTGCTGTGACTGGATATTCCCCTCCAGCTTGTAGAGCTTTCCGTCCTTGACAAAACGCCGTCCTGTTCCGCAGAATATAAAGGTCACATTATTATCCGCGCATTCCTGACGGAGCAGCTTCACCCAATCGTAATGGCAAGGCCTTGCGCCGTCATAGTTTTCACCGTCGCAGAGGACTTGCTCAATCTGCCCGGTTTCAAGGTATTTCCGGATGCTGACCTGACCGATGAAAGGGGCGCACATTATGCCTTTGTGCTTGAAAGGGAGTTCAAGCAGTATGGGTATACGCTCGTCGGCACGGCGCTGGTTTTCAGCTGTCACATGAAAAAAGATGTTATCCCAGCCGCCGCCCCAGTCTTTCGGCAGATGATCGGCAACTCTTTCGGGGCGCTTGGTCAGCAGAAAGAATATCACATCGCTGCGAATTTTCATCAGCTCCCACGCTTCATCGCGCCACTTGTCCGCTTCTGCAAGAAAGAAATCAGAGGTCATGCAGACTCTGATCTGCTCTCCGCTTTTGATCTTGTAATTTCCCCTGCGGTCTTTCTGAATCGGATAGTTGAAGCCCGCCTTGGTGCGGTAAATATGTGAGCCGTCCTGATCACGCAGTCTGTCTAGAAAATACATATAGCAGTGATCGCAGCCCTCGCTTTTCTTGACACAACCGTGCCACGGATTCCAGATGTCATGCATTACACATCGTCCTCATGCTTGAAGCCCCACACCATAATAGCATAGAAGATCGGCTGAAGATCACGCCCCTTTTCTGTGAAGGAATATTCCACATGGGGCGGAATTTCGTTAAACTGCTCACGATGAATAAAGCCGTCCGATTCAAGCTCCTTTAGTGCATTGGAAAGCATACTCCCCGTGATTCCGGGCAGCGCCTTTCTGAACTCACCGTAACGGACATAGTCGTGCATACAAAGCTCGTAAAGTATCTGTGTTTTCCACTTGCCCTGCATTTTCTGCAAAAGCGGCGTGACCGGACAGTTTCCTTTTTCAGTCACGATTCCTTCCTTGACTTTTACAAGATATTCTTCATAGCTCATGTATTCATTCATTTGCGGTCCCTCCATGGTATGGTTAAGGCAACACCGCACAAAGCCCGCCTGACGGCTTGGCAGCGCATCTACTTGCA
>CAMOOV010000099.1 GCA_946621745.1 uncultured Ruminococcus sp.
GATCCGTGCGAACGGCAAAAGCTATTCGGCAACGCTCACCGTTCCGGATCAGCCGGAGCAGTTCGGACAGTTCATCGTTCTGCGCGACCGCAAAACAAAAGCGGAGCTTTCGCTCGGCGATACCGGCATCATCATCAACGAAAAGCTCGGAAAGCTGCTCGGGGTCAAGGGCGGAGAATCCGTATCCATTTCCGGCACTGAGTATACCGTTCAGGTCAGCGCGCTCGCTGAAAGCTATACGCTCAACCGCATCTATATGACGCCGCAGCTTTGCAGGTCGCTATTCGGAGCATGTGAACCGAATTGCTTCTATGTAAACGAAAAAACCGGCACGGATGAGGATACACTCGCTGCACACCTTCTGCATACCGATGCTGTGCAGCGGCTTGAATTCACATCACACAGCGGCACGAGCTTCCGTAATCTCGTCGGTGCTCTGCGTTATATCGTTATTGTTATAATTGTATTCTCCGGACTTCTGGCATTTGCAGTTCTCTATAATCTCGCGAATATCAATATTCTCGAACGCACCAGAGAACTTGCTTCTCTCAAGGTGCTGGGCTACTACAACAAAGAGGTCTATCAGTATATTTCCCGCGAAAATATGATCTCATCGCTTTGCGGTATCGCGGCCGGTCTGATCGCCGGCATATTCCTCTGCCGGTATGTTGTGGCCACGGCGGAAGTCGATGTTGTCATGTTCGCACCCGATATTCCGTGGTACTGCTTTGCACTTTCGGCGGGCATCACAATCGTGTTTACTCTATTTGTAAATCTCATCCTGCGGCGCAGACTGCGGATGATAGATATGGCTGCATCTATGAAAGCAGTTGAATAAATATAAACGCCGGACATGATCCGGGCGGAAAGGGGTATTACTATGAAGGGGAAACAGCTTGGGCAATTATGGCGACTATGCCTGCCGCTGACAGCGCTGCCGCTGCTCGGCACTGCAATCCTGCGCGCCGGGGCAGTCGGAAAAAAGCCCGGTGATGTGGATGTGGATCAGTTTGTCGATGTTTCAGATGCAGTTCTTCTTGCACGGTTTATTGCTGAAGACTCGGATGCATATGTAACTGAAGAAGGAAGAAAAAATGCGGATATGAACGGCGATATGCTGACGGATTATCAGGATCTCAGTGATCTGATGCTTGTGATTGCAAAATACAAGCTGGAAATCCTGTACCCGCCTGTGACAACAACTGTCACCACCGCCGAGACCGTTACAACGACAACCGAAGCTGTCCTGCCGGAGGGCAATGATCTGACTGCGGACAAGATTTCATATCCGTATGATGTCTCTGTCTCTGTACTCGGTACGCCGGACGAAATGCTGACTGTGCATTATAACAGCGGCAATATGACCTTTGCGGTCTTTAATGAAAATCCGGAAAAGCTGAAAATTGCGATTGCAAGACAGGACAGTATAATCGTGGGTTACTATATGATGTGCTCTGAGTATACGGCTCCTGAGGGGTTCAAGGTCACGGAATATAAAGATGTCATCGAGCCGGGTAAAAACGGCGGGCTGTATGCGGTTCTCGTACTGCGTGAGGATCTGAGCATTGCGTTTCGTGATGTTGCGGAAGCGCAGGGCTTTGAAGATCTTGCGGAGCTGAATTACTACGCGCTGAATGCTTTGCGCAAAGCACATTCGGCAAATCTGAACCTGCTCGAATATGATAAAGATGCAGCAAAAACCGCAGCGAATCACAGCGCAACTATGGCAAGGCTGGGACTCGGTTTGCAGGATATAGAGGATCATTACGACCGTGACGCAAACGGAAATCTGATCTATTACGAATATGATGCTGTCAGAGATGAGTACGGCGAAGCGGTGCTTGCTAAAATCGGAACCGATTCCGACGGTCTGAGGATCCATTACAGAGTGCATGAAGACGGTACGCCCTACGATGATGAAAACGGGAACCGCTTCATTCTGGGCAAATACAATGAGGCAACGGGCAAGATCGTCCCGACGAAAGGCTATTATATGGGAAATGGAGGCGGACGGCTGGGCAAAGCAGGCATTAAATGGAAAAATTTCAGCGAAAACATCGCCAGCGCTATGCCGGATACATTCTCCATGCTCCAGGCTTGGCTCAATTCCGAAAGGCACCGTCCGCACATTTTTACCGAAAAGCAGACAAAGGTCGGCATCGGGTTTGCCGGTACGGAAGACGGCAATCTCTTTTACGGTACGCAGACTTTTTATCAGCCGTGGGAATAACAGAATGCATAATATTCACAAAAATATGTATATTGTGAATATTATACATGAATATTCTTAAATTATGCATGACAGACTTGACATTTTCTGAAATGCGTGTATAATAGGTAGTAGATTTTTTAGGCAGCATCTGCTGCCGGAAAGGAAGCGCAATCACTATGGCAGAAACAAAAACCCCGAAGAAGATCGTACTTGCATATTCCGGCGGTCTTGATACCTCGATCATCATTCCGTGGCTCAAGGAGACATATCCCGGCTGTGAGGTCATCGCAGTTTCCGGCGATGTCGGACAGGGCACCGAGCTGGACGGCCTGGAGGAAAAGGCAATCAAGACCGGCGCATCCAAGCTCTATATCGAAGATCTGACCGATGAATTCATTGATGACTATGTATTCCCGACCGTCAAGGCGGGTGCTGTATATGAGGGCAAATATCTGCTCGGCACATCCTTCGCTCGTCCGATCATCGCAAAGCGCATTGCTGAGATCGCGATGAAGGAGGGTGCAGATGCGATCTGCCACGGCTGCACCGGAAAGGGCAACGATCAGGTTCGCTTTGAACTGACGATCAAGGCTTTCTGCCCGGATATGCAGATCATCGCTCCGTGGAGAATCTGGGACATCAAGTCCCGCGATGAGGAGATTGATTACGCAGAAGCGCACAATATCCCGCTGAAGATTTCCCGCGAGACAAACTACTCCAAGGACAAGAACCTCTGGCACATCTCCCATGAGGGCCTCGACCTTGAGGATCCGGCAAATGAGCCGCAGTACAATAAGCCCGGTTTCCTCGAACTCGGCGTTTCGCCGGAGCAGGCGCCCGACCAGCCGACCTATGTGACGATCGACTTTGAAAAGGGCGTTCCGGTCGCTGTTGACGGCAAGAAGATGAAGGGCAGCGATATCGTCCGCAAGCTCAATGAGCTCGGCGGCGCAAACGGCATCGGCATCACCGATATCGTCGAGAACCGTCTCGTCGGCATGAAGAGCCGCGGCGTCTATGAGACTCCCGGCGGCACGATCCTCTACTACGCACACGCTGCGCTCGAAACGATCACGCTCGACAAGCAGACCGCAAGAGTCAAGGAGCAGCTCTCTCATCAGTATGCTGATCTCGTTTACAACGGCCAGTGGTTCACGCCGCTGCGTGAGGCGCTCGATGCATTTGTTGACAGCACACAGCAGAATGTCAACGGCACCGTCAAGCTGAAGCTCTACAAGGGCAATATCATCACCGCAGGCATCACCTCCCCCGACACCCTCTATGATGAGGAAGTCGCGACCTTCGATGAGGATGATGTTTACAATCAGGCTGACAGCGCAGGCTTCATCAATCTGTTCGGTCTGCCGATCAAGGTCAAGGCAAAGCTCGACCAGAAGCGCGGTAAATAATCCCGAATCGACATATATACGGAAAGGGCGGCTTTTCGCAAGGTCGCCCAATCTGTTTTTATCCGGCGCGGAGATATGATGCAGAATACGCTGCAATATGGCAAATGATTCCGCAGAGCTGATAACGAAAGGATACTGATTATGGCAAAAATGTGGGCAGGCAGATTTTCAAAAGAGGTCGATGAAACTGTCAATGCATTCAATTCCTCGATCTCCTTTGACGGCAGAATGTACCGGCAGGATATCCGCGGGAGCATCGCACACGCGACGATGCTCGGCGACTGCGGCATTATTCCGCAGGACGATGCGCAGAAGATCATTGCCGGACTGAAAGGCATTCTCGCAGATTTGGATTCCGGCGATCTGCTCATGGATCCGACTGCCGAGGATATTCATATGTTCGTCGAGGCGGAGCTGACAAAGCGCATCGGCGATGCGGGAAAGCGTCTGCATACTGCGCGCTCCAGAAACGATCAGGTCGCGCTGGATGTCAGACTGATCCTGCGCGATGAGATCGCAGAGATCCGAAAGCTGCTGCACGCACTTCTGCATACACTTGTGAAGATCGCCGAGCAGCACACCGAAACGATCATGCCCGGCTATACGCATTTGCAGCGCGCACAGCCCGTCACATTCGCACATCATCTGCTCGCGTATGTCTGGATGCTGCTGCGCGATGACGGCAGACTCTGCGATACCGCAAAGCGCATGAATTACTGTCCGCTCGGCGCGGGTGCGCTCGCCGGAACGACCTATCCGATCAACCGGAAGCAGACTGCTTCGCTGCTCGATTTCGATGCGCCGGTGCCGAATTCGCTGGATGCCGTTTCCGACCGCGATTTCTGCGTAGAGCTTGCGAATGCGCTCTCACTGCTGATGGTGCATCTCTCGCGCTTTTCCGAGGAGATCATTCTCTGGTGCTCGTGGGAATTCAAGTTCATTGAGCTGGACGATGCCTATGCGACCGGCTCCTCGATCATGCCGCAGAAGAAGAATCCGGATGTCACGGAGCTGATCCGCGGCAAGACCGGCAGAGTGATCGGTGATCTGACCACGCTGCTCTCTATGCTGAAAGGTCTGCCGCTTGCATACAATAAAGATATGCAGGAGGACAAGGAAGCGATCTTTGATGCGATCGACCAGGCAAAGCTCTGCCTGAAAACATTCGATCCGATGCTCGCGACAATGCGCGTGATCCCTGAAAATATGCGGGCTGCCGCTGCAAAGGGATTCATCAACGCGACCGACTGCGCGGATTATCTCGTGAAAAAAGGACTCCCCTTCCGCGATGCCTACAAGATCACCGGAACACTGGTCGCAAGATGCATCGCAGAGGGTCTGACGCTCGAAACGCTTCCGCTGAACGCATACACAGAAGCCTGTGATGCTTTCGCGGACGATATCTATGACGCGATCGCACTGGAGACCTGCCTCAACGGACGCATTTCCGAGGGCGGCCCCTCGGCGGAGGCTGTCCGTGAGCAGATCGCAGCTGCAAAGGCCGCGATCGGGGAGCTGACCGTATGAAGCAGCGCATCCGTTATATTTTCGTGGTCACGCTGATCGCGTTTATCATCTGGCTGGCCGGACAGCTCATTCTGATGTTCGTGTTCCCGTCATCGACACTGCTGATGGCGCGCATCTGGGTGATCGCCGTTATCTCAGCTGCCTGCATATGGAATCTGATGCATTTTTACCGTGCTGAAAAGAAAAAACGAGAGGATAAAGCAAATGAAGACTACAAAAGTTTATATTGACGGTCAGGCCGGTACGACCGGACTCAAGCTCTTTGACCGCATCAAGGACAGAGACGATATTGAGCTGCTGATGATCGACCCCGCAAAGCACCGCGACAATGCCGAGCGTGCGCGTCTCATCAACGAATCCGATGTCACATTCCTCTGCCTGCCGGATGCGGCTTCGATCGAGGCTGTCTCGTTTGTGGAGAATCCGGAGACACGGATCATTGATGCATCGACCGCGCACCGCACGAATCCCGACTGGGCTTACGGTTTTCCGGAGCTTTCTCCGGCACACCGCGAGCGCATCCTGACCGCAAAGCGCGTTGCGGTTCCGGGCTGCTATGCATCCGGCTTCGCCGCGATCGTTTATCCGATGATTCAGAGCGGATTTCTCCCGAAGGATTATCCGCTGACCTGCCACGCGGTTTCCGGATACAGCGGCGCCGGAAAGGGCGCGATCGCGGTTTATGAATCCGATGACCGCCCTGCGGAATTTGATTCCCCGCGGCAGTACGCGCTCGGCCTTACCCATAAGCATCTGCCGGAAATGCAGAAGGTCTCCGGTCTGGATTTCCCGCCGGTCTTTAATCCGCTTGTCTGCGATTATTACGCCGGAATGGTCGTTTCCGTTCCGCTGCACCGCCGTCTGCTCAACGGCAAACCGTCGATCGAACAGATCCACGAAATGTTCGAGAAGCATTATGACGGTCAGCGCTTTGTCAAGGTTCGCGCATTACAGGGCGCCGATGTCCTCGAAAACGGCTTCCTGCCGGCAAATACGCTTGCCGGAACAAATCTGCTGGAGATCTTTGTCTGCGGCAATGATGAACGCATCCTTCTGGCATCGCGGCTCGATAATCTCGGCAAGGGCGCATCCGGCGCGGCGCTCCAGTGCTTCAACCTCATGACCGGCGCACCGGAAGAAACCGGATTGGAATAAGGAGATCAGAAAATGAAATTACAGAGCTTTCAGGATTATCCGTTCACAGAAGGCGGCGTCTGTGCGGCGCAGGGCTTCAAAGCGAACGGCGTATACTGTGGACTGAAGCATCAGGAGCTTTCAACGGCTACACAGCAGGCTGCTGCTGCCAATGAAGCGGATGATGCTGCACCGAAAAAGAATGATCTTGCGATGATTTTCGCTGATAAGGACTGCGCTGCAGCAGCGGTCTATACCTCGAACAAGGTCAAGGGCGCACCGATCGTTGTGACAAAGGCGCATCTGCAAAACGGCAAAGCACGCGCTGTCATCGTCAATTCTGTCAACGCGAACACCTGCAATGCTGACGGCGAGGAAAAGGCGAATGCAATGTGCAGACTCGCGGCGGATGCACTCGGCATCGCACCGGAGGATGTGATCGTCGCATCGACCGGCGTCATCGGACAGATCCTCCCGATCGAACCGATCGCGGCTGCGATCCCTGCGCTCGTTGACGGCCTTTCCTATGAGGGCAACGAGGAAGCCGTTCATGCGATCATGACAACGGACACCCGCGAAAAGCAGGTCGCCGTCAGATTTCAGATCGGCAAGCATACCTGCACGCTCGGCGGTATGCTCAAGGGCAGCGGCATGATCCATCCGAATATGGCTACCACGCTGACCTTCCTCACAACGGACTGCGCGATCTCTCCGGCAATGCTCCAGCAGGCGCTCTCCGATGTTGTGCGCGTCACGCTGAACCGCGTTTCGGTTGACGGCGACCAGTCCACGAATGACATGGTCTGTGTCATGGCGAACGGTCTCGCAGGCAATCATGAGATCAAGGACGAGGGCAAGGATTACGCAGTATTCCGCGGAGCTCTTTACGCTGTCATGCTCAATCTCGCGAGAATGTGCGCGGCCGACGGCGAGGGCGCAACAAAGCTGATCGAATGCGTCGTATCGGATGCTCCCGATGAAAAGACTGCGGAGACCATTGCAAAGAGCGTCATCGAATCCAGTCTGTTCAAGGCTGCGATGTTCGGCGCCGATGCGAACTGGGGCAGAATCGCCTGTGCAATGGGCTATTCCGACTGCGAATATGATGTCAATAAAGTCCATGTCGATCTTGCATCGGCAAAGGGAAAGATCACGGTCGCGAAAAACGGCTGCGGCGTTCCGTTCTCGGAGGATGACGCCAAGACCATTCTGCTTGAGGACGAGATTCAGGTATTGATCTCGCTCGGCAGCGGCGAAGCCTCGGCAATCGCATGGGGCTGCGACCTCACCTATGATTATGTGAAGATCAACGGCGATTACAGAAGCTGAAAGAGAGGAAGCATAGCATGATTCAGAAAATGGAAATTCCGGAGAATATCTCCACACAGATCCGTTCACAGGTTCTGATTGATGCGCTGCCCTATATTCAGCGCTATAACAACAAGATCATCGTCGTGAAATACGGCGGAAACGCCATGACAAACGAATCGCTGAAGGAAGCGGTCATGAGCGACATTGTCCTGCTTTCTCTGGTCGGCATCCGCGTCGTACTCGTTCACGGCGGCGGCCCCGAGATCAGCGATATGCTGCACAGACTGAATATCGAAAGCAAATTCATCGGCGGCCTGCGCTATACCGATGCCGAGACTGCGGATGTCGTCCGCATGGTGCTGGCCGGTAAGGTCAACAAGGAGCTGGTCGCGCATCTGACACGCCATTCCGGTCAGGCGATCGGTCTTTCCGGCATCGACGGCGCACTGCTGCAGGCGCGCAAGAAGGATTCCAAGCCGGATCTCGGTCTTGTCGGCGAGATCACTGCCGTCAACACAAAGCCGATCCTTGTCGCACTCGACAACGGCTATGTGCCGGTCATCGCGACGGTCGCCTGCGGCCCGGACGGTCAGGTCTACAATGTCAATGCGGACACGGCTGCGGCTTCGATCGCGGCTGCACTCGGCGCGGAAAATCTCATTCTCATGACCGATATTGCCGGACTGCTGCGCGATAAGGACGATCCGACAACGCTGATCCCCTCCGTCAATATCAGCGAGGTGCAGAACCTCAAGCGGCAGGGCATTATTTCCGGCGGCATGATCCCGAAGATCGACTGCTGCGTCGAAGCGATCCGCCGCGGCGTCAAAAAGGCTGTCATCATCGACGGCAGAGTGCCGCACTCGATCCTCGTTGAGATTTGCAGCAATGAGGGCGTTGGCACACAGTTCCTGAGCGTTTACTGATTCAGTGATATAAGGAGTAAAATAGAATGAATACCATACAGGCAACCGACCGGTATACAATGAAGGCCTTCGGCCGGATCCCGCTGGTCGAGGCGCAGGGACACAACTGTACCTGCACCGATGAAAACGGAAAAACATACATCGACATGGGCAGCGGCATCGGCTGCAATGTCCTCGGCTGGTGCAATGATGCGTGGACAGAGGCTGTCTGCAATCAGGTCAGAAAGCTCCAGCACGCCTGCAATTATTATTACACCCAGCCGCAGGCGGAGCTTGTCGAAAAGCTCGCAAAGGTGACCGGATTCAAGCGGATGTTTCTCGGTAATTCCGGCGCGGAGGCAAATGAATGTGCGATCAAGGTCGCACGGAAATACAGCTCTGACAAATACGGCAAAGAGCGCGGCACGATTATTTCTCTGGTCAACAGCTTCCACGGCAGAACGCTCGCGACGCTCGCCGCGACCGGTCAGGATGTGTTCCACCAGTATTTTTATCCGTTCCCGACCGGCCATGTCTTTGCAACGGCCAATGACATTGACGATCTGAAATCGAAGCTCGACGGCACCGTCTGCGGCATCATGATCGAGCTGATCCAGGGCGAGGGCGGCGTCTGCGCACTCGATCCGGAATATGTGAAAGCTGTGAAGCAGATCTGTGATGAGAACGATATCCTACTCATCATTGATGAGGTGCAGACCGGCTGCGGCAGAACCGGTGCTTTCCTCGCGCAGCAGCTCTACGGCATTCAGGCGAATGTCACGACAATGGCCAAGGCGATCGGCGGCGGCCTGCCGATTGGTATTTGTCTGGTCGATGAGAAATGCGAGGATGTCATCACCCCCGGTACGCATGGCTCGACCTTTGGCGGCAATCCCGTTGTCTGCGCCGGTGCAGTCGCAGTGCTGGATACGATCACGGCAGACGGCTTCCTCGATTCCGTGAAGGAAAAGGCGGCATATCTCCGGAGCGAGCTGGAAAAGATCCCTGAGATCGAATCGCTCTCCGGCATTGGCATGATGATCGGCATAAAGCTCAAAACAAAGGACGCGCATGATGTCATGCTCGCCGCGAATGATGCGGGACTGCTCGTCCTGACCGCAAAGGATAAGCTCAGACTGCTCCCGCCGCTGACGATTACGAAGGAAGAAATGGATGAGGGACTTGCGATCTTCCGCAAGGTTCTCACCTGACCGATACCAGAAAGGATTGATACCATGAAACATCTTCTCAAGCTGCTGGATCTCTCGAAGGAGGAGATCCTCGAACTGCTGAATCTCGCAGATCAGCTGAAATATGAGCGGAAGCACGGCATTCCGCATCCGCATCTCACCGGCAAAACGCTCGGCATGATCTTCCAGAAGGCCTCGACGCGGACTCGCGTTTCCTTTGAGACCGGCATGGTGCAGCTCGGCGGCTATCCCCTGTTTCTCTCCGCAAACGATCTCCAGATCGGCCGCGGAGAGCCCGTTCAGGACACTGCACGCGTGCTGTCACGGTTCCTCGACGGCATCATGATCCGGACATTCGCACAGCAGGAGGTCGAGGATCTTGCCAAATACGGCAGCATCCCGATCATCAACGGCCTGACCGATTTCTGCCATCCCTGCCAGGTTCTCGCTGACCTGATGACTGTACGAGAATACAAGGGCAGCCTTGAGGGACTGAAAATGTGCTACATCGGTGACGGCAACAACATGGCAAATTCGCTGATCGTCGGCGGTCTGAAGGTCGGCATGGATGTTGCGATCGCCTGCCCGAAGGATTATCAGCCGGACAAAACCGTTCTGGATTTTGCAAATCCGACCGGAAAGTTCACGAGGACTGATCAGCCGATCGAGG
>CAMOOV010000100.1 GCA_946621745.1 uncultured Ruminococcus sp.
CCGTTCCGGTGATCCTCGGCGAGATCCGCAGGCTGTTCCGGGAGGGCGGCAGCGGTCACATCGGGCGGCGCTTGCAGGAAACGGCAGTGCAGGCCGGTCGCATCGCCGAAAAGCTGCGTGCCGAGACAGGCAGAGAGCCCACCGTCCGGCAGATCGCGGAGCAGCTCGGCATTTCAGAAGCAGATGCAGCAGAATCGCTCTGCGCGGCGCAGCCGGTCATGTCACTGTCCGTTGAAAATGCGGATGGTGCCGCGACGCTCGATATTCCCGTTCCGTCGCCGGAGAATGCCTTGCAGGAGCATCTCGCGCTTCAGCAGGTGCTTGCATTGCTCGCACCCCGCGACCGGATGCTCATTGAGCTGCGCTATATGCGGAACATGACACAATCTGCCGCCGCGGAGCAGCTCGGCATGACACAGGTGCAGGTTTCGCGGCGCGAAAAAAAGATCTTGCTTTTTCTGCGGACTGAATTGCTGCGCTGAATTGCAATGTGCAGCGTTTTCTCAGTTATGCACAAAAAAATTCAAAGACACATCTTTTTGACTTGACAAATTTCAGGAAACATGGTATACTAAATATAATATAAATTCTGAAATAATACACAGAGGATATAGAATAAATCCGCAAACAGTAAAAAAGGAAGGGAGTCTGCGCGATGGGTGAATGGAACCGCTATACCACACAGACAAAAATCGAGGAGCTTTCCAAGCTCTGCCGTGCAAATCATCAGATCGACCCCGATCTGTATGCAAAATACGATGTCAAACGCGGCCTGCGCGATATCAACGGCAAAGGCGTCTGCGCCGGCCTGACGAATGTCAGTGAGATCATTCCCGGCACCGAGGAGAACGGCGAGACCAAGCTCGGCGAGGGTCAGCTCCTGTTCCGCGGCTATCATATCGAGGATCTCGTCAACGGCTTTATCAATGACAACCGCTTCGGCTATGAGGAAACTGTCTATCTGCTGCTGTTCGGCCAGCTGCCGAATGCGCAGGAGCTGGATGATTTCAGTGCGCTGCTCCGCAGCTGCCGGACGCTTCCGCCTTCCTTTACCCGTGATGTCATTATGAAATCGCCGAGCGAGGATATGATGAATACGCTTGCAAAGAGCGTGCTCGCGCTCTATTCCTATGACCACAATCCGAATGACACCTCGATCCCGAATGTGCTGCGCCAGTGCATCCAGCTGATCGCGCAATTCCCGTCGATTGCCGTCTATGGCTATCAGGCATATCGCTATTATAAGAATGACCAGAGCCTGTTCCTGCATCAACCGGATCCGAACCTCTCAGCGGCTGAAAATCTGCTGAGCCTGCTCCGCGCGGATCAGAAATATACACAGCTCGAAGCAAAGATCCTCGATCTGGCTATGGTGCTGCACGCCGAGCACGGCGGCGGCAATAACTCCAGCTTCACCGTCCATGTCGTTTCGTCCTCCGGAACGGATACATATTCTACTATGGCGGCAGCACTCGGCTCTCTGAAAGGGCCGAAGCACGGCGGTGCAAATATCAAGGTTGTGCAGATGTTTGACGACATGAAGGAGCGCGTCAAGGATTGGAAGGATGAGGAAGAGGTCGGACAGTATCTCCGGAAGCTGCTGCATAAGGATGCCTTTGACCACGCCGGACTGATCTACGGCATGGGACACGCGGTCTATTCGCAGAGCGATCCCAGAGCGACAATCCTGCGCAGCTTTGTCGAACAGCTTGCTGACGAGAAGCAGTGCCATGAGGAATATGCGCTCTATGCGCTCGTAGAACGGCTCGCACCGCAGGTCATCTCGGAAGAGCGCCGTATCTATAAGGGCGTCTGCGCGAATGTCGATTTCTATTCCGGACTGGTTTACCGGATGCTGAATCTGCCGAATGAGCTGTTTACGCCGATCTTTGCAGTATCGCGTATCGCCGGCTGGTCTGCGCACCGCCTGGAGGAGCTGCTCGGTGCAAGCAAGATCATCCGTCCGGCATATAAGGCCGTTAAGGGCTGGGAGACCTACCAGCCGATCTCTGAACGAAAGTAAAGACAGCGGCTGCTGTGCCATTTCGGTACAGCAGCCTTTTTGCGGACAGGGAGGTGCTTATGGCAAAGGATCTTCGCGAGATCCGTGCGATCGACCGCAAATACCGCAGCCTGAACCGGCGGAGAGCATTCCGCAGTAAATGGCCGGTTCTGCTGACTGCCGTTCTGCTCCCGCTGCTTGCTGCGGTCTGCTTTTATGTGTATCAGAAGCATACAATACCGCGGCCCGCTATGCCGTCGGCAGATACCGCAGTCATTCGCTTTCTTGATGTCGGACAGGGCGATGCCATGCTGATCCGGACGGATGCGCATTCTGTGCTGATTGACGCCGGCGACCGGGATCACAGAGCAGAGCTTGTGCAGATGCTCCGCGATGCCGGTGTGCAGCGGCTCGACTGTATCATCAATTCGCATCCGCACGGCGACCATATCGGCGGACTGCCGGCAGTTCTGGAAGCATTTTCTGCGGATGAAATCTGTCTGCCGGTCATACCCGAAGCGCTGCTTCCGACCGGCACGGTATTCCAGTATGTACTCGATCTTGCCGCTGATAAACGGATTCCCGTTCATATGCCGGAATGCGGTGAGAAACGGCAGTTCGACGATCTGACTGTAGAATTCCTGAGCGTTGACAATTCAGAATTCGATAACCTGAATGACTGCTCGCTCGGTGTACGAATCACATTCGGGGATGTCTCGCTCTTTGCGGCCGGCGATCTCGAAGCCGACGGCGAAAAAGCGTTCAGAGAGGTAGGACTGCTCCGTCCGGCAGATATTCTCAAGGTTTCGCATCACGGTGCTGCAAAGTCCTCGATGACATCGTTTCTGGAGACAATCTCGCCGGAAACGGCGGTGATTTCATGCGGTGCATTCAACGATTACGGTCACCCGTCTTTGAAAACAATGCAGCGGCTGCATGATGCGGGCTGCGCGGTATACCGAACCGATCTGGACGGCACTGTATGCTTCGTCACAGACGGCAGAGAGTACTGGCTTTCCACTTGATCGGGTGAATCAAGATACTGGAAATCTCGATGCTTTCTCCGTTGAATATGAAATCGTTCGGTCTGGATTCATCTGACGCAGCATTGTGCTGTGTCACCCCTAATCCATATGCATCAAAGATTCGCATTGATGATTTGATAATACTTCTGATTATCAAATGCATTGAAAAGCCATTGAACGACGCCAAAGAAACCTGACCGTCAGTATTCCTTACCAAATTTCTCTTTTCTGGGTTTCAAAATACAAAATGAAATCAAAATCGCAGCAGTGAAGTCCCTGCGAAACAGAAATCATCGCGCAGACAAGTATCCTGCCTGCAAACTGTATCTCCTGATTCAGATACACAGAAGCCATGCAGAGTACGAAATCAGAAAAGGTTCTTTCGACAGCATTTCATCCTGTGAATAAGCAGATACGCAGTCAAATTTTTCGTCAGATCCTATGAAAGTGACCATACCGGACTTGTTTGTCAAACTGAGAATCTGACTGCTGTTCCGGTTGGCGCGAATCATACATGATGCTTCTGAAAATACAACCAAAACGCCATAGTACTTCTGACGGCATATTCTATATTAAATCAGCGGTATTATTTCTTGCGCTTTTTCTTTGCAGAAGCGGATTTGAACGGTGCGTCAATCTGTAACGGATCTTCGGAAGATGATTTACCGATGAGCAGAATCCGATTCGTAAGAATGCCGAGAATCAGTGCCGAGGCGACCTCAGTGATCGTGACGGGGCCGAAGCTCAGGCTCAGTCCGCCGATGCCCGCAATCAGTATGACAGATGCAACAAAGAGATTGCGGTTTTGATCGAGATCGACCTGCTTCAGCATTTTCAGGCCGGAGACCGCGATAAATCCATAGAGGGCGATGCAGACACCGCCCATGACGCAGGACGGGATTGAATCAACAAATGCAATCAGCGGCGTGATGAATGACAGCAGGATACAGCCGATCGCCGCCGCGAAGATCGTCACGGTGCTGGCGTTGCCGGTGATTGCAACGCAGGCGATCGACTCACCGTAGGTCGTGTTCGGACATCCGCCGAAGAATGCGCCGAGCATGGAGCCGATGCCGTCGCCGAGCAGTGTGCGCGTGAGTCCCGGATTTACCAGCAGATCCCTGCCGATGATCGTGGAGAGGTTCTTGTGATCGGCGATATGCTCCGAGAATACGACGAATGCGACCGGAACATATGCCGCGAGGATCTCCAGAAAGTAGGTGCCGTTCATCTGACCGATGCCCCGGAATGCCTCCGGAAAAATCAGATCCGGCACGCGCAGGAAAGAGCGCAGCGTGACATTTCCGTCCGGCATGAGATACTGTCTGAATACGCTGAAATCAATGATCTGAATGGACGGGATATTTGCAGAAATGCCGATCGCCGTGAGGATCGCGGCACAGCCGTAGCCGACCAGAATGCCGATGATAAACGGGATCAGCCGGAGCGACTTTTTGCCGAATACCGAGCAGGCCATGACAACAAACAGTGTGATCAGGCCGCAGAGCATTGCGGCAAAGGGCGAGGCCGCCGGCGTGTCCACATTCAGCATCACATCGCCCCTTTGCAGATCGCCGATCGCGTTTTTCGCAAGTGACAGGCCGATGATCGCGACAGTCGGGCCGATGACGACCGGCGGCATCAGCCGGTTAAGCCAGCCGACACCGACACTTTTGACGATCAGTGCCAGCAGCACATAGACCATTCCCGCGAGTGCCGCACCGACGATCAGGCCGAGCATTCCAAGCTGCATCGAAACGCCGCCCGCAAAGGCCGCGCTCATCGAGCCGAGAAATGCAAAGGAGGAGCCGAGAAATACCGGACTTTTGAATTTCGTGAACAGCAGATAGGTGATCGTGCCGACACCGGCGCCGAACATGGCGGCGGCCGGCGTCATGCCGTTGCCGATGATCATGGGAACCGCGATCGTTGCCGCAAGGATCGCCAGCATTTGCTGCAATGCAAAGACCAGCAGATGCCCGGCCTGCGGTTTGTCTGAGATGCCGTAGGTGAGTTTCATAGAGCCCTCCCCGATATGT
Source organism: uncultured Ruminococcus sp. (assembly GCA_946621745.1). GTDB lineage: Bacteria > Bacillota > Clostridia > Oscillospirales > Ruminococcaceae > Firm-04. Next base: position 5,067 of record CAMOOV010000100.1, read on the forward strand.
TTTTCAGTCAGTTGATTTACGCTTCGGAGCCGAACCCGATCAGGCGCAGCGCACCGGTCGGACAGGCCGCCGCGCATTTGCCGCATTCCGCGCAGATGCGGATCGTCTCCGGCGAACGGAATTCCGGCTTGACGGTTGTCGGGAATCCGCGCCTGACCAGACCGAGAATGCCCTGCTTTGCGACCTCATCGCAGACGCGCACGCAGAGTCCGCAGAGGATGCATTTGCCGTTGTCGCGCTCAATGACTTCGAGCCGCTGCTCTTTTTCATGCTGATTGCGCACGCCGTCGAAGCGCTCCGGATGGATCTCCTGCTGCTGTGCATAGCGAATCAGCTTGCAGTCGTGATAATCGTGACAGCCGCATTCCAGACAGCGCTTTGCTTCCGCGATCGCGGTTTCATCGGAGAATCCGAGATTGACCGGCGCAAAATCCGTCCGCCGCTCCGCCGCCGGTCTGACCGGCATCTGACAGCGCGGCTGCTTCTCACGGTCAGCGAGATCCGCCGCCGTGACATTTTTCTTCGAGTAGAACGGCGCACGGTATGGCTTCAGTTCGCCGCGCAGTGCCGAATCGACCACGGCAGCACATTTTCCGCCCTCGCCGATCGCTTCGATCGCGATAGACGCGCCGCGGTTCGTCGCATCGCCGACCGCATACACATTCTCAAGATTCGTCAGGAATGTCGCGCTGTCCGCTTCGATTGTGCCCTTTTTCGTCAGTGTGATGCCGTCAAGCCCGGCGGGATCGAGCCGCTGACCGATCGCCATGATGACAAGATCGACATCGAGCGTTTCAAATTTGCCCCCGACCGGAACCGGCGAGCGTCTGCCGGAGGCATCCGGCTCACCCAGCTCCATGACCTGCAAACGGATCTGCTTCACTTTGCCGTTTTCGCCGATGATCTCTGCGGGATTCGTCAGGAATTTATAGGTCACGCCCTCCTCGATCGACTCCTCGATCTCGACCGCATCTGCGGGCATTTCGCTGCGCGTTCTGCGGTAGATGACATAGACCGTCTCCGCGCCGCAGCGGACAGCCGTCCGGCAGGCATCCATTGCAGTATTGCCGCCGCCGCAGACCGCGACGCGCTTGCCCTTGAGATCGGGGACTGCGCCCTCGCCGGAGCTGATATCATGCAGGAAGCCGATGCCGCCGACGACGCCCTCCAGCTCCTCGCCGGGGACGCGCATTGCCATGCTGCTCCATGCGCCGACTGCGAGGATCACAGCGTCATACTCTTTGCGGAGCTGACTGAGCGTGATATCTCTGCCGAGCCGCATATTGTTCCGCAGTTCAATGCCGAGCGCTGCGATCTCCGCGATCTCGCGGTCGAGCAGATCCTTCGGCAGACGGTAGGCGGGGATACCGTAGCGCAGCATACCGCCCATTTTCTCCGCGGCATCAAAGACCCTGACCTGATGCCCGCGGCGGCGCAGATCGAATGCCGCCGTCAGTCCGGCAGGACCGCCGCCGATGACTGCAATGCGCTTTCCGGTCTCCGGTGCGCAGGCGGGGCGGTAGGTATCCGCTTCGAGATCGCGGTCAGCGGCGTGTGCTTTGAGAAATGCGATCGAGATCGGCGATTCGACCAGTCCTCTGCGGCAGTTCTGCTCGCAGGGATGCGGACATACTCTGCCGATCGAAGCGGGGATCGGGATCTTTTCCTTGATGATCTGCACGGCACCGTGAAAATCGCCCTCTGCGATCTTTTTGACATATCCCTGACAGTCGGTGCCGGCGGGACAGTTGAGCTGACACGGGCCGCGGCAGTCGCCGGTATGGTCGCTCATCAGCAGCTCCAGCGCGATCTTGCGCGACTGGTTCACGCGTTCGGTATCGAAGCGGACGACATAGCCCTCCATTGCTTTTGCGGAGCAGGCGCGAAGCAGCTTCGGGAGCGCTCTGCCTCTGCCGTCGTCGAGCACCTCGACTGCGCAGAGTCCGCACGCGCCGTAGACGCGCACACTCTCGTCATTGCAGAGGTTCGGGATCTCGATGCCGTTCAGCTTTGCAGCCTGAAGGATCGAAGCACCCTCCTCGCAGACGCAGGGTACGCCGTTTATGGTGAAATGTATTTGATTCATGGTTCTCCTAAAACCTCACATATCCTTACAAAATGCCATTATCCTTACAATGATCAGATGATCCTTCGGATCGGATATCATGCATCGCATCATCTGACCGTCTCCACCCGGTCAGGTGACGCTGACTGCGCCGAATTTGCAGACGCTCATGCACTGGCCGCATTTGATGCAGACCCGCGCATTGATCTCATGCGGCTCTTTGACTGCGCCGGAAATCGCCGTGACGGGACATTTCCGCGCACAGGCCGTACAGCCCTTGCATTTCTGCGGGTCGATCCTGTATTGCAGCAGCTCCGTGCAGGTATGCGCGGGACAGCGATGCTCACGGATATGCGCCTTGAATTCATCACGGAAATAGCGCAGCGTGGACAGTACCGGATTTGGCGCCGTCTGGCCGAGACCGCAGAGCGCGCCGTCGCGGACTGCATTGCACAGCTCCTCCAGCAGCTCGATATCGCCCTCTTTGCCCTTGCCCTCGACAATGCGCGTGAGAATCTCCTGCAAGCGCTTTGTACCGATGCGGCAGTGGACGCATTTTCCGCAGGATTCCTTCGCGGTGAAATCGAGGAAGAATTTCGCCATATTGACCATACAGGTCGAATCGTCCATAACGACCATGCCGCCGCTGCCCATGATCGCGCCGGTCGCGGCGAGCTTTTTGTAGTCGATCACGGTATCGAGCAGCGATTCCGGAATACATCCGCCGGAGGGGCCGCCCATCTGCACGGCCTTGAATTTTCCGCCGTCGCGGATGCCGCCGCCGATATCGAAAATGACCTGCCGGAGCGTCATGCCCATCGGGATCTCGACAAGGCCGCCGCGCCGGATCTTGCCGGTCAGCGCAAAGACCTTTGTGCCCTTGGAATCCTCCGTTCCCATTGCGGCAAAGGCTTCGCCGCCGTTCGTGATGATCCACGCGACATTCGCATAGGTCTCGACATTGTTGATATTGGAGGGCTTCTGCCAGTAGCCGGACTGCGCCGGGAACGGCGGCTTCAGACGCGGCATTCCGCGCTGTCCCTCCAGCGATTCGATCAGCGCGGTCTCCTCGCCGCAGACGAATGCGCCCGCGCCCGCCTTGATGCGAAATTCGCAGGAGAAATCCGAGCCGAGGATATTTTTGCCGATGTAGCCGGCTTCGCGGGCCTGCGCGATTGCCAGCTCCAGACGCTTGATCGCCAGCGGATATTCCGCACGGACATAGACGATCGCCTCCTGCGCACCGATTGCATATGCGCCGATCAGCATACCCTCGATCAGCGTATGCGGATCGGATTCGATTACGGCACGATCCATGAATGCGCCGGGGTCGCCCTCGTCCGCATTGCAAATCAGGTATTTCTCATCGCCGGGCGACTGCCTTGCGGCATTCCATTTGAACCATGTCGGGAAGCCCGCGCCGCCGCGTCCGGCAAGGCCGGAGACCTTGATACATTCGATGACCGCTTCGGGCGTCATGCCGTTTTCCTGCGAGAGAATGCGGGTAATGGCAGAATATCCGCCTGCCGCCTTTGCGCTCTCGATCGACTCCGGATCAATGATGCCGCAGTTTCTGAGCGCGATGCGTGTCTGCTTGGTGAGGAAGCTGCTGTCATCATCGGAGATGCGCAGCGGTGCGAGTGCGGCATGATCGCCGGACTGCACGGCTTCCGCGATGATTTTCGTATGCTGCGGCTCAACATGAACGAGCCGTTCGGTCAGTCTGCCGTTTTCGTAGACATCGACGATCGGCTCCAGCCAGCACATACCGATGCAGCCGACCGTGCCGAGTGAGATATCGGAACCGGAAAGCGCCTGCTCCAGACCGTCATAGACCTTCTGTGCGCCGGCCGCAATGCCGCAGCTTCCCTTTCCGACTGCGATCCGGATGCTCATTGCGCCGCCTCCTTCTTCCGGATATCCTTCAGGATCTCAAGCACCTTTGCAGGCGTCAGTGAGCCGTATGTATCCTCGTTGATCATCATGACGGGCGAGAGTGAGCAGCATCCCAGACAGGCTGCAATGCTAAACGAAAACAGCCCGTCCGCAGTTGTGCCGCCGTTTTCGACCTGCAAATATTCCTGCACGGCTGCTGCGATGCGCGCACTGCCGTTGACATGACAGGCGGTGCCGTCGCAGAGTGTGATCAAATATTTGCCGATCGGCTGAAAGCGGAATTGTGTATAGAATGTCGCAGTACCGAGCACACGCGCCGGTGTGCTGCCGGTCTGCTCGGCGATGTGATACAGCACATCGGTCGGCAGATAGCCGTAGATTTCCTGTGCCTGCTGCAAAATTGTGATAAGGCTGCCCTTGACGGACGCATATTTCTGCAGGACAGGCTGAAGCAGCGAGAGGTCGCTCTGCTGCTGCTGACACGGACATTTCATCCTGAACGCTCCTTCCTCCGCAGTACGGGTGCGGACGGTATGTTCCATACAGGCGGCTGCCCTGAACGGCAATCGCGCTATATGGTCTATTATAACACGATTTTCATAAAATTGCAACGGTTTTTCGTATGAAATGTCCGCCCGTGATACCGAATACGCCGGGAATACAGGCGAAATCCTGCGCGAAAACAGTTGTTTCTTAAATTTTCCGCAAAAAATTCAAAAAAGGTATTCCATTTTTGCGGATTATCTGTTATAATAATAGTAATCGTGTCCGGACGGACTACGGATCAAAATTGCAGGAGATGGAACTATGCGGAAACGAATCATATCATTTCTTTGTGCTGCGGTCACGGGCGCGGCGGCTCTGATCGGCCAGATTGTCCCGATGAAGGCTGAGGCACTGTTATTTACGCCGAGTACCACGATCCAGAGTGAATCTGCCGTGCTGATGAACCTGGATGTCGGGCAGATCGTCTATGAAAAGAGTGCCGATCTGAAGCAGATGCCCGGTCAGCTCGTGCAGATCATGACGGCCGTGATTGTGCTGGAAAACTGCCCCGATCTGACGGCGGTCAATATCACGGCGGGCGAGGAGATGTACGATGTCTTCAAAAAGGATGAATATCCCGAAGACCTTCGCTATGCCAATATCGAGGCGGGCGATACGCTGACGGCCGAGGAGCTGATGTATGCGATGATGCTGACATCCTCCGTGGAAGCAGCCTATATGCTCGCGGAGCATTTCGGCGGCACACAGGATCATTTCGCCGACCTGATGAACGAAAAGGCGGCCGAGCTGGAAATGACGAATACGC
>CAMOOV010000101.1 GCA_946621745.1 uncultured Ruminococcus sp.
CAAGGAATTTCTGTGCAAGATGACGGAAAAGATGCAAGCAGATGTGCCGCCAAGCTGCCAGCCGGGCTCCGGTCGTCAGGCGCGCTTTGTGCGGTGTTGCCTTAAAACAGTCAGGATAAATCTGACGGAACATGGAGAGAGGAGAGATAAGGAAGGGGAGCGCGAGGGGGAACCTTAAAAAAGGGGAGACCGGGCAGTGCCCGGCGCCGGATTGTCTCTTCCCTCTCTTGTGGTTCCCCCTCGCACCCAGCGGAACCCCAAAAGCGAATATCCGGCGATCAAGTGAATTGGATTTCATCCCAATGTTCTTCCGCCGCCGCATAATTATACATATTATAAACTATTTTATAGGAAATTGCAAGACCGGCATCCTGCAAAATGTCCCGAATCCCTTGACAGTCCGCCCGCGCTGTGGTATAATATAGCATAAGAATTTGAAAGGCAATCTGCTCTGAATCATCCTATTTCGCCGCAGGCCGCACCGCCGCCTGCCTTGGTACGATGGCTTCGTGCAGGATGCTTTTTCTATTATCTGCATATGATACCGGCGGAACGCAGAACCCGCCGCGAATACAGAATAAGGAACGGTCTGAACCATGAACCTCGAACAGCAAAAGCGTGCGCCCGTCTATGAGGCGCTGGAACGGCTCCGCAGACAGCGCGTTGTTCCCTTTGATGTACCCGGCCATAAGCGCGGCAGGGGCAATCCGGAGCTTGTCAAGCTCCTCGGTGAGCAGTGCGTCGGCATTGATGTCAACTCCATGAAGCCGCTCGACAATCTCTGTCACCCTGTCTCCGTCATCCGCGATGCCGAGGAGCTCGCCGCGGATGCATTCGGTGCCGCTCACGCATTCTTCATGGTCGGCGGAACGACCTCCGCTGTCCAGAGCATGATCCTCTCCGCCTGCAAGGCCGGACAAAAGCTGATCGTTCCGCGCAATGTCCACAAGAGCGTCATCAATGCGCTCGTGCTCTGCGGCGCGATCCCCGTCTATGTCAATCCCGATGTCGAACCGCATATCGGCATCTCGCTCGGCATGGAGCTTTCGCAGGTCGAAAAGGCGATCGAGGAAAACCCCGATGCCGTCGCCGTTCTCGTCAATAATCCGACCTATTACGGCATCTGCTCCGATATCCGCAATATCGTCCGGCTCGCGCATTCTCACGGAATGCTCGTGCTTGCGGACGAAGCGCACGGCACGCATTTCTATTTCAACGATGCACTGCCGGTCTCGGCGATGGCGGCCGGTGCGGATATGGCGGCAGTCTCCATGCACAAATCCGGCGGCAGCCTGACGCAAAGCTCGCTGCTGCTGCTCAATGAGGGCGTCAATGCCGATTATGTCCGCCTGATCATCAATCTGACGCAGACCACGAGCGCTTCCTATCTGCTGATCTCCAGTCTTGATATCTCGCGCCGGAATCTGGCGCTCCGCGGCAGCGAATCCTTCTCAAAGGTCATCCAGATCGCGGAATATGCCCGCAGTGAGATCAACGAGATCGGCGGCTATTATGCATACAGCACCGAGCTCTGCAACGGGACAAGCTGCGTCGGCTATGATGTCACAAAGCTCTCGGTCTACACCCGCGATATCGGCCTTGCCGGGATCGAGGTCTATGATCTGCTGCGCGACGAATACGATATCCAGATCGAATTCGGCGATATCGGCAATATCCTCGCCTATATCTCAATCGGCGACCGCATTCAGGATATCGAACGGCTGGTCGGTGCGCTTGCCGATATCAAGCGGCTCTATTCCTGCGATACGACCGGTATGCTCTCGCAGGAGTATATTGCGCCGAAGGTCGTTGCCACGCCGCAGGAGGCGTTCTATGCCGATAAGGAGATGCTCCCGCTCGAACAGACCAGCGGCCGCATCTGCTCGGAATTTGTCATGTGCTATCCGCCCGGCATCCCGATCCTTGCCCCCGGCGAGATCATCACAGACGATATCATCAACTATATCCGCTATGCAAAGGAAAAGGGCTGCTCCATGCAGGGAACGGAAGATCCCGAGATTGAGCATCTGAATGTGCTGCGCTGAATGCCGCAGAGACAGGAAATGATCTGACAGAAAGCGGGGGATGTTTATGGTTATGTCCGTCATCATGCTGCTGACAGAGGTCACCGCACAGCAGCAGCCGGCCACTGCCAATGACAACTTGGAGGTGATTGGCGCAATTTTGTTATCTTGCTTAACATTTCTCGGCATCGTGGCTTGGCTGAATAGCTTGGACGACGAGGCAAAGAAACGCCAATATCAGAAGGAATTGGCCATCGTTCGGGAAACGGCTCAGCCTTTCCTGGATACAGCTTTTGTCGGGAATCTTGCAAAGCGCATTCAGAAAAACAGAAAAGATCAGAAAGTCACCCGCATCGAAGTCAAAACCGACAGCGCTGTCATCACATTTGAAAAAGATCCCGAAGAAAACACCATTACAAGTATCGCAGTCATTTTCAGTGCGGATGATAACGGGGTGCTGGAAAAGGAAAACTGCATTCCCGCTGCCTGTGCGCTGGTGCTTGAACTGGGGGATTCGTTCCGCGTTCTGTTTCAGGAAAACAAACCGACCGCCGTGCTGATTCCCAATACTGTCAAGTGAAAGGAACGGCGCAGTGATCCCGATATCCGTACACAGGGAGGTGCCGGAAATGAAACAAGCCATGATCGCTGCCGCGGCTGCGGCAATCTACCTGATCCTCAGCCTCGCAACCGACGGCTGGGCATGGACATGGATCATCTGGATCTTCTACGGGATCTACCTGATCTCCTATCTGGTCAAAAAATCAAATGAGGAATGAGACAGCAAGATGTTTTTCAGAAAGAAACGGAAGCCGATCCCGCCGGTGAAAACAGCTCTCCCGAAAATGGATCTGCCGTCTGATCTGCACGGTCAGATGTATCAGACCTTTCTCGCAGCGCTGCAAACCGCGCTCGCGCAGCCGCATCCGGATATGACACCGGAGCAAATCGCAGAAAAGATCATCCCGCGGGATGTTTTCTCTGATGCGGAACGCGCTCAGATGCTGAAGGAAGCATCAGACAATCACTGAATACAGGAGGAACAGAAATGGAATTCTGGTTTTCCGAAATGCACACGGACAATGTCAAGGCCTCGATCCGCTGCGAAAAACAGCTCTACAGCGGACAGAGCGATTTCCAGCGCATTGATGTCTTTGATTCTGCGGAATTCGGACGCTTTCTCGTCTCGAACGGCAGTGTCATCTTCTCCGAAAAGGACGAGTTCATCTATGATGAAATGATCGTTCATGTGCCGATGAGCGTGCATCCGGATGTGAAGCACGTTCTGGTGATCGGCGGCGGCGACGGCGGCGTTGCGCGTGAGCTGTCGCACTATGACGAGATCAAGACGATTGATGTCATTGAGCCGGATGAGCTGTTCGTCGATGTCTGCCGCGAATATTTCCCCGACAACGCGAAGGGACTTGAGGATCCCAGAGTGACGATCTACAATCAGGACGGCCTGCGCGCCCTGCGCACCCGCCACGGCGAATATGATCTCATCATCAACGATGCGACCGATCCCTTCGGCCATACCGCCGGCCTGTTCACAAAGGAATTCTACGGCCTTTGCTATAAGGCGCTCAAGGATGACGGCATCATGGTCTATCAGCACGGCAGCCCGTTCTACGATGAGGACGAGGATGCGTGTCAGGCGATGCACAAGAAGGCCTACCGCGTTTTCCCGATCTGCCGCGTCTATCAGGCGCATATCCCGACCTGTCCGGCGGGCTACTGGCTCTTTGGATTCGCGTCCAAGAAATACCACCCGCTGCGCGATTTTGATGCAAAGCGCTGGAAGAAGCGCGGCATCCAGACATGGTACTACACGACGAATCTGCACACCGGCGCATTCATGCTGCCGAAGTATGTCGAGGATCTCATGGAGGACGCAGAGGAGCGGAAGAAATAAGACATGGCGATGTATGTCCGTGCCGTTAAAATTGCGGAAGCGGCAGCTTATCGCCGGGGCATTCACCGGGATGCAGAGAACGGCGCCTTTCCGGAAGCAATGCGCTTTCAGTCATAAAGGAGGTAGACGAAATGAAACGCACGGCAGCATTTTTCCTTGCACTTGTCACGGCGGCAGCGCTGACGGGCTGCGGCGGTTCCGGCAGCACAGGCAATGACGGCGGCGCACCGGCTGCACAGAGCAGCGCGGCAGGGGACGCCGCCCCTGCAAATAACGGCAGTACGGCGCAGCAGCCGGCGGTCATCACGGACGGCAGCAAATGCGGCGTTTTGCAGAAGGCTGCCGAACAGGATGCTCTCACGCTCAAAGGACTGATTCTGACGACCGGCTCCGGACATCACGATTATCCGGCAATCGACGAGCTGATGAAGGACGGCTGGAAGACCGATGGACTTTACAGCACCTATTATCTGAATGAGTGGATCGAGGTCTATGCAGACTGCGGTCAGGAAGTGAGTCTTTATGTGGTGAAGAATCAGCCGGATACGGATTATGCTGCGATGACTGAAGCGGATCTCATCAAAATCAGTGAAGCGGAAGCCTATCCGAATGCAGCAGCCGGCCTGAAGCCGGATGCGGAGAATAATGGTTTGCTGACAAGCTTCTATGTGCATCAGGAAATGGGCGAAGGACTTTACAATATGTGCTTTGTTTCCGGCGGGAAAATCTGCTGTCTGGTACAGCTCATGCTGGAGCCGGAGCCCGCAGCAGAGGAATAAGCAATGGAGATCCGGCGTTACCGTCTGCCGTTTCATTGGACAGCCGCGTTTCCGGCATACTGGACACATGAATATGACGCGGAATCTGACCAGAATCTGTTTTATCCGGCAGACAGTGATCTGACCTTCCGGCTGACCGCGTTTCATGCGGAGAAAGCGGGCGTCCCCGCTCCGGCATCCGTCATGGAAACGGTCTTTGCAAAGACTGCACCGGAAAACAGCACGGTCATCAACATTCCGGAGCTGACTGTTCCCGGATGCACCGTACTGATCCGCGGGAGAAATTATCAGGAGGAAGGGCAGACTGTTTCGCATATCTGCGCGGGCTGTATCTGCGCCGGCGAGCTGCTGACTGTCAACATTTTCGGTACCGATGCACGGCAGGTCTACGAAGCACTTGCGTATCTGACGCTGATTGCGCGTGAAGCATCATAACCGATTCCGGTTATCAATCTGTCTGCGCAGCAGACACATACAGGAGGAACGATCACAATGAGCAGAGTTTTAATCATCGGCTGCGGCGGTGTTGCATCCGTCGCCATTCAGAAATGCTGTCAGAATGACGCAGTATTCAGCGAGATCTGCATTGCCAGCCGCACCGTCTCGAAATGCGATGCGCTGAAAGCAAAGATCGAAGCGGAGGGCAAGACCAAAACCGTCATCACGACGGCGGCGCTCGATGCCGACAACAAGGACGCTGTCCTCGCACTCATCAAGGCATACAAGCCAGATGCCGTGCTGAACCTCGCACTCCCCTATCAGGATCTCACGATCATGCAGGCCTGTCTCGAGGGCGGCGTGCATTATATCGACACGGCGAACTATGAGCCGGAGGATACCGACGATCCCGCATGGCGTGCGGTCTACGAAAAGCGGTGCAGGGAGCTTGGCTTCACGGCATATTTCGATTATTCGTGGCAGTGGGCATATGACGAGAAATTCAAGGCGGCCGGTCTGACAGCCCTCTGCGGCTCCGGCTTCGATCCCGGCGTCACATCGGTATTCACAGCCTATGCGCTCAAGCATTACTTCGACGAGATCCACTATATCGACATTCTCGACTGCAACGGCGGCGACCACGGCTATCCGTTCGCGACGAATTTCAATCCGGAGATCAATCTCCGCGAGGTCTCCGCAAACGGCTCCTACTGGGAGAACGGTCACTGGGTCGAGACAAAGCCGATGGAGATCAAGCGCGTCTACGATTTCCCGCAGGTCGGTCAGAAGGATATGTATCTGCTGCACCATGAGGAGATCGAATCCCTCGCAAAGAATATCCCGAATGTCAAGCGCATCCGCTTCTTCATGACCTTCGGCCAGAGCTATCTCACGCATATGAAGTGTCTGGAAAATGTCGGTATGCTCTCGACCACACCGATCAATTTCAACGGCACCGAGATCGTTCCGATCCAGTTCCTCAAGGCGCTGCTGCCCGATCCGGCATCGCTCGGCCCGCGCACCGTCGGCAAGACGAATATCGGCTGCATCTTCACCGGTATCAAGGACGGCAAGGAAAAAACGATCTACATTTACAACGTCTGCGATCATCAGGAATGCTACAAAGAGCTTGGCTCGCAGGCGATCTCCTATACGACCGGCGTTCCGGCAATGATCGGTGCGGCGCTCGTCGCGGACGGCACATGGCGCAATGCCGGTGCGCGGACGATCGAGGAATTCGATCCGGATCCGTTCATGGATATGCTGAACAAATGGGGCCTGCCGTGGGTTGTCGATGAGAACCCGCAGACGGTGGAATGATGCGGCGGGCAGATCTGCCGACACCCTGCTATATCATTGACGAGGCAAAGCTCCGGAGCAATCTGGAGCTTTTGCGTCATGTGGAGCAGGAGAGCGGCGCACATATCCTGCTGGCGCAGAAGGCTTTTTCCTGCTTTGCGGTCTATCCGCTGATCGCGGAATATATCAGCGGCACAACGGCAAGCGGACTCTATGAAGCACGCCTCGGCGCAGAGGAATTCCGGAAGGAAAACCATGTGTTCTCGCCGGCATACGATCCCGCGGAATTTGCGGAGCTTTGCCGCATCTGCGATCACATCAGCTTCAACTCCTTCAGTCAGCTTGAAAAATACCGTCCCGTCTGGGAGCAGGCCGGCGTCAGCGTCGGCATCCGCGTCAATCCGGAATGCTCCACGCAGGGCGATCACGCGATCTATGATCCCTGCGCGCCCGGCTCGCGGCTCGGCGTGACAAAGGCGAATTTTCGTCCGGAGCTGCTCCGCGGCGTGGAGGGGCTGCATTTCCACACGCTCTGCGAGCAGAATGCCGATGACCTCATCACGACATTTGCGGCCTTTGAGGAAAAATTCGGGGAATATCTGCCGCAGATGAAATGGCTGAATCTCGGCGGCGGGCATCATATCACCCGCGCGGATTACGATGTTCCGGCGCTGATCGCGCTGGTCAGGCGCATCCGGGAGCAGTACGGCGTGACGGTCTATCTTGAACCCGGTGAGGCGATCGCGCTGAATGCCGGCTGGCTCGATACGGAGATCATGGATATCGTTGAGAACGGCATCCGCATCCTGATCCTCGATGCATCGGCGGCGTGCCATATGCCGGATGTGCTGGAAATGCCCTACCGCCCGCCGCTGCTGAATGCCGGCGAATGGGGCGAAAAGCCCTATGCATACCGGCTCTCGTCCCGCACCTGTCTCGCGGGCGATATCATCGGCGATTACAGCTTCGATCATGAATTACAGATCGGCGAACGCCTGACCTTCAGCGATATGGCGATCTATTCGATGGTCAAGAACAATACCTTCAACGGTATGCCGCTGCCCGCGATCGCCGTGCAGCATGAAAACGGTGACTGCGAGATCATCCGGTCATTCGGCTATGCAGATTTCAAAGGGAGGCTGTCATGAACATCACCTACAAGGACACGCACGACTTTTCCGCAAAGGATCTGGAATCGCTCTTTCTCTCGGTCGATTGGTCATCCGGCCATTTTCCGGAGAAGCTGCAAAAGGCGATGCAGGGCTTTCAGACGGTCTATTCCGCATGGGACGGCGATACGCTTGCCGGCATGGTCTGCGCAATGGATGACGGCATCATGAATGCATATGTTCACTATCTCCTGCTCCGGCCGGAGTATCAGCATATCGGCATCGGCAAGGAGCTGATGCAGCGGATCCATGCGCATTACAAGGACTATCTGCGGATCGTCGTCATCGCCTATAACAAGGAGATCGGATTCTATGAGCGCTGCGGCTATGAAAAATCCGAAGTCTCCACACCGATGTTTATAACGGAGCTGTGGACATGAAGCTCATCATTACACGCAGAAAAAAATTCGGAGGCGCACTGGTGCCGTTCTGGATCATTCCGGATGCGGCACAGCAGGAATATCTGTCCGGCCCGGAGCATCTGCCGGAAAATGCAAAGCTCACCGCAAGCGGATTTCCGGTGCCGACCGTCACCGTTGATCTGCTTGACCGGATCGGCATCCGCATCGGAAACGGCGAAACGGTCACGGCGGAGCTGCCGGATTCCGTACAGGCGGTGTATGCCGCAACGATGGACGGACTGCTCTCAAAGCCCGCCGTTCTCGCCGGATATACAGACGGTACCGATGAGACCGGCGCGGCGGTTTTCCGCCTGACGCTGACGGCAAAGGGCGGATTCGCAAGGCCGGTCACACCGCAGTTTGAGGAGGGCGTACAGAAATGACAACACCCAGACAGGACGGCTTTCATATGCCGGCAGAATTTGAGCCGCATCACGGCACGGTCATGATCTTTCCGGAGCGCCCCGGCTCATGGGCATACGGCGCGAAGGATGCACGCCGCGCCTTTACGGAGATCGCCGCACGCTTGGCGCAGTGCGAGCAGGTCTATATGCTCGTCAGTGAACGCACGGAAGCGATCGCAAAAGAGATGCTGCCGGAGCGCGTCCGGCTGCTGCGCATTGAGACCGACGATGCATGGGCACGGGATGTCGCCCCGACCTTTGTCCGCAATGCTGCGGGCGAGGTGCGCGGCATCTCGTGGCAGTTCAACGCATGGGGCGGCGATTTCGACGGGCTCTATCCCGATTATCAGCAGGATGACCGGTGTGCGGACGAGGTCTGCAAAGCGCTCGGCCTCCCCTGCTATAATGCGCGGCCGTTCGTGCTGGAGGGCGGCGCGATCCACTGCGACGGCGAAGGCACCGTTCTCGTCACGGAAGCCTGCCTGCTGAGCGGCGGGCGCAATCCGCAGATGACGAAGGATGAGATCACCGCGAAGCTGCTGGAATATCTCGGTGCCGAAAAGGTCATCTGGATCCCCTACGGCATTTACAATGACGAAACGAATGAGCATATCGACAATATTGCGGCATTCACCGCGCCGGGCAGTGTCGTTCTGGCATGGTGTGACGATCCGGCAGATCCGCAGTATGAAATGTCCCGCGCAGATCTCGCCGTGTTGGAGCGGGAGACCGATGCCCGCGGCAGAAAGCTCACGGTCACAAAGCTGCCGGTGCCGCATAAGCCGGTCTGCGTGACGGCGGAGGAATGCGAGGGCTATGTCTTTGCCGAAGGCGAGGACACCCGCGAACCGGGCGAACGCCTTGCCGCATCCTATGTCAATTTCTACATCGGGAATGACTGCGTTCTGGTGCCGCAGTTCGGCGGGGAATATGCAGGCGATGATGCACAGGCTGTAGAGATCCTGCGGGGATGCTTTCCGTCGCGTGAGGTCGTTCCGATTGCTGCGCGGGCGATCCTGCTCGGCGGCGGAAATATTCACTGCATCACCGGACAGTGCCCGGCTCGAATTTGCCAGAGCGTGTTGACACTATAAAACTGCTGTACCGATTAAGGCAACACCGCACAAAGCCCGCCGGATGCTGAAAATTGTGCATATTTTGCGCATAAAATTATACTGCATACCAAAATGCAAAAAAGCACTTGACAAAACTTTCACAATGTGCTATAATACAGGCAGAACAGCAAAGGGGCTGCGGAGAGAACAAAACTCCGCAGCCTTTTTTGTTTTTCCAAAGCGCTTTGTAAATTTGATCGGAACGCACAATGGGGTGCATGATGCTGATTTTCTCAGCTCATGTACCCCTTTTTTGTTCCGCAAAAAGGAGAGATTACGATGACAAATGACATTTTACAGGCGGTTGACAACGAAGTCTTTGCGATCTGGTTTCTGATCGGCGCCGCGCTCGTATTCTTCATGCAGGCGGGCTTTGCAATGGTCGAAACGGGCTTTACCCGCGCCAAGAATGCCGCCAATATTATCATGAAAAACCTCATGGATTTCTGCATCGGTACGCCGATGTTCATTCTGATCGGCTTCGGGCTGTTCATGGGTGAGGATCTGGTCGGACTGATCGGCAAACCGGGCTTCGATGTGTTCACCGCATACGAAAGCTTTGACTGGTCGAATTTCGTGTTCAATCTGGTATTCTGCGCGACGGCCGCGACGATCGTTTCCGGCGCAATGGCAGAGCGCTGTAAGTTCCTCTCGTACTGCATTTACTCCGGCGTCATCAGCGCGCTGGTCTATCCGATCGAAGCACACTGGATCTGGGGCGGCGGCTGGCTCTCGACGCTCGGCTTCCACGATTTTGCAGGCTCC